>CAZECW010000162.1:0-24531 GCA_964510585.1 uncultured archaeon | reverse complement strand
GCTGTGTTGTATAATTTTACTTTTTCTAATGAATTTATTTAATTTTCTTAAATTTTTTCAAATTAACAATGTGAAATTGCAAAAAATTCAAAATAATATATAAATAAATTAAAAAAATAAGAATTATGCAACACAGCATTTACCAGAAAACCTTTAAATCTTTGCCCATTCATCCCCACGATTAAAATCGGGGGCTTTCTGAGCACCCATCTTTGTAATGCAGATGGTGTAGCCTGTGGGGGGAGAAGCTAGTTTGCTTTTTTTCGGGAAGGGGTGAACTTCTTGTTTATATCGTTCCCCATTTCTATGTGGAATTCGCAGTAATCCTTTCCCTGGGACACGCAGCTTAACTCTTGGTGGTTCACAATTTTTTCGTGGAATAGCACTTCTATTAATCCCACTAGAAATCCTTCGAGAAAGCTGCAGGGATAGAGACCGCTGTAAGCGATTGACTCGAAGGTGTTTTTGAGCTTAATCACAATGTTTCTGCCTATTTGTATGTCTATCACTTTGAACCATCCTTGTGACTCGAATACTGATTTGAAGAGTCCTTTGGCTTCTTCGAGGTTTACTCCATGTTCAAAGAGGTTTTCTGCGAGGCTCCGCTTTGCTGGTCCGAGCATGTTTGAAAATTTCTTTATTCCATAGAGGGCGTGTTCTCTTCCCACATCAAAAAGGATGGCTTCAGCATTCTTGGGGCCAAACCTTTTGGCCAAAACGGATCTGAGGGCCTCAAAGACATACAGGGAAAAAATCATCCCCCACTCTTCTATGAGGGGCATCCTGAACTTACCCTCAGCCTTGTTGTAGTAAAAAAGCTCCTTTGCATCTACTCTGTTCAGAGTAATGTTTCTAAGATCCACGCCAATTATTTGATGCTCTTCCAGGGCTCCAAGTCCACTATAACTTAAACGCCACAACCTATCCGCTCCCTGGTCGATGCACTCCACTTTTCCCAGCTCTTTTAGCCTTCTCAGATGGTCCCTAACTGTTTTCCAAGCTCTTCCGGTTCTGCGGGAGATTTCATAAATACTCATTGGCTTTTCGCTTAGGCCCGAGAGAATTTCCTTGTCAATCTTGGCGAAGGACAATTCCACACCTCCAAAATTCCCGGTTATTAATCTTGAAAATATGTATATAATTTTATTGTTTGTCTTTACGAATGTGGGCGGATAATGAAAAAGCCATTTCCACTTGCCTCATTGTAATAGGATGGATGGGACTGTAAACTATTTTTCATATATTTTGAGTTTATTCATCAAAAATGGTTATACATAATTTATATACTCTCTCTGAAATAAGGGAGAAATATACCTATCGGATGAAAGGAAATGCGGTGATTATCAAAGTTTTCTAAAAAGCATACGGGCAGAGAATAGTCGAATTTTGCACAGTAAAGTATACAACCAACTTGGTAAGAATGGAAAATCAGAAGGAGGTGTGGAATTGGTACAGGTAATAATTTCTACATATACCCTCTGTTGGAAAAAGTTCAGTGATGCTGAAGCCTACAATCATCAAGCGAAGGGTATGTGAATTAAAATAGCTGTGAAATTTGGAGGTGAATGGTGATTTTAGAAAAGTTTATTCATATTTTGGGGAGAGAAAATGTTTCAGATGACCCAAAGATTTTGGAGGAGTTTTCTCAGGATCTTAGTTTTGTTGCAGCCCGAAAACCGATAGGTGTGGTGAGACCTAAGGGCAGAGACGATGTTCAGAAGATAGTTGACATGGCCAAGGAGAATAAGATACCGCTGGTGCCTTGCAGTTCGGGGCCTCCAAGATTCCATGGCGATACGATTCCTGTTCTGGGCGGCAGTGTAATAGTGGACTTGAGCCGGATGAATAATATCTTAACGATTAACCGCAGAAATAAGATTGCAGCTGTGGAGGCTGGAGTTACTTTTGAGCAACTCATACCGGAACTTAAAAGGTATGGTTTGAGACCTTACATGCCTTTGCTTCCTCGGAGAACGAAATCAGCATTGATGAGTGCGGTGGAGAGGGAGCCAATCCTTATGCCAAGGTACCACTGGGATATGCTTGACCCACTAGTTTCCGTGGAGGTAATTTATGGGACGGGTGACGTTTTTAGGACTGGGGAAGCGTCTCTCATTGAGAGTTTGGAGGAACTAGAGGAGGGAGCATTTAGCGGCCCTATGGGTCCCGGTCAGTTCGATCCAGTTAGAATTATACAGGGCGCTCAGGGAACAATGGGTATTGTAACTTGGGGCATTTTGAGATGTGAACTTGTTCCAAAGCTTCAGAAATTATACTTCGTACCATCCATGAATCTGGAAAACCTGATTGAATTTGTTTACGCGATTCTCAGGCGGCGTCTGGGAGAAGAAGTTTTTCTGTTAAACAATTTTAGTTTCGCAAACATTGTCAGGGAGGAATTCAACGAAATTAGGGAATTAAGTAATAATCTACCACATTGGATCTTGATTCTTAATTTAGCCGGGTATGAGAGGTTTCCGGAGAGAAGGGTGGAGTACCAGGAGAGAGATGTTAGGAATATCGCCAAGCAGTTCGGTTTAGAATTGGTGACTTCGGTTTCGGGTGTTGGGGACAAGGAATTCTTGAAGATATTGGAGAGTTTGCCTAAACAGTACTGGAAGCTTAAATATAAGGGGTGCTTCCAAGACATACCTTTTTTGAGCACTTTGGATAGGATTCCGGAGTTTGTTGATGTCATGCTTAAGACTGCGGAAAAGTTCAATTATCCCACCCCAGAACTGGGGATATACATCCAGCCTGTAGTTCAGGGAGTTGCATGCCATTGCGAGTTTAACTTAATGTATGATCGAGCTAATGCTTTGGAAAGCGACAGGATTAAGAATCTATACATTCGGGCGTCTGAGAATTTAATCAATAATGGTGCATTCTTTAGTAGGCCATATGGGGAGTTGGCTAAAATGATATACAATAGAGATGCGGAGACCACCTTTCTATTAAGGAAGGTTAAGGAGATTTTTGATCCCAATTGGATAATGAATCCGGGTAAATTGTGTTTTTGATGAGGTGATGAATTGCCTTTAGATAGATATGCCTATCAGGCTTTGGAATCAATTGTGGGGCCGGAGAATATATCAGAGAACCCTGCGGTGTTGGCGGGTTATAGCTTTTATCCACTGGCATCAATTACGATTGGGAATCAGCCTCCTAGTAAGTGGAGACATTATCCCGACGCGGTTATCTTACCGGGAAGCACCGAGGAAGTCCAAGCTATAGTGAAAACATGCAACAGATTAGGAATACATTTCAAGGCTCAGAGTACTGGATGGTCTCCGTTCGCCGCGGTTTCTAAGAAGAATTCGGTACTATTGGATATGCGGCGAATGAATAGGATACTGGAGATAGATGAGAAAAACATGTACGCAGTGGTGGAGCCCTATGTCTCGGCAATGCAGCTGAGAGCCGAAGCGATGAAAAGGGGACTTATATGCCACGTGATTGGTGCGGGGCCAAATCACTCAATTCTGGCGTCCTGCAGCGGTTGGGAGGGTATAGGTGCCACCGCCTATACTACAAGTCACAACAACCGAAACATCTTGGGGATGGAATGGGTTGTTCCTACGGGAGAAATTGTGCGATTTGGAGCGCTGGGTAGTGGTGCGGGATGGTTCTGTGGAGACGGACCGGGTCCCAGTTTAAGAGGTGTTTTTAGAGGAAAGGCTGGGCCCTCTGGGGGTCTAGGGGTCTGCACCAAAATCGGATACAAGCTCTATCCCTGGCCAGGGCCTCCAGAGCTCAAAGTCGTGGGTCAAATACCTTCCTGGGGCTATGAGATTCCCGAGAATATGAAACTCTACATAGCTGAGTTCCCGGACTGGAATAGCGTAAATGATGCGACACATAAGATAGGTGATGCTAAGATAGGATATTTTATATGGAGGACCAATTCACCGGAATCTGTAGCTCTACTTTTGGCCCCTATGGTGGGGATTGGTGGAATGGCGCAGGTCTACGAATTGATAGAAAAGATTTTTCCAAGACATCGCTTAGAGATTACGCTTGCCGGACACTCAGCGGAGGAGTTGGAATATGAGGAGATGGTGTTAAAGGACATAGTTGAGGAAACCAATGGAAAGTTGAAAAACGTTGAGGAGGATCCATTTCTCGGACCCTTGAAAGAATTTTTATTCTCAGCACTAGCGTTTCAAAACTACAACGCAGCCATATTTAGTTTAACGGGAGACTTCTGCTCCTCCTTTGGATCTCTGGTGAGTCTGGACAGAGCCATGAGAGCAATACCGATTGGAATTCAGATTAGGAAAAAATATGCTGATGCAGGAAACTTCGTGCAGGACGGACCAGAGAATTATTGGGGAGGCCCTGAAGAGCAAAGTAGGCATGCCCATTATGAAGGGTTGATAGGGTACGATCCGTCTGACAGTGAATCTTTGAAGGCTGTCCAAAAGTACGCTGAGGAAGAAATGGAAGCAGTAGTAAAAGAAAAACTGGGGGAACCCATAGGGAGATACGGCGACCTTGGATCGGAGGTTCTAGGTCCACACATGTGCAACTACCACACTTGGGTTAGAAGGATCAAAAAAGCTTTGGACCCCAAAAACCTGTCTGACGGGGGCGGTTTTTATGTTGAGCCAGAATGACCTTCGGAGGTGAAAAATTTGGGTTTAGAGCAATATAAAAGCCAAATGGAGAGGTGCTCCCGATGTTCGCTTTGTAAATGGGTGCCCATAATGCAGGTGAAAAACTGGAGGTTTGCTCAGAACTGCCCAAGCATTTTGAAGTACAACTTCCATGCCTACTCAGCGGGAGGTAAAATCATCGCCGCACTGGGATTGCTAGAAAATAGATTCGACCTTAACGATGAATTTGTAGATATTGTGTATAGATGTAGCATGGATGGTGCTTGCGGTGTTTCATGCAAGAACATTATGTCAACGGGGATCATTGATTCGATGGAAATACTGCACGAGCTAAGAGTTAAACTCTTCAACGATGGCAGAATTCCCAAAAGGCACAAAGAATTGGTCAGTGACGTCGAAAAATACGATAATCCCTACAAAGAATCAAAGGAGAAACGAAGCGAATGGGCCGAAGGACTAGACATTAAAGACTTAACAAAGGAGAAAGCTGAGGTCTTATACTACGTCGGATGTACAGCCGCTTATCGAACTCCCTCAAATGCCAAAAACACGGCAAGAATCTTGGACCTGGCTGGTGTAGACTTCGGAATACTGGGGGAGAATGAAATCTGCTGCGCAAGCACACCCTACAAGATAGGGGCCACAGGACTATTCGAGAAATACGCCAGAAAAAACATCAAAACCTTCAACGACTTAGACGTAAAAACCATAGTGACCCAGTGTGCCGGCTGCTACCACATGCTCAAAGTGGAGTACCCTAAGATAGGAAAAATAAACGCTGAGGTCTTACACATATCGGAATACATAACGCGTCTAATGGAAGAGGGCAAGGTCAAATTCACACAAGAAGTGCCGTTAAAAGTAACATGGCATGACCCATGTCATCTGGGCCGGCTTGGAGAACCATCCACTCCATGGGAAGGAAAAATGGTGAAAGCATTTGGGCAGGCGCTCCTATTCGATCCACCAAAGAAGGTCAACTATGGCGTAGGAGGCGTATACGAGCCTCCAAGGAACATTCTAAGGAAGATACCGGGTCTGGATTTTGTCGAGATGGTGAGAATCAGAGAGTATTCCTTCTGCTGTGCAGCAGGAGGAGGCGTGAGAGCGGCTTACCCAGAACTGTCCCGTTTTGCTGGTGCAGAGAGGATTGAGGAGGCGAAGACCACGGGAGCAGAAGCATTGGTTACGTGTTGCCCGTTCTGCGAGTTAAACTTTGGCGAAACCATCGAGGAGAAGAAAGAAAAAATCGAACTCCACGATTTAACGGAGCTTGTGCTACAAGCTATGGGAGAGAAGAGCTACAAATTAGAGATAGAGAGGTAAATCATCCTTTCTCAAATTTTTTCAGATAGAGTCCTATCTTTTTTATCGTTTATGGGCAGAGTAAGCGAACTAGAAATGGCTTCATCTAAAGAGCATGAGATTCTAGTACGTCAAAAGTATCCCATGTTTAATTGTAATTCTTACCTAAATTATCAAATTTTCTATCCATTCATTTACTTAGGAGTCGGTAATCTTCTAGAGCACCCTCCGCCCTCTCGTTCTGGCTTATGAGGTTTAATGTGGGAACCCCCTTAAATTTTAACGCTCATCTTCTTTCGTGCCAAAGGCTTTTTATGTCTTTGCCATATTTTTTATAATATCGTCCAAGTTTTTCAACTGTAAATAGCATGCGATATGAGATGCCAGAGAAGTCCTAAAGTATGGTTGCTAAAAATCGTTAAAAAGAGGTGTTGAATTGGTGGAGGTTGACGGTTTTGGTAAGCCTTGATGTAGTTTTTTATCCCAGGTCTGTTGCCCTCATAGGTGCTTCCAAGGATGTTGGTTTCTACATAGATCCCATTTCTGCTTCAAAGTTGAGAGAAAAATTTTTCCTGATTAATCCCCGGGCTGGTGAGGTTTCGGGTTTGAAGTGTTATCCTAGCATTTTGGATGTTCCTGAGCCTGTGGATTATGCTATTTTTGCGGTTCCGGCAAGGGTTGTGCCCGAAGCCTTGGAGGAGTGTGGGAGGAAGGGTGTTAGGGTGGTTCACATTTATTCTTCGGGTTTCAGTGAAACGGGACTTGAGGAGGGGCGGCTGCTTGAGGAGGAGGTTTTAAAAATTGCTAGGAAGTATGGGATTAGGATTATTGGCCCGAATTGTATGGGGGTTTACTGTCCGGAGTCCGGCTTGTTCTTCTCACACGACCTGCCCTCCGAGTCGGGCCCGGTGGCTTTTATTTCTCAGAGTGGGGGTCAGGCTGTGAACTTTGTTTTTGAGGGATTGTGGCGGGGGTTCCGTTTTAGTAAGGTTGTGAGTTATGGTAATGCCTTGGATGTGGACTTTGTGGAGCTTGTGGATTATCTGGCTGGGGATCCCAAAACCAGTATCATTGGGGCTTACGTTGAGGGTTTAAGAAAAACTGGGGGGCTGCTTGAAACGTTGAGAAACGCTTCGGAGAAAAAGCCTTTGGTGATTCTTAAGGGTGGACAAACAGAGGATGGGGCTCGGGCTGCAGCCTCTCACACTGGTGTTCTGGCGGGCTCAGCCAAGATTTGGGAGGGTCTCATAAAACAGGTTGGAGCTGTGAGTGTTGAGACTTTTGAGGATATGGCTGATTTCATTATGGGTTTTCTCTACGCCTTTCCACCAAAGGGTAGGGGGGTGAGCATAGTTACCACTTCGGGTGGTTCTGCGGTGGTTCACTCAGATTTGTGTGTCAAGGAGGGTTTAAGGGTTCCCAGATTTTCTGAGGAAACCCAAGCAGAGCTTAGAAAAATTATTCCTGTAGCGGGTTCAAGTATAAGAAACCCTCTGGATGCCTGGATGGCTTTTCAGTCAGGCATACTTCCGGAAGCCTTAAACATTGTCTCCCGAGACACAAACATACATTCACTAATCGTAGAGGTTCAGCCTGGAGGATTCAAAGTGTATACTGCGCGGGACCCTAGCGTGGTGGAAAAGTTTACATCCATTTTGGGCGAAACCTGTAAAAAAATAATGAGTGAGCAGGGTAAACCCACCATGATAGTGGTAACAAAAAGCATCTACCCGGAATTCGAAGCAAAAATCAGAAGCAAATTTCAAAGCATGAATCTACCAGTCTACCAATCAATATATGAAGCGGCGAAAGCTCTCTCAAAACTATACATGTACCAGCAGAGCAGAGAACCACAAGAATAAAAATATTCCTTTTTTTGAGGAACCATGATTTTCCAGATTACAAAATCAACCCAGGGGGGGTTCCAAGTTTCGGAGAAACAGCTAGAATATCTGATATATCCTTCATACCTAATTATGGGGAGGGTTTATACCATTTATGGCTTGGAATAATGTAATGTAGGCCTACAGGGAATTGAAAATCTTATAAGAGAAGGCTACTTAAATGGTTCACAGGTAAAGAATTGACCAGTGAAATGGGTGAAGGGCCCCACGCAAATTGAGACTTATCCGCTGCAATAACTGGAGCCTTTGAGGAAACCGATGAACATTGTCAGGCCTTTTAAACCATAATAAAGCTATAAAATTGCGGTGCCAAGATTGGGAGCGAAAATTTAGAGTCATAAATTGTTTCAAACTTTTGTTTGGTGGGTTGGTGATTTTTTGATGCTTAAGAAGCAGTGCAAGCAGTGTGGTGAGCCAGCTTCGGTTAGAGTGCCTTACGCCCGGCTCTCTTTGTGTCCCAAACATTTCACGGAATACGTTGAAAAGCATGTGAAAAACACGATTAAGAGGTATAAGCTGATTAAGAATGGAGACCGGGTGGTTCTCGCTCTCTCGGGGGGCAAGGACAGCCTAGCCCTGCTCCACATCCTGAATAATTTGAGGGAGGAAATCGGCTTCGAGTTATCTGCTCTCAACATAGATTTGGGCATCAAAAAGGATGATTACTCCTCGAAGGCGGTGCAAATCTCAGAGAAGCATTGTAGAGAGCTTGGAGTAGAACTTGAAAAAGTGGATATGGAAAGGGATTTTGGCTTCACAATAGACGAAATTTTCTCCTCCAAAAATGTGAGGAGACCAATATGCTCCTCCTGCGGTGTTATAAAGAGGTATGTAACTAATAAAGTAGCAGTTGAGTTGGGGGCGAACAGTCTTGCAACGGGGCACAACCTTGACGATGAGAGCACAGTGCTACTCTCAAACTATGTGAAGGCAGACATTGATCTTTTGGTTAGGTCAGGCCCAATGCTTCCATCACGTGGGGAGAGAATGGTTTCCCGAATAAAGCCACTATATGAAACCTCCGAAAACGAAACAACTTTATACAACTTTTTCAAGGGAATACAGCACCTGGAACAAAAGTGTCCATACGCCTCAGGCGCATCCACACTGAGACTCAAAGAAGTCATAAACACCCTGGAAAAAGAAAGAGTTGGATTCAAAATTGCCCTAGTAAGAAGCTTCAACAAAAAAATAAAACCCATACTCGCAGAACACTACAACGATTCCAAGGACTTTTACCTCTGTGAAGAGTGTGGATACCCTACATCCACTAAAATTTGCTCCTTCTGCCGCCTAAAGGAAAAAGTTTCCAGAAACCACTAAAAATAAGGAAAACCTTAAACTGAACTGCACGAATTTTAGTCGCCTTCACCTGTGGAGTTCAAGGTTTTGAAGCGTATTTGAGGATAAGTGAGTCTCCCGTCCTTTATCTCGGCAAAACTGGTAAGAACGTGTTCCTTAATCTCCCCTCTATCTATTATGTGTGTGACCCGGTGTCCCAAAGCTTTTAAGTAGTCGGAGATAATTCTTCGGTGGCAGCTCCAATAAAATTTTTCTGCACACATAATGGCAACCGTATGTTTTTCTGCTATGCTCAAAATTTTTCCTATACCTTCACCAAACTCCTGGGTTAGGGTGTGGTCTGCATAATTTCTGAATCCTTCACTGGTCCAAGCTTTATTAGGAGATTTTTCACCCAGCCCCTTTTTTCGATAGCCTCCCAGCTCTTTTCCCAACCACACATACTTTATACCTCTGTCCTCCAAGCTCTTCTGCAGATTTTCACGGTTGAATTGGGGGTAGCGTTTGGAGCTGGGCCAGCTCCGCACATCGACCAAGACCTGCACACTGCTCTCCTTTAGGAGATTGCAGAAATCTTCAATGGTCCTTGTGGAGTGACCAACCGTAAAAATGTGCGTTGGCTTTCCCACCACAGGTAATCCTTCTGGAAATTTCAGTGAAGAGCTTTTATCTTCACTTTTGGGCCATTAGTATACTTGTATTTTTTTCTGGAACCAATCCTTGTATATCAATGATTATTCTCTCATTTTTCAGATAAAGCACATTCTTTTTTGGTTGTGGTTATCCCCAGCGGTATTTTCTTCCTGTTCCGCCTTTGGGCCATGAGAACTTTATGGCTCCTATGGTGCACACGAACCAGCATGATGCACATTCGCAGCAATTCTCGTACTTTACCGCTTTGGCTTTGCCGTTTACTATGCTGATTACTCCTCCGGGGCATACCTTGACGCAGTCCTTGCATCCTGTGCAAACTTCCGGGTCAATATTTATGAATTCTCCGCCTGGCGTCCAGTTTGTTCCTTCCAACATTTTATACTTCATTTTGTCACCCCCGCAAGTAGCATAAGTTCGTTAAATACCATGGGAAGTTTCCTATAAAGGAATGGTCCTATGTATCTTATTAGGGGTAGGAAGCCGCTTATTAGCAGCATTAGGTCTGAGGGTTTGGGCTGGTCAAACGCACTTCTTACTACGTAGTTGGAAATCGTGGAGCTTACTTGAACAATTTTTTCTCCACCCATCTTTGCGATGACGTCTCTTCTCCAGGGTCTTTGCATCAGTCTCCAGATTAGCCTCTTTTTATACTTCTCCTCATAGATTGAGAGTCCCTCTTCTGAGATGTTGCCTTTAGATATGGACTCTGCCGCGGCTTCTCCCGCAAGCATTCCAGAAACCATTGCGCCGTAAAAGCCTGCACAGGTGAAGGAATCCAAAAATCCTCCAGCGTCCCCTGCCACGAGTATCCCGTTGCCATAAGTTTTTTCCAGCATTTTCTGATCTCTGTCCAGTGATGACCATAGAGGGACAGTGTTCCACATCCAGGCTCTGAATTTTGCAACGTCCTCAAATCTGTCCTTCCATAGTTGTGAGTGTAGAAATCTCTCCATGAAAATGGTGGGACTCTTCCTGCTTGAAACCAGTGCTCCCACTCCTAGGTGGAAGCTTTCTCTGTAGGGAAATATCCAAACATATGAGCCTATGTCTGCGGGGGTTAGTGTTCCCCAGTAAACCTCAAAGGTGTCTCCTAGTCCCAGTCTCTTAAGCTCCCTCTCGGGTATTGTGAAGTCTAGCACCACACAGTTCTCCACATTTTCCGGCGGGAGCTTCCTCCTTACTCCAGCTCTGATCCCTATCAATGATTTTGCTCCATCGGCTGCCACCACCACCTGGGAGTTGATTTTTTCTCCCTTCTCCGTCACAACTCCCTTAACGTAGCCGTCCTCCTTTATAACATCTGTAACAGTTGTGTTGTTTCTGAACTCGGCTCCAGCATTCACGGCGAGTTGGGTTAGCCACTTGCAGAAATCGTAGCAGTAGATTGTGTATCCTACCCTGCTGTCATCGGTACTTCTAAATGTGAGTTCCAATGGTGACTCTCCCTTCTCGTTGGCCATAATCCACCTAACACCCTTGAGTTCTCTCTCCAATGGAGCCTCCTTTAGAAATTCTAATCCGGGCTCGGTGAATGCGTCGTGTGTCAGGATACCACCAGAAACAATCTTTTCTCCGGGTTCAGTTGACCTTTCAAGAAGTAAAACTTTAAGCCCTTTCTCCGCTGCGGTTTTTGCTGCAACTGCACCGGCAAACGCTGAACCAACAACAATAACATCATACCTTCTACTCATAAGATCCACACCTCCTTTTCCATGTAAGAGAGCATAATAGTTATAGAACTTCTTCCTCATTTAAAAATATGATACTCAACCATTGCAGTAACTCCCCCCTTTAGCCGGCTTAATTAAGTTTGGAGCTGCGGCAACCTTCTCCATAAGGGGCAAATTCCTTTTTTGGAAACCCGTGGCACTATTTCTTTTGCGCCTTGTGCAAAATTTTTGCTGTTTGTCCCATAAACTATGCCCTGCTCCTCCCCACAATTTTTCCAGATAAACTTTCTATGCTGAGAAACCTATAATTAATGTATCTCTTAATCCTAGTTGGAGGTGTTCTCTTAGGGGTTGCTGCAATGCTTTAGTGGGTTATTGGGAAATTCGCGAAAACGAGTGCAAAATTTAAAAAAATCAAGTCTTGATTCAGACGAAGATGTGAAAATTTGGTGGAAAAAGAAAAGTTATGGTTTTGGAGCACATCCTTAATATTTGTAGAATCCCCTACCGGCTGCTTTGCCCGTCCATCCCTTTTTCACATACTCTTCGAAGAGAGGGCATGGCTTATAGATTTCTAACCCATACTCCTGAAGCAGTTTTCTCATTGTGTTTAATAGGTTATCTAGACCCACAGCATCCGCCAGTTCACATATTCCCACAAGCGACCTGAATCCCAGCTTCACAATTTTGTCAATGGTTTCTGGATCCGCTACTTCCTCTTTAATAATCCAGAAGGCTTCATTGGCTGCACCCGCTATGGCTCTGTTGACATCATACTTGCCTGCAAGACTCATATCAATTACTGGGGGGCCCTTGCTCCAATCATAGAATCCTTTCCCGCTCTTTTTTCCCAGCCTCCCCTCCCTAGCCATGGATTCAAAGAGTCCTGGTGGGGGCTGAAAGCGTTTCCCATAGGCTTTAACAAAATGTTTGCCTAGGGCAAGTATGATGTCTACTCCTATTATATCCACGGCTTCAGCGAAGCCCATGGGGAAACCTATGGCTCTAAGTGAAGCGTCAAGCTCCTGTGGTGTAACCTCTCCCCTATGGATTGCCCACAGGGTTTCTAGTCCCGCTCCCACGAGAATTCTGTTGTTCACGAAACCAGGAACATCCTTTTTTACCCTCACTGGGACTCTTCCAATCTTTTCGGCTACTTTTGATATTACATTTACGGTTTCTTCGCTGGTTTTTTCTCCCTTCACCACTTCCGCCAGCTGGCTTAGAATAGGGGGATTAGAAAAATGCATGCCTCCAATTCTGTCAGCGCCCTTTAGTCCTTTAGCTATATCTGTGACTGTTAAACTGGAAGTGTTGGTGGCTAAAACCACGTTTCGTGGCAGTTTATCCAGCTCCGCAAAAACCTTCCTCTTTACCTGCAAATCTTCAGCTACGGCTTCCAAAACGAAGTCCACATCTTTTACTTTCCTCAAAGTGTCGGCGATAACAATTCTTTCCCTAACCTCATCATAGGATTTCTGCGTTACTCCCATTTGGCGGAGCTCACCCATAGTTCTCTTTTGCTTCTCGGGTAGAATATCTAGAACTGCTTTCGACTTGTCAGTAACAATTACGTCGACATCATAGAGAGCGAATAGTAATGAAAGGTCGGAACCCATAGTTCCCGCTCCAATAACAGCGGCTCTTTCAACTTCCAAAACTTAGACCTCCCTTTACATAGAATCAGAACAAGAGAAATTTTCGCCAAAGCGTTTAGAACAAATAAGTTTTCTCTCAAATATTTAAACATTTTTAAAAATTAAGGCCGCAATTTAACTTATCAGAAGTATTACAAAATAGGCACGCTTAAAACCAAGAAGCTATAGAAGAAAAGGTGGTGGAATCCAGTTCTCTTAAGACTACGACAACAAAGTGGTTTAGCCTGCCATGTTTTCCGGATTGGCTTTTTAACATTCGTTTTCATTTTTTCTACACTATTTTTCCTTCTTTTTTCAATCTCAAAATTAGGGGATCCTCTACTCCCGCTTCCGCAAATCCTTTAGCTCTAAGTAGGCAGGAGTCACATTTTCCGCAGGGAACATCTCCACCCTCGTAGCAGCTCCAAGTCAACTCTAAAGGTGCGTTCAATTTTATTCCTAGCTCGACTATGTCCTTCTTATTCTTGTAGAGTAGGGGTGTTTCTATTCTCATATCTACATTATATTTTGTACCAATTTTGCTTGCAACCTTTAGGAGTTCGTTGACTTTCATGTAAAATTCTGGTCTGCAATCTGGATACCCTGAATAGTCCAAAACATTGGCGGCTATGAAGATTCGCGCTTCAACCTCCTCGGGTTTTATGTCCTCCCTCTCTATTTTGTAGAGGATTTCTGATTCCAGGTAGGCGGCTGCAAGCACAATTAGGAAGGTGTTCCTCATGGGAACATATGTTATTGGGATATCTTCCGTCATTTCTTCCACTCTTCGTTCCTTTGGAACGGGGAAGAATTCGGGGTGGGTTAAGGCACTGTACCAAGCAACATCCTTGAAGGGTGAGATGTCCACAACCTTGTGTTTTATTTCCAACTTTTCTGCTATTTGCTTTGCGCATATAACCTCTTTGCTGAGGCTCTGTCCATAGTGAACTGTGAGTGCATGGATTTCCCAACCCAAACTTTTAGCGTAGGCAGCTATGGTGGTGGAATCCAAACCCCCACTCAACAATACAACTCCTATTCTAAACATGGAACTCACCCGACTCTTTATCTTAAGATTCTTTGCGCAGATGGCTTCCTCCCATTATTGGTTTCGCTGGCCACCTTATATTTTCCTCTCCTCTATTTTCATTTTCTCCTCTAAATCCATAGTTGGTATTAAGGCTTTGCATGTCCTCAGTAATTTTTCTCAAATCTACACCTAATTGCCCATTAAGGTTCTCCACGGCACCACCATCAAAATCCCAACCTATGTCCGCCATTTCCAATCATCCTCAAATTACAAATTATAGGGAATGATTCACGTAAAATTAGAAGAACCACAATCTTATAAAAGAATTGAAATGAAGCTCACCAACCAACGGAATATTCCGGCGTTTAGCCTCCTTGAGTTTCTCCTGCAAATTTTTCTGGAAAGCTTTTTCAGATGGCCCTAATTCCTTTGTCTAGTTATCCCTCTCGTTCCTCTTTTTGTTTAAACGAGCATTCTCATAGCTTTTTGCATGGAGAACTAAACCTGCAACGAGCAGCTTCCATAGTACGCCCCAAGATTCACCAAAGGCTTTTTACCCCCATTTTTGCATGTAAAGGGTAGGATACTTAACCAATTTGATGCTTAATTTTGGGGCTTCGCATAGTTTTTACTTCTGTTAAGGCTTGAGGTGAGTTGCTTGATTCTTGTTGATTACCGTGAAAAGAGAAGTATGATTCCCGACAAGTTGCAACAATTCGGTGTAGAGATTAGGTTTGAAGATTTACCAGTAGGCGACTACTTGGTCGGCGACGCTTTGTGTGTGGAGAGAAAGGAGATAAACGACTACATTACCAGCTTAACTTCTGGGCACCTCCACACACAACTTTACGAGCTTAGCACCAACTTCGAAGTAAGCTATCTTATCGTGGAGGGAATAATTTCGGAAGCCCTAATGTACCGGAAAATAAAAAGGGAAGCTTACCTTTCATCACTTGCAAGTGTCTCCCTCAAAAGAAGCCCCGAAGGCAAGCGGGGAATTGTCCAAATAGTTAACTTGGAAACTGCTTTTGACACTGCACTTTTCCTCAAAAGTCTAGATGAACATGTAGGAAATGGAGAACCTCGCATCCCCCAATTATCTAGGGTGAAAAAAGGCGTAAAAGACCAACTAGTATTTATAGTATCCTCACTTCCCGGAATCGGCGAAATTCGAGCAAGAAGACTCCTTGAACACTTCGGCGACCTGAAAACCCTAGTAAACGCGGACTGGGAACAAATAGCAAGCATTCCCGGGATAGGGCCAAAAACGGCCAGAGAACTATACACACTATTTTTAAAAAAGTACAGCGAAGAAACGCAATAAGTAAAAGCTTAGCTTTTATCCCTTCTGTTCATATTTACCCGAGCAACCCCACTTTAATAAAGATGTCTAAAGCTATTTTCAGCCTCTGATTTTTATACAGATGGCGCAAAGGGCATTTGTCTCCTGTAACTAGCCATGGTAAGAGTGTTTTGAACTCTCCTCACGACGCTTTCTTCAACTTCTAGTTTTTCCACTATTTCTTGAGTCTGCATTCCACGTTCCAAACAGCATAGTATGGAATCCAATTTAAGATAATCCATACCAATGAGGGCTTCATCGGTAATTATTGATCCCAATATTAGGTCGGGGGTTGAGGGTTTATTTAGTATGTATTTTGGAAGTTTTAAGTGGTGGGCAAGCTGTCTAACTTGAGTTTTGTAAAGGTTTTTAAGTGGTGCAATTTCGCAGGCTCCGTCTCCATGCTCATCGTAGGTGCTCGTTACATATTCTGACTTGGTTATGGTTCCCGCGACAAGCAATTTTCTGAGGCAAGCGTGATAGTGGAGCATGATACTTCTTAGTCTAACTTTAGGAAAGGTGAAGCAGTAGCCACGCCTGCCGGATTTGATGTCAATCATTTCTATCTCTGAAGTCTTATCCCTCAAGGTGAAGGAATAATCGCCGTCAAAAGATTGGGGATCCACTATTGGTAAATCTACGGCTTTGTGCTCAAACACGCTCACCCTATATGCCTCTCTTAATTTTTCGATAAACAATTTCTTATTTTTTACAATACTGTCCGGAAGTATATCGTATATTCCCATCTTCCTCAATATTGGGGTCAGATCTATAACGTCATACTCTATTTTCAGACTGGAGGCAAGTCTTTTTGCGTCTCTTAAGTTTTGAGGTTCACTGTCTCTTTCTGGCATTATTAGTCCAAACACTCGTTCGGGTCCTAAGGCTCTCACACTCAAAGTGGCAACGGTGCTCGAGTCTAGTCCACCACTCAAACCCACAATAACGCCTTCTTTTTTAAGTATCCGAACATAATTTCTAATAAATTCCTCAATCTTTTCAGATACAACCTCATAATCCAGTTCCAGCATCTCAACCATTAAAGATTTCATATATTATCCCTTCAACTGAGAACCTTCAGAGTCAGAGGATGGGTCTCTGACTTTTGATACTGCAATTGCATTGTGCGAAGAATGAAAGTTTTTCTGCAAGTGGTTGGAGAATGCTTTGGTTTGGCTTTAGATGGCTTCTCTGTGTGGTTTTTAATCTGTCTTATTATTCCTCTTTTTGCTCAAAGAAGCCTTTTTTGCGTTTCTTTTCGGTTGGAGCCTAAACCTTTTTTGGGAAACTTTTGTCTCCAAGTATGCTCTAGACCTTTAAAAATGCGCCAAAAACTTTTTGTGTCAATGAAAAATAGGGATTCTTTTCTAATAAGAACTAATAATATTCTAATATCATGGAGCTATTATGGCTTGGAATTTAGTTTTTGTCTAACTTCGTTTTAAGGAAATATTTTGTAGAATTCCCCTGCCAGTTCGGAAAACCAAAAATAAGAGGCAGAAATGGGGCGAATTTAGATCGCTATGGAGATTATTCTAAAGGTCATTCTATGGATAAAAGTCTGGTTTGTATACTTCTCTCGGAGATGTTTAAACTTGGTACGTATATTTTGGTCTTGGGAATTTCTCCAAAAAACACGATGTTCCCACCGATATTTTCCAATTTGAAGTAGGATTTTGCCAAATGAGTTGGTAATCTTAAAGTTTTATGTCCGAATTGAAACATAACCATTATTCCATTGAGCTTTTCTATTCGTTCCATCCAGGTTTGTATAATCTTTAAAAGACCCTCTGGTCCGTAAACATATTCCATGGTGTCACTTGCCATGGTGACAACCAGAGTTTTGGCTTTAACCTCTTCTAACACCTTTTTTGCCAATTCTATAAAGTTATTAAGATCTTCTTCGGGATTTTGTCCCTTCAAATAGTGTGTATTATAAGATTCAGTAGGACTTGGATAATTTTCTGAAGTTAAAAACACATGAAAACATTTCTTCAAACGATTCAAAGAATCATCATCTAATGTAGACAACATCTTTTCATTTAGGTCAGATGTAGGAACCATTCTTACTACATCGATGGAAAAAAGGGATTTGGAAGGTATACTAAAAAGGGGATAACCCTGAAGAACAATGTTAAAAAATATGGGGCTGAAAATATAGAAGTGAGCTATACCCACATTCTCCCCTACCTCGAAGATGTTGAAGGACACCTTTTCGAAGCCCCCGCCCAGTATTTGATCCAGCTCTGGAACTAAAGTGGGAATTTTTCTCCCCTCTTTTTGCTCAAACTTAGAAGTTTCCCGGGATACAAAGTTTATCTGGAAACCATTTTCGAAGCACCTAAATCTTCCATCTTTGAGTGTAAAGAGATACATTGGGTTCTCTATCTTATTTCTTCGAATCTTTTCAATGTATAGTTTTCTTAAAAGCCTTTCATTCACAATTTCTCTCTCCAGCCTCACAACGCCGTCAACAAGATAGTCTAACTTACCTTCCTCACATATTTCGCTTATGAAAATCGCATTTGCATCCACCCTCTCTGCTATGTCCAAGATGTCCCGTTCCACACTCAAATCTTCCTGCGGAATTCTAAGATTCGACTTTAAATAATCCACGCTATCCACAATAATCGCCAGGTGTTCTCCCCTGGCTTCCAGAACTCTAGAGTAGAGATTTTTTAAGAAACTCGGCCTATCAACATACTCAAACAAAGTCTCCTCCCTAGTTTGAATGTCCAAGCTGGTGTTCACATCCAGAATGTTTTCTTTGTGAAGGCAGTTTTCAGACCATGGAAACTGGTTATAAAGCCTACTGGGAGAAACACGGGTGGACAAGTAAATCGCGGGACAATTCATATATCGTACCAGTTCAAGAGCCATAGTAGTTTTGCCTGTACCTGCACTACCCTTAATGTGGATGGAAAAGGTAGGAGACTCTAAAGCCTCTGAGATTTCTTTCGGAATGGTAGAGGCTAAAACCATCAGCTTTACCCCCTATTGCACCATCAATCTAATTTTTGATTGGATCAGAAAGATTTTGCGAAATAATCTATTTTTTTAAATCTTTTTTGTAGATTAAATAATGAAGTTTGGGTACCCCACAAATGCTGGCGAGTTCTGAGATATTACTATGAAATATAGTTTATATAAACCTTTTTATTTTCATCTGAAAAGTTTATCATATCAAAAGCCATTAGCGTAATAAAGCTTAATTTCCAATGGAGATTTGGCACCACAAAAAATACGAGGACGCATCCTTAAATTTTGAACGCAAAAGTAAAAAACATAATGAAAAAATAAACGATATAAACTTATAGATGAACATTAACAAAAACTTTAGGAAATCAAAATCTCTAGAGGAGTAAGAATGGCGAAGTATGATGTAGTTGTGGTAGGTGGCGGACCCGGCGGCTCCCTAGCAGCGAAGACTGCAAGTGAAAAAGGCTTAAAAACAATAATGATCGAGCGTGGAAGAAAAATTGGCGACAAGTCTTCCTCCGGATGCGGCCTCGCCCCCAGAATTTTCCGCGACTTTGATTTCATTAAAAAAATGAACATACCCGGCATAAAAATCAAGTACCAATCCATGCATATGCTCGATGAGAATTTGGAGGAACGCTTCATGATACGCTGGTCCACCAGCGATTTAGCAGAGTACTCGGAGGCTCGAGAATTCTTCCAGTTCGACGTGTACCGTAGGGATTTTGACCGCTTCCTAGCAGGGTTGGCTTCCGAGGCCGGTGCAGAGATAAGAACAGCAACCCTGGCAAGTGGAGTCTTAAAAGATTCCCATGGAAAGGTTACAGGCATTATTACCGATAAAGGCGAAAAAGTGGAGGGAGACGTAACCATCGCAGCGGATGGGGCTGTCTCAAAGATAGCTTATCAAGCTGGGCTTCGAGACAAGTGGAGACCGGATGAAATTACCCTAGTGGTGGACTGTGACTTCCAAGCCTCAAGGCAAAGGATGGATGAACTCATTGGTGCTGAAGAATATTGTAACCAAGTTTATGTGTCGCCTTTGTATCCTGCCACTTATGTGGCTATGATGCCTGAAGGGTTCCATGTGGGTTTAGGTCAGTGGGTGGGCAGATTTGCTTCGGGGTTCGGGGAGCGACCCTACGAGTATCTTAGACGAGTAATTAGTTCCGGTACACTGAAAAGATTTATTGAGAGGCTTCAAGCCAAGCCCAGAGAGTTTCACGCACACCTGCTTCCCTGGATGCCCAGGATGCCTACAAACACTTATGGTGGTGGGATAATGCTGGTGGGCGATGCAGCGGGGTTTGCCTGTCCCCTCGAGGCTGAGGGTATTCACTATGCCATGGTTTCGGGAAAACTTGCTGCTGAGGTTGCTGCGGAAGCCATATCTAAAGGAGATACTTCCGCTTCTGGTTTGAGAGTCTATGAGGAGAGATGGAAAAATTCTATTATAGGTGAGGAATTCTCTGCGGCTAAGGAGTGGGCGGAGTTCTGGGCGGGCATTTATTTCGATCCTCGTCAATGGACTAAGATTACACCCTTGGCCAATAACTTAATGTTCTGGGCGAGCTGGTCAAATCCTCACATACGTAATCTCCGAAGAGAGATTTCCCGGTACTCGGAGGACGCTTCCTTCATTTTGGAGTTTGTCAAAAGCTACATTTATCCCTTGCTGCGCAAGTCTCAGGTTCCCCTGTTTAGAAGCCTTTTGAAGTTGGGGTGGATGTGGCTCAGAGCCAAAAAGAGGAAGGGTATACAGTTGGAGGCGGAGGGATAAATAAGTATGGTTGAGAGTGAATCTGATTTGAGGAAACTGGTGAAGCGTAGTGGAGAGACGGGGGAATTTATCCGTCACAATAAGGCTCTATGTACCGGATGTGGAAGATGCGTCAAAATATGTCCAATGGAACTCTGGGAGCTAAAGAAGAGTAAGGCTTTCATTTCTCCGAAATATGTGGAAAAATGTGTAGAGTGTGGAAGTTGCTGGCTGGTCTGCGAGTCTAATGCTATTGAATTCAGTTATCCGAGAGGAGGCACAGGCGTCATTTGGGAGTACGGCTAACCATTCTCAAAAAAATTCGAATATCAAATTACAACGAAAGAAATGCTTTACTAGGTAAACAAGATTAACACATTGCAAAATGAAATAGAACCAAAGATACCCATAAAAACAGCTTATGTTTTACAACCCTCAAGAAAAAAGTTTTTCATGGCACATATTAGTCTAGTTTCAAAGGAACCAATTTGCAAATTGGGGTGATATAGATGGCAGAAGATCCTTTGAAAATTTTTGAAAAAGTAGATCCAGAAATCCGAAATCAAGTAGAAAATATGCGAACCTTCGCTTTCAAAGATGGTGCACTACCCAGTAAGATTAAAATTCTAATAGCCATGGCTCTAGATGCCTCTCACGGAGCAGTTCAGGGGGTCAAAGCCCTCGCTAAGCTGGCAATGAGGGCTGGAGCCACAAAAGATGAGATTGCTGAGACTCTAAGGGTAGCCTTATACGTAAGTGGAGCAGGCAGCGCTTACACAGCTGCAGCCGGCCTTAAGGAGTTATTCTAGAGAGTTATCGTGTTAGGGTGCGATGTGAACAATTCGGAATCTAAACTTTCCATCAACATTCAAATTCACCTTAATTATGGAATCTACTAAATCATATTTTACAAGGTTACCATTAATATAGCAGCGAATCTGGTGTGGCCAGTAACTCGGCTTTTTAACTTTGAGGCAGAAAGGCCCAGAACACATAGGTGAATATGAGCCCTCAATTTCATACTCTCGCATTTCAAGCTCAACTAGGGGTGTTTTTAGTCTAAAGTTATGGAATGGCAGCTTGGGAGCAATGGTCACCCCCTCAGCGTCTGGTTCTACGCCGCAGAGTTTAATGAGGGCTGTGAGGAAATTGGCGTGCAGGTTGAGGTTCATGACAGGGAAGTCGGTTGTAGGTGTTGGGAGGTGGTAATATGTTTCACCGGGTCGCTTGGCGTAATCGGCGTTATAGGCGTCGGGGCCACTCCATATACCATACCAAATGTTCGGGTAAAGCTCTGCGTGGTGGGCCATAGAGTTTTTCAGGAGGGAGTTCCAAGCCTTCTTCGGGTCATACACTCCATATGCCCAGGTGAGAAGGAAGTTCATGGC
This sequence comes from uncultured archaeon, assembly GCA_964510585.1. Lineage (GTDB taxonomy): Archaea > Asgardarchaeota > Jordiarchaeia > Jordiarchaeales > Jordiarchaeaceae > Jordiarchaeum. The sequence goes on along the minus strand of CAZECW010000162.1, from coordinate 2,945 downwards.
AAACCATACTCCTCCATTAACATCCCAGCCCTTCTCAAGATAGTTTAGAAAAGTTCTTAATGGGGGATACACGAGGTACTGTCCGAAGGGAGAGGGTCTATCCAGTATTTCGTAAACGTTTTCCAAAAGTTTTCCCGCAATTTTTTCAGGTAGGGCTTTCGAGAGAAGAAGCCAGGGAACGGGCTCAAGGAAGAGGTTTCCACCACCCACAGGGTTTCCGCCCCCATCCCAAGCTCGGTAAAACCACCTTCCATTCCAAGAATCAAGACAGGCTTTGCGTAGGGATTCAAGCCTTTTCTGTAGAATTTTGCAGAAATTGGAGTCCATTTCTCTAAATAAATCGATTACTCTGGGAAGAACGTAGAGGGCGAGTGCAGAGTTAAAAACCGATTCACCGTGTTTAAGAAATCTACTCCTATTGGGAACCATAAGGGAGATTCCATCATTCCAGTCTCCATCCCCAACCTTCAGTAATCCGTGCTCGCCGAAACCAATTTCTTCAAAGAGAAAATTTAGAGAAAGTTTCATCCTTTCAGCAACTGTTGAGAATAAACCCTTCTCCCGTGGATAGAAGGGTACCTTTCTTTCCAAAAATTTGAAGTCACGAGTAGCAAAAATGTATTCTGTAATGGCCCATAGTATGAACAGGTAATGGTCAGAGGGTCTGTTATGTACAACGGCTCCACCAAGCCTACCATAGCCGCTCCCGGAATATGCCAACTCGCCACTGGGCCTCATCCAGCGCAAAACGTACTCCAGCATCTCCCTAGCCAGTTCTGGATCCAAATAGGTCATGGGAACAGTGTATAGGGAGAAGTCACGGGGACCCCCATGCAAACCCTGAAGGTAAACATAGGCACCACCCTGAGGCAAAAAGTGATTCTCAAAATACTCATCGTAAAGGGTTGAACTCTTAAAATAGTAGGAGTGCCACGCAGCTTCACGGGAAACCCAATCCTCGCCACCCCTAAACTTTAAAATGTGGTTCTTCCAGTCCCTAATACTCTCACTTAAAGGTCTCCTTTCTTCCTTTTTCTCATATTTGGAGGTGAGCCCCGATATTTCATTTTTTTCTGCGTAGCCAAATAAGAAAGTAAATTTTTGTGAACTTTTACCAGGGATTGTGCTCTTCACTCCTAGGCATAGGCAAGGGCTTTTCTTCACAATGGTTTTAGGAGCATCAGAAAAACTAATTTTAAAATTGCCCCGCTTATCCATAAAATCTTCAGCCGAACTTAACGCTAGGGTGGCCTCACCGTTTAGCAGTTTGAGAAACAATGGTTTCGGATAATAATTTCTTGGAGAGGGAACTTGTCTTGGTGGCTTTCTGCCCCGATACTCTGGAACAAGAATAAGCAACCCCCTCTCTGCATCGTACTCCGTATGATAAACAAATTTTTCAGAGAAGGACGTACGCCCCTGCTCGGTGTCACATAAAAAGAGGTGACGCAGAAAACCATAGATTCTACCCAACCAGTTCAATAAGGAAACACCATACTCCTTCCTTTTTCCACATGTATAAATTAGGGACTCTGAAACATACCGCAGATTAATCCCCCAATAATTAAAAAGCGTAATAGTCCTGGCCCGATTAGACTCATTCCTAACTGTAACCTCAGAAACAACCACAGGATCATCCGACACCGGGGTAAACACAATATGGTCCAAACATAGATTATTGTGATTCGAAACTTTTCGGAAGTAGCCCATGCCAAAAATTCGGCGGTACCCCTCCTTGAGGAGCTTCTGCGAGAAAAGGTCACACCAACAATCGTCCCCCTCACACACAATAGCTACTCCGCCGCCCAAAGTTTTCTGCTTCTCACTCCTATAAGTTAACCATTGAGGCCCCCTAGAATTCTCAAAAACCTCCACAAAACCCGAATTATAAGCCAAAACATTAAAGCGACTATTTCCAAGCTGGTGCCAATGTTTACGGGAGCCACCCTGAGTTGTGAAGGTCAGAGCCGCAGGATTCACCTCATGATTACACGTGTACTCATAGGCTGGCAAATCATACTCGTCAACAATCCATTCACCAAAGCAGCCGCAACCATAATTCGACATTTTAGCAGATTCACCCAAAACAGTTACTATAAGAGCTTGTTTCAATTTAACCTTAGCCTAAAGACAAACCACACTAAACTTTCAACCGTGCTTCTAATTAAAAATAACTCCATATAAAAGACTGCCCTTAAAAAGGTCACACTTTACAAAACCGTTGGCGAGAAAGCCCCCGACTTCAAGTCGTGGGGATGAATCGCCAAAAAAAGTTTATAGGCTGGTGTATTGATAAATTTGTGGTTATCAATAGATGGAATACCGGCATTCTCGAAACCAGGTCTATCTCATCAACTACCACCTCGTCTGGTGCCCAAGCGTAGAAAGCCAGTCCTCTTGGGCGGGGTAAAAATGCGGCTGGAGCAAATCCTGAGAGAAGCGGCAAAGGAGAAGGGCGTGGAAATCCTGGCACTAGAAGTGCAACCCGACCACCTTCACCTGTTCATATCTGCATATCCCCAGCTTCCAGCCCACAAGTTCGTTAAGGCGCTCAAGGGCCACTCGTCTCACCACTTAAGACGGGAGTTCCCCCACCTGCTTAAGCTTCCGTCACTTTGGACGGACTCATACCTCGTTTCGACAGCGGGGAACGTGTCGAACAAAACCATTCAGAAATACATCGAAACGCAACCGAGGTTGTGAGAATGAAGCGTACAAACACGTTTGCACTCGCCCCAACGAAAAAACAACACAGGCAACTGTTGGAGATCGCAGATGCATGCGCCCGACTGTGGAACGAACTCAACTATCGTCGCAGGCAATCTTTCTTCAAGGGCAAAATCAACTGGGAGAGCCGCGACCTCTACAACAAGTATAAAGGTATAATTGGCTCCGCAACCGCCCAGCAAATCCAGAGGAAGAACAACGAGGCCTGGAAATCGTTC
>CAZECW010000161.1:0-18136 GCA_964510585.1 uncultured archaeon | reverse complement strand
GAAACAGTGGAGACCATTTTTGAAACGCTAGCCGGGAGAGGAGCGCGGCAAAGTTTAGGGCGGGGAAGGAAAACAGGGCAGCCTAAACACGCTTAAAACCCTATCACACCACCTTAGACCAACCAAAGATAGAAATCAATGTTGTACCACCTAAAAAATTCGTAAAATTTATATAGAAGTGCTATAACACTGTCCCGCAACGAAAATGAGAAAATTTTAATACAAAAAGTAAAACCAGAGGAGGAAATAACATGTCAGCACAATTAGGCGGAACTCCTGTACTAATATTAAAGGAAGGTTCAGAAAGAACCGTCGGAAGAGATGCACAAAGAACCAATATTATGGCCGCGAAAGTAATTGCGGAAGCGGTCAGGACATCACTAGGGCCACTAGGAATGGACAAAATGCTCGTAGACAGCTTCGGCGATGTGGTTATAACAAATGATGGCGCCACGATATTGAAGGAAATAGATGTACAGCATCCTGCAGCTAAGATGATGGTAAACGTGGCAAAAACCCAAGACGATGAGGTCGGAGACGGTACCACCACAGCTGTCGTACTTGCTGGTGAACTTCTCAAAAATGCGGAAATATTATTAGATCAAGAGATTCATCCCACAGTGATTATTGAGGGTTACCGCAAGGCTACTGAAAAGGCTTTAGAAATTATTGACGAGATTTCCACAAAAACATCAATCAAAGACGAGAAAATGCTAAAAAATGTTGCAACAGTATCAATGAGCAGTAAGGTGGTAGCTGGTTCTCGCGAGTATCTAGCCGACATTGCCGTTAAAGCAGTTAAGATGGTTGCTGAAGAGGTCAACGGCAAGTGGACTGCGGACATTGATAATGTGAAGGTGGACAAGAAGGAAGGAGAAAGTCTAGAGAACACCATTCTGGTTAACGGCATAATTCTCGATAAAGAGATAGTTCATCCAGGTATGCCCAAGAGGGTTGAAAATGCGAAGATTGCGCTACTGGCGGCTCCCTTAGAAATCGAGAAGACGGAATTCGACGCAAAGATAAACATCACAAACCCGGAACAAATGAAGGCTTTCCTTGACCAGGAGGAACGAATGCTTAAAAGCATGACAGACAAAGTTATCAAATCAGGCGCTAATGTAGTACTTCTACAGAAAGGCATCGACGATGTTGCCCAGCACTATCTCGCCAAGGCAGGTATTCTCGCAGTTAGACGTATCAAGAAGTCAGATATGGAGAAGCTTGCCCGAGCCACTGGCGGCGAAATAATCACCAACATCGAGGACTTAACTCCAGAGGATCTAGGTGAAGCGCAAGTGGTTTACGGAAAGAAGATTGGCGATGACGACATGGTATTTATTGAGGGATGTAAAAATCCCAAGTCGGTTAACATACTAATCCGGGGAGGTACCGAACTCATAGTTGACGAGGCAGAGCGAGCAATTCATGACGCTTTGTGTGTAGTTCGCGATGTAATCGAAGACGGCAAAGTCGTTCCCGGCGGCGGGGCTACTGAGATTGAGATTTCCAAGAGGTTGAAGGAGTATGCAGACACTCTAGGTGGACGTGAACAATTGGCTGTGAAACAGTTTGCCGAGGCCTTGGAAGTGGTTCCAAGAACTCTTGCTGAGAATGCAGGTTTAGATCAATTGGATATCTTGGTTGAGTTGAGAGCGAAACATGTTAAGCCCACAGACTACGTCTACGGCGTCGATGTTTATTCTGGTAAGATTCAGGACATGACGAAGATAAATATCTGGGAGCCAGCGGCGGTTAAGAGGCAAATCATTAAATCTGCCAGTGAAGCAGCTCAAATGATTCTTAAAATAGACGATGTTATTGCGGCATCCACCAAGAGCCTAGGTAGCAGTCCAGGTGCTCCTCCATCAGGCGGTGAAGAAAGCGAGTCCGTAGGCGAAGATTAAGAGTTTTTGCCCCCTAGAACACGGAAAAGACTTAAAAAGGTAAATGGTAATTCAGTGTACACTGTACTCCATTTCCTTTTATTTCACTAAACACTTGGGGGCTAACAGAATAGAACAAATAGAAATCAAAATCGGACCGCCAAAGCTCACCAAGTATGAAAAGTCTAGGATAATCAGTACCAGAGCTTTGCAAATTATTATGGCAGCGCCGATATTGATTGATTTACCTGAAAAAGTAACTGATCCAATAATTATAGCCACCATCGAGTTGGAGTCGGGCGTTTTACCATTAGTTATCCGTCGAACTCTGCCTAATGGTCAGTTTCAGGATATTCCTGTTAAATACCTCCTTCAAGGAGATTAACTTTTTTTAACTCTTTTTATTTTAATGGCGGGTGTATGGAACGGCGAAGGTTTATTCTCTTAAGGATGGTTCAACTGTCAAGATTCGCGATGCTGGTATAAAGGACTTAGCAGCCATTTGGAGAGTCTTTAGTTCTGTGGTTGGGGAGAAAAAATGGATTCCTGTGCTTTTTGCGGAAGAGAATGATTTTGAACGCTTATCTTGGTTCTCCCACCATAAGAATGCAGGAAGCATTATTTTAGTTGCTGAGCTTGAAGGAGTGGTAGTAGGGCACTGCCTAGTTGAACGCGATGATTGGGACGCGGCAGCGCATGTGGGTAACCTGGGAATAATGATTATCGCTGAGCACAGGGGAAAGGGTGTGGGAGACGCTTTGATGTCCGAAGCAATAATTAGAGCACGGGATAAGGGGTTTGAAAAAATTTGTTTGAGCACCTTTAGTACTAACCTAGTCGCGATAAAACTTTACAAAAAGCACAATTTTCAGATGGTTGGTGTAAGGAAGCGCCAGTTTAAGATGGAGGGGGAATATAAAGACGAAGTGTTAATGGATCTTATGCTTGACTCTTCAAAATGATTTAACTATATTTTTCTTAGGGCACCCCGGTAAAGATTTACTATCTCTTCCTGTAGCTTGTCTACAAGCTTTTCCCAAAGCTTTTCAGCTTCCTCTCTTCTTCCCGAGGCAAGTGCTTTAGCCACCTTTGCAAGCCGCAAGTGGTCATCCTCTAAATTTCCCGTCTTACAAGCGTCAAGCGCTTCGTCTGCAAAGTATTTTGCTTGAGGTATATCGTCGGCTATTATTGAGGTGAAGGAAGCCAAGGAATAATAGTCAGACGCAGAAGCGTAATCTTCAATTTTTAATGCGTCTTCTGCATGCTCTCTATAATATCGCATCCACTGATCCAATTTTGACATTTAACCATCTCCTATCTTTATGTAGCATACCCCTTATTTATACTTTTGATTTTTGATGGAAACCCATATTTTACAGATTCTTTAGGGCTATTTGAATGATTGTACTTTCTTTTGTTAAAGCGATACTTCGATTTCACTGAGCCGATATGGAAACCCTTTTTCAAGGAAACGAAGTGTAGCGATAGGAAGCTACGTAGCCCCTATAAATGATTCCCAAATCTGCGGAAAATGGGTTGAAACGACAATGTAGTATTGTTTAAATAATGGATAATTAAAATTTAGCTTTTATAAGCGCTTGAGGTAAAAAATTTTCTTAAATGTTTAAAGGATGAGTTCCTTAAAATGGCTTGATAGGTTGTGTGTACTATGGGTAAGTGGCAAGATCTGGAAGAAAAATTAAATAGGTATCTTAGGCTAGCTACGTTTCCAATAGGAGTAAAGCTACTTGAGAATAAAGAGGAGCTAAAAAGGATAAGCAAAATAAAAAGGCCGGAAAAGAAAATAGCCCTCTGCCAAATATTCACCTATTCCCGGTATTATGGGTGGACAATGGGACTAACAGAAGAAGATAATGTTTGCCCATTAGCTGAGATTGCTATGGGCTTCGTTGAGCCTTACGACATTTTTTTGGAGGGATACTTTTTCGTCGGAAGATACCATGAAACTCAAGAGGCAGCCAAGAAAACTTCAGAGATGATACCTAAAATGCCCCATGGAAAAATTTCTGCTATAGTTTCGGGTGCTCTGGAAAGGATTGATTATGACCCCGATTTGATAATTATCTATGGTAATTCAGCTCAGATGTTGAGGATAATTCAGGGCGCCCTATGGAAGGAGGGTGGCAGGTTAACTATTTCCACATTTGGGGATGCTGTCTGCGCAGATACCATCACGAGTGCATACCTTACTGGGAAGCTTCAAGTCGCTTTGCCATGCCTTGGCGATCGCCGCTTCGGACTAGCAATGGATGGTGACTTGGTGGCTTCTATACCTTTGGGGATTATTGACTCAGTAATAGAAGGCTTGGAGGGAACGCATAAGGCAGGGTCGCGTTATCCCATACCGTATGAGATTTGTACGCCGGAGTTCTTTGTCAAGATGAGGCCTCAAATAGAAGAGGCTAGAAAAAAGTGAACTTTCATTATTCTTCTTGCTGTATATTTGTTAGAATTTCTCTAAGTCTTTTGGTCATCAAATTAAATATTTTTTCTCCCTTCTCTGCAGAAGCTTTTCGAGGATCGCCCATAACTCCCGTTTTTAGCCATTCCCTTCCCGAGGGTCTCACGAGAAAAGGTGTGCCTGAGGAGTATTCCTCTATAGCATTTTCCATCTGGACACTTTCAGGTTTTAGGAACAGCATAAGTGAAGTCTCTAACTCACATGCATGCTGGGGTGCGGTCTCCAGTATTTTTAATAAATCTTCCACTGCTAAGTCCATACTTGAAACTAGATATACTTTTACGTTTTTGTTTTCCAGTGAAAATTCGAAGGCCGCTTCTTTTAATGTGACGAGGTGTGTGGAGCCAGCGTGGAAACTGAAGAATACAATCTTTTTGAATCCTTGGCTGGCCAATTCGAATATGATATCTTTCGCCAGTTGCTTAAGGGTATCGAATCGGAGGGAAACGGTTCCTGGAAACTCTCGAGTGGAGCGGCATAGACCATAATTTACGATGGGGGCTACGAGAAAACCGGTGCCTTCCGCTCCTTTTTTCACAATTGCGTAGCAGATGTCGCTGTCCGTTGATATGGGTAGATGAGGGCCATGTTCCTCAACTGAGCCAAAGGGTACTAAGATAGGTTTTTTTTCCTTTAAAGCTTCTTCGATTTCAACCCAAGTCATTTCCTCAAGCATATACTTCAAGAATAATCCTCCTGGTCAATTATTTTTGAAAAGCTTGACGGTGTTCTGGGCTCGAGGGTAAGAACAGTTAATATTTTGGTGGTTTTGTAATTTATTTAGTCTGTAGGGGAGGGGAAATTTAATGTTGAATTTGAATAGAAATAGCGATTAGAGTTTGTTGTAGATTCCTTTCCAATCAACTTCTTTTTGTACTATTTCTTTTAGTTTTTTAATTCGTTCTGTGTTATTTGGTTTCAGTTTTCCGGTTAATCCCTCCAGTTTGCATATTGTAGTATAGGTGTCATATGGCACTAGAATCACTGGAACTTTTTTTTCTTTAGCTGCGGATAAAACTCTCACGCTGGGATACAGATTACCAGTAAGAATTAAAACTGAGGTGTTGGTTTCAAGAGCAGCTAGGGCTAAATCTTCCCTGTCTCCCCCCATTACTACTGCTTTGTTCAATCCCCGTCTAAAATACGTGATAGCGCTTTCAGCAGTCATGGAGCCCACTAGAATATCTTCCACGGGTATATCGTCTAGGTTTTCGGGGCCTTCAATTAGTTCCCCCTCAACAAGTTCCTGAATGTCGGCAACTGAGGGAGCTGTGAGTTCTCTGTTTTCTTCTATTATTCCCCATACCTTTATACCGTTTTCTTCAAGAATTGATTTTACTATGCCTTTTGTTCTCTGCAGATAGATTCTTGGGACATTGTTTAGGACTGCACCTATGAAGTTTATGTTGAAAGTGTCAAGTATAGTTTTTCTGAAAATCAAGTCGTCTACGGTAAGGTCGCTGCGAATTTGGCTGGTTATGAGGTAGGGGGTATTGAATTTTCTTGCCAGGTGGAAGTTTGATAGCTTTCGGCTGTAAAGAAGCTGCATTATGTGCCCCCCCTCAATTATTAATATGTCGATTCCCTCTGAAACATTTTTGTAGGCTTCCTCAATTTTTCTTTCAAGGTCTTTGTCAGTTTCCTTGGTCATCGAAGTTAAGTAATCAAAGGTGGCTAATACTGGAACAATATCGCTTAGGGAGTGTTTGAGATTAAGCACCTCCTTCATCAAGACAGCGTCTGCATCGTTGAAATATCCTAGTTTTTTTCCTGACGGCGCGCGTTCCTTTATAAAGGTCTGCCATCCGATTGGTTTAAAGTAACCCACTTCTAGTCCCTGTTCTCGCAGTATGAGTGCTAGTGCTAGGCAGAGCGCTGTTTTACCGCTGTTTCTAACACCTGAAACCAGCAATTTTTTCGGTTCTCTCATTTTTTAAAACCTTACCCATTTTTGGTTTTTATTTTCCTTTTTCTAGCGTAATCTTTACATCTAGAGCTAAGCATCCCTTTTCATAAGCGAATAAAGGATTTATGTCCATTTCGTTTATCATCTTGAAGTCCTGTGATAGTTGTGAAACACGCAAAACCACATCTATTATAGAGTCTATATCAGAGGGTTTTTCACCACGCATACCCTTCAATAATCTATAAGCTTTAGTTTTGGACAACATATCGAATGCCTCTTTCCTAGAAAAGGGAGATATCTTGAAAGAAACATCCTCAAACAAGTTTACATAAATTCCACCAAGTCCCACTCCAACCATCGGCCCCCAAGTCAGATCTCGGGTCATTCCTATAATTATTTCTTTTCCTTGGGGAACCATTTGCTGCACTAAAATTCCATAAATTTGTGAGCTTGGAAAGTATCTTAAAACGTTTGAGAGGATTGTATAATAAGCATCGGATACCTCCTCCCTGTTTTCTAAGTTCATAATAACGCCGCCTATGTCTGTTTTGTGAACTATATGAGGACTTGCCACCTTCATAACCACAGGGTATCCTATACTATCAGCTATTTCCAAAGCCTCCTCCAAACTTCTCGCAAGTTTAACTTCAGGAGTAGGTATCCCATAAGCCCTCGCGACCGCGGCTGCCTCATCCCCTAGTAAAACCACTCTATTATCTTTATAAACATTTGTGAAAATCTCATTAACTTTATCTTTATCCACCTGAAATACAGGTATTTCCTGATCTGGCTCCTTTTTTATAAATTCTGCAAATTTAACTAAACCTGCAATAGCTTTCACTCCCCGCTCTGGAAAGTTGAAGCATGGGAGATTATTATTCATCAAAGTTTTGGATGCTTCCCGAACACTCTCGCCACCTATGAAAGATGCTACCACCGCTTTTTCTCTGTGTCTTTTGGAAACTTCAACGATGACCTCAGCAATTTTTTGAGGTCTGGTCATGGCTTGCGGAGTAAGTATAATCAAAACGTGGCCGACGTTGGAGTCCGATAGAACGGTTTCCAAAGCGAATCTATAGCGGTCTTCTTGCGCGTCACCCAAAATGTCTACTGGATTATATATTGAAGCCTCCTTCGGAAGGTTGGATCTGAGTTTTTCTATAGTTTCTGGCGCGAATCTAGCTAGCGGTAGACCTTCCTCCTCACATTTATCCGTTGCTATTATACCCGGTCCGCCTGCATTAGTTATAATTGCCACCGCATTAGTTTTAGGAATATTCTGTAGGGAAAATGTTATTCCATAATCAAAAAGCTCCTCTATACTGTGAGCTCTGAGTATCCCTATCTGATTAAACGCAGTTGAGTAAGCTTTATCGCTACCTGCTAACGCACCTGTATGAGACGAAGCGGCTCTTGCACCAGCTGAACTAACTCCTGATTTCAGAACAACAATGGGTTTTATACGTGAAGCCCTCTTGGCAACCTCAAAAAATTTCACACCATTTTCTACACCTTCAAGGTAGAGCAGTATCACCTTTGTGTGAAAATCGCTGGCTAATGCTTCAATAGTATCCACTTCATTCAAGTCGCTTTTATTCCCCAAACTTATGAATTTACTAAAACCAATACCCTCCTCCAATGACCAGTCAAGAACACCTGTCAATATGGCACCACTCTGAGAAGCGAAACCAATATCACCTCTCAGGGGCGACCTAGAGGCAAAAGAGGCATTAATAGGGGTGAATGTGTCAATAAAACCTAAACAGTTGGGCCCCAATATTCGAAAATTATACTCCTTAGCTTTTTCCACCAAAGCCCTCTCTAACTCAGCCCCCCTGTGTCCAGATTCTTTAAACCCCGCGCTAATCACAATCATTCCCTTAACCTTTTTTTGACCGCATTCCTCTGCTACTTGGAGCACTAACTCAGCGGGCACAGTTACTATTGCTAGGTCAATATTATCATTAACATCCAGTATGCTCTTATACGCTTTGTGACCCAGAATCTCTTCCGATGAGGGATTAATGGGATATACTTTTCCTGGGAAATTGCTGGTGACAATGTTCTTAAAAACACTGTAACCAACCTTACCCGCATACCTTGAGGCTCCAATCACGGCAACCGATGAGGGAGCGAAGAGGAAATCAAGTCCAGCCATTTCTGTCTTCCCATTCATTCTTTTCCTAACATATTACTCTACAAAATTTAAATTAGACGCATCTTTTGGAAAATCCCTTAAAAAGGGGAAATGAATAAAATCCTATGGAATACGCTTTTCAGACGAAACTAAAATTTTGGCAGGCAGAAAATTGTTTTCTACATCCAAAATCGTTGGCGGGGTAAGCCCTTGACTCGCATAGAGTATCACTATTTTTAAAACAATTTTGTGGGGAGGTCTCCCTTAATCACTTCTCCTCTGGAGCCATCTAGTAATACTTGGTAGTTTTTACCCTTGTACTTATAATTTATTATCCATATGGGGGCGTGAAGATAATAGGGTTTACCTATCTTAAACTCTGTTTCTATCTCAATGAGTCTGTCCGCTTCTTGTTTTGCTAGAAACTCGTGGTCATGTCTTATTTGCTGTTTAGCTATCTCGATAACCTCGTCTTCTCCAATTTCGCTATTCAACACTTTAGCTCCTTCAGGAATTTTTCGAAAATCATACGGCATTTTTCCCTCTAGAGGAATGTCAAATTCCCTGGTTGGAAACTCTGTTTTCCGTTGTGCAAATATTACCCAATTATAACGTTTATTTATTGTGCCTTTTTTCTCTACACGGGGGCCCATACGTTCAAATAGCCCTCTGTAGGTGGAGGTAGCGGTTACAGGTAAGATCCAGAAGGGTAAAAAGTACAATTGAACATCAGTGAACTTCGCTCGCCACGCTAAATCTCCAGGGGCTATGAAGCTGGCGATCATCCAATTTTTGACAATGTTTACCGCTTTTTTACTATCAAAATTGCTAGGAAGAAGCGCATGTTCCAAGGTGAAGGGTTTACCCACATCTATAACAACTGTGTATCCGCAATAAGTACAGGTGACAACAATTTCACCCGAAGAATATTTAAGCGGTCCACCACAGTGGTCACACGATATCTTTTGTGTAGCCATTTAAATCCACCACATGCTTGAAAAACTTAGCTAAATATTATACTATTTCTAAATTAAGATATAATTTATGGTTTATGAAAGAGGAAGCCTCACCGATTATCTTTTGTGTACGTACTGCCTTCATAGGAAGCTAATTATTAAAAGGAAGTTCCTCAAAAGCGAATCAGTCTACTATCGAAGCTTATGATACCTTTGACGAGGTAAAGGGTGCGGGAAAACATTTTTAATTCTTTACCATGAAAAACTTGGTTTTCATATTTTATCTGGAACGCGTAAGCGCATTGTTTGTTTAAAAGGCAAAACACATGTTACTTTAACGCCTTTTTTCAAGTTTTCAACCTTTCTCATATAAATATTGTCTGTGAATTTGTGCTTTCTGTTTTGTAGTACTAACACGAAATCCTTTAATATTAATATTCCCACTTATTACTCGAAAGAGACCCGAATATTTTTTTGTGAATTTAAAAATGAAATTCTCAGTTTTACCCAACCCTAGAGGTGTAATAGTTTGCATTGGTTCCGTAGAGCGAAAGAAGATAAGTCAATGGTTATGGAGGAATTCGAACTTACCTATAAGAATTTGGGAGAGAGGGCTAAAAATGTTCCTGAAGATAAACCTGCGGAGTTATCAAAAATTTATAACTGCCCCATTAGTTTCTGCAAGGTTGCTTATCAACTGGAACTCGATGGCGTCATGAATGCCGAAAAGGCGCTGGAGCTCATTCTGTGGGAATATGATAGAAGAAGACAGATAGGAAGCCCTGTGGTGCCCGTTCTTTCCTACGAGTTTGATTTTGCAGTTCAGGAGGGGAGATGGATAGAATACCTCTACAGTGATCTGTTTAGAAAAATACAAAACACTAGGGAGCTCTATAATCTGGAAAAAGTTATTGAGGGGGAGGAAAGTATTCCAGTGGAAAAGGCGATGCATGTTTTGCATGAGAGAATCAAGCTGGCTGACAGCTACATTGTTCCAGTTATAAACAAGTGGAAAAAAACCCATGAGGCTTCAACTAATAATGATGCAGCTATCACTTTCTGTGCGGCGGTTCTTAAATCCACTCACTCAGAGGCCATCCTTGCTTTACAACAGGCGAAAAGAAGATTGATAAGAGTACTCAGGAAATTCTCAGAAGCTTTTGAACACTCATCAGACAAAAGCCTTTTTGAGGCCGATACTAAAGTTGGTCAAATGTCTGAAGGTAGCGCAACTCCCCTAGATAAAGTTTATGAGCTCATAGACGATTTAGAAAAATCCTTGCAGGCAATGTCTGTGCATGCCATAGCTCAGATAATTTTGGAAGTAGCTCCTAAACCCATTGCCTTGGAACCGACAGTCGGAGTTTCAGATTACCTAATTGTAACCCCACCAATAATGCGCGATGGAATGGTGGGGCCGGATCTCAAAGAGCCCTGCGATTTTCTTGAAAGAGACCTCATCTTTGCCAAAAGGAGGGTAATAGCAGTCAGAGATAGCTTTTTGCTGGAAAGGGTAAGAAAAGTGCACAAAGCCCTGTTAAGTAAGGGTCAGGGAATAGAAGAAAGCGGTGCTTGGATAATACACAAAATATCTCAAGATTTCAACCTCCCCCCCATAACAACCCAAGAAGCCCTAGAATACTTGAAGAAAAAATTAGCGGGTAAAGAGGGCGACCCAACAGATTTGGTAGAAAAAATAGTCACAGATTATCTTTGGGAACGAATAGTTCTACCCATACAAATAGAGGAGAAGGAATCCTAATTGGAGGAACGCGTACTATTCTGGCTGATGGATGCACAGATCCCCGAATTAAACTTCGAATTTGGGAATGCTGACTTTAACGGGAACATCCTGATAACCTCAAGACAGCTTTGGTCACTAATAAGGGGTTCCATAGTAAGGTCTTGTCTCATAGGTCCGGGAATTGTTTTGGGTAAAGCAGACGTTTTAGGAAAACCCGTATTTATAGAGGAGCGAATAGGAATAGTCATATTCGACCCCACCGAAATGCGTTTAGACGAACCAACCCCCCTAGTCAACATAATTAGTCCCGAAGTTTTTGATCCCCTAGAATCCTCAACCGTTAAAGAAATAGAAAAAATAATTGAAACCATATCCACCCAAAAAGGCAAAGTACTGATTCCCGAAGAATTAGCTAGAATTAAACACCGCGCCGCCCTCCCCATCACCATGGGACGCGAATCGAGTCTTGTTAAAGCCCAAGTACGCCTCGTTTCAGGCTTAGATAGAGCAAGGTTTGTTCTTGGAGGAAAACACCGAGCCATTTATGGACCCTTAGCAAAAGGGCTAAAAGAGGGCAAATTTCGCGAGTCTGCACTCACAAAAATCCTCAAAGCAGACACCAAAAAACTTGAAAGGTTCACCGAGAATAATGTAGAAAGTGACTGGAACATAATTGAACAATACCCGAAAATCACACAAAAAAATGCTGCTTATATGCAATTCTTAAAGGAATATCAAAAAGTGCTCGACATAATACACAAAAATGAGAAATATTTCATATACTAACCTCTCCAAAAAAGGAGAATAACCCTTTTTTTGAACAACCAAAAGCTTATTCCACCTCCAAATACGGACAGAAACTTTTTTTATTCTTTAAAACAATTAATCAAAACAAAACTTTTGAGGAATATTGAATGAGGGTGGTAATATACCCCTCCGCACTGTCAAAAATTATTGACTTTACAGGAATAGACCTAAGAAAAGAATCCGCCGGATTCCTCATAGGAAAAATTGTTGGAAATAAAATTGTAATAACAGACAGCACCATAACCAAACACACCAGCACCTCTGCATACGTCGTTATTGACGACACAGAGATGGCCGAAGTAGCAGAAGAACTAGACGCGAGAGGAGAAGGCGAAACAATAATCGGATGGTGGCACAGTCACCCAGGAATGGGAGCAGGATTCATGTCCGGAACAGACCTAGCCACCCAGCAAAAGTACCAGAAAATGTTTCCCCAAGCCCTAGCTCTCGTAATAGACCCAACCACCTTTTTCAAAACCGGAAAAATTGAGGATTTAGACTACAAACTCTACACAGTAAACTCTAAAGGTTACAAACCTGTAGAAACAGAAATCGCACAAAACAGCAACGAAATCCTGATAACAACCTTCAAATCCATAAAAAGCCTAAGAAAAGACCTTCAAAGAATAATACAGAAAAGCGAACAAAACATAACCTCAGAAACCGCCAAAAAAATCAGAAGCACCACAGAAGCCCACATAATAATACTAACCCTCTGGACAATAACACTAGTAATAACAATCACCCTAATTTTTCTAAGCCTATAAAAAACAAGTTCCAAAGTGGGGCACTCAGCCAACCTGCCAAAAAAGGATTCTCTGAAAATTTCAAACACAAAACAATCCTTCAATCCCCAACCTTGTAACAACAATTGTACCCATTTCACTCATGTATACCAATCCTATATTATACACCACTATCTCCAGGAAGGGAATTAATTTCGAATTATTTTCTCACCGGTTAACGTTCGCCAAAAAAGGCTAACCAGCCCTCTTCTCAGTTTTCAGAAAACTCCCCCCATCCTTGTTTATTTAAACGCAACAACAAAAAATTCGTGAATGATTTAATTTTTCATAATGAACCTTTTCATTAAACATTTAATATTTCCCTAGCAGTATCTATATGTTTCTCCTTCTTCCTTCTATGGTTCTTTACCCAGGAAATTATTACTTCGATAACTTCTTGTTTGTGCTCTCCGCACAGTAAAGCGCCACTTTTACAGTTCTGATAAGCCTCAACAATTTTTTCGTCATCATCCACAAAGTGAAATACACATAATTCCTGAATCATACACTTATCAGGCTCTCCACCCAGCTTTTTCTGCTCAGCAATTGTCGCCCTCCCACCGGTGAAGGCGTTCATAACCTTCGACCTTATACTATCCAAATCCTCGCTGAGATCAAAGTAACTCATCGGGTTTCTTTTACTCATCTTCTCCGACCCATCCAGCCCCCTCATAAGACGGTGAAAAGTAGCACTGGGAAGAACAAAACCATAAGTAGAACTAAGCTTCCTAGCCAAATCCCTAACCAAACGAATATGAGGATCCTGGTCAAGCCCCACAGGAACAACAACAGGCTTCGGACCCCCAAAGTCCGGATGCTGGGGAAGCATAATATCGCCAGACTGCACTAAAGCGCTCATGTAGAGGCCAAAGTTGGTCTGCTCCCCGTAAACCGCATTCATAGTTGCGGTTGTAACATTGGCTCCAAAAATGAAGGCATAGTCCATCACTCTTTTCTCTTCGGATTGACGCCATATGTGCGCATTTTTGGGATCTAATCCCAAAGCCAACATGTCCGCCAAATTGTCCACAGCGGTATCAGTTGCATCCTCATAAGTAATTCTGTTATCTGCATAGGATTCAATATCTGCTATACAGTAGAATGCTTTGGCTCCGAACTCTTTCTGGAAATATATGATTTCCGAGGCTGTGAGCAAATTTCCGATGTGGAACCTGTTTGAAGGTTTTAGTCCGCTCATCACTGCAAATGGTTGCTTGTTTTCTATGGCTTCCAGTATCCTTTGGAAATCACGATGTCCGAATATGATTCCTCTTCTCATATATTTGCTGGGGTTTGGTATGCGTTTTATTATTTGTTCGTCGAAGGGCTCTATTCCAAATTCGTCGAAGAGTTTTGAATAGTCTGCTACGTGAGTTGAACCCCAGGGGTCTATTACTGTTTTGTTTTGCCTGTTCACTTTTGGGGGCCTCTCTAAATTTTACAGATGGATTTTCTTTTGACATAATTCCCATAAAATATTAAATCTTTCGAACACTTATAGATAGGTTAACTACAATTTTGTGGTTTAACGCTGCATTCCTAAACTTAAAAATGAGCCTAATCTTCTAGCCTAAATAGTATCGTCCTCCATTTCACTCTTATAATAGGTCTCACGGGTAATACGAGAAAAGGGGAGGGATTTCTTAGAACATATTTATATACCAGAATTTTATTTTTGCCTATCATGTCTGAAAAGTTTATGTTGAAATTAATAGTTGATTCGGAGGCAAAAAATGGCAAAATACAGGATAGCAGTGATTGAAGGAGACGGAACGGGTCCTGAGGTTATAGGCTGCGCTTTGAGAGTTCTTGAGTCTACGGGTTTAGATGCTGAATTTATTCCTATTGAGGCGGGTTATTGGGCTTATCAAAAGTTTGGTAAGCAAGTCACTGATTCAGCTTGGGAAATTATTGGTGAGAGCAACTGTATTCTTAAAGGACCTACAACCACGCCTATGGGTGGTGGAGAAACTGGGATGAAGAGTGTTGCAGTTACTCTTCGCCAGAAACTTGACCTCTATGCCAATGTTAGACCTTGCAAGAGCAGGCCCGGGGTGCCAGTACCTACAAAGTTTACTAACCTTGATTTTGTCATAGTGCGGGAAAACACTGAGGGTCTATATAAGGGAATAGAGTTCAAAATGAGTGATGATGAAGTTGTTTCTCTACGAGTATTTACTCGAAAGGGTTGTGAGCGGATCTCTCGGTTCGGCTTCGAATTGGCGAGGAGGGAAAAGCGTAGGAAGGTGACTCTTATTACTAAGGCAAACATATTGCAGTTAACAGACGGATTTTTCACCAACATTTTCTACAAAGTTGCCGAAAATTACCCAGACCTAGAACACGAGGACATATACGTGGACCGAGCCAACATGTATATGATAACAAACCCCACATACTTTGATGTTATTGTTACCTCCAATCTTTTCGGGGACATTTTGAGTGACGCTGCAGCTGGTTTAATAGGTGGACTTGGATTGGCTCCCGGTGCAAATATGGGTGATAACTTTGCAATGTTTGAAGCAGTGCACGGCTCCGCTCCCAAGTATGCTGGGCAGAAAAAGGTTAACCCCACCGCTATGATCTTGTCCTCGGTGATGATGCTGAAATACCTTGGAGAAGAAAATATTGCTAAAAAGGTGGAAAATGCTGTGGACAAAGTTCTCCTGGAAGGGGCAACGAACAAGGAAATAGTCACCTATGACTTGGGTGGAACAGCTACAAATGTTAAAATGACCGAGGAAATAATAAAAAGAATGGAATAGCCCTGCAAACACTTTTTTACTCATTTTTATGGTAGTTACCCTTTTTCCCAGGGAAACTTGCGGTACTTTTTATAATATTCTGCTAATCCTCCTACTTCCACCATTTCCAGCAGGAAGTCTGGAATAGGCGAAGCGGAAATTTCTACTTTCTTAGTGGCATTGACTATTTTTCCACTTCTTAGGTCAACCTCTAAAATGTCTCCCTGATCAACTTTCTCATTTATTTCTCTACATATGAGTACTGGCAATCCCACGTTGAATGCGTTTCTGTAAAATATTCGGGCGAAATCTTCAGCTATAACAAGTGAAACTCCCGCATATTTTAGTACTAAGGGCGCCTGCTCTCTGCTTGAGCCCATACCAAAGTTTTTTCCAGCTACAATAATATCACCCTTCTCCACCTTTTTTGCAAAATCGGGATCGATGCCCTCCATGGCATGTTTTGCCAGCTCATTCATATCCAATGTTTTGAACTTGTATTTTCCGGGAATAATATAGTCTGTATTAACGTCGTTGGGAAATTTCCAAACTCTTCCTCTAATCATGGATAAGACCTCGGATCTGTTATTTTTCCCCTGACGGCCGCCACCGCAGCCGTATGGGGAGACGCCAAATAGATCTCAGCTTCATCGCTCCCCATTCTTCCCTTGAAGTTGCGATTAGCGGTGGAGACCACCGTGTAGCCTGGGGAGGGAATGCCCTGGTGGGTGCCCACACAGGGGCCGCATCCCGGGTTGCAAACCACAGCTCCCGCCTTCACAAAAATTTCAATTAAACCCTCTTTTAAGGCTTGAAGGTAAACCTCTCTTGAGGCCGGTGTAATAATTGTTATCGGCTTGATTTTTTGGTTTTTTAAAACCTTGGCAGCTATTCTTAAATCTTCAATTCTGCCATTAGTACAAGTTCCTATGTAAACCTGATCTACACTTGTCCCCTCAACCTCACTCACTGGCTTAACATTGTCAACCTCGTGGGGACACGCCACAACCGGAACCAAGTCTGTAGCATCAATTTCTAATCGCTTTATGTAGTCGGCGTCTGAATCACTGGAAAATATTTGATACTGATTCTTAGCCATTCTTTCTTCAACATACTGTATGGTTTTGCTATCTGGAGCCACAATTCCAGTTTTGCCTCCCATTTCAACAGCCATATTGCAGAGGGTCATTCTGGCCTCTACACTTAGATCCCTAACAGTGTTTCCCGCATATTCCACCGCCATATAATTCGCTCCAGAAGCAGTAACCTTGCCAATTACTGTCAAAACAATATCTTTAGCGTAAACTCCTTCAGGAAGTTTTCCCTCCACCATTACCAGTAAGGTTTCTGGAACCCTAAACCATAACTTTCCGCTCGCGAAAACTACCGCCATATCCGTAGATCCTATCCCTGTAGCGAAGGCGCCTAAAGCACCATACGTGCAGGTGTGAGAGTCAGCACCTACAACTACGCCCCCAGGAGGGACGTGTCCTTGCTCTGGAAGTAGCTGGTGGCAAACACCGCTGCCCACATCGTAGAGTATTACTCCCTGCTTTCTGCCCCAATTCCGCATCATAGCATGTAACTTGGAAACACCCTCACTAGGGCTGGGAGCATTATGATCAAAAACCAGAGCTATCCTCTTATTGTCCCAAACTTTATCGACACCCATTTCTTCTAAAGCTTTTATAGTAAGGGGGGCGGTTCCATCTTGAGCCATAGCAAAATCTATGTTTGCCACCACAATATCCCCTGCATAAGCGTCAGAGTTCGAAGCCTTACTAAGAATCTTTTCTGAAATAGTTTTACCCATAACCAGCACCAACCAAAACCATCAAGACAATACAAGGACACAACAAGGCAATAAGCACCGAAGATTTTGTTCTGAAGCAAGAAATCAGATTAACAACGCCAAGTACATCTCTTTGAGACACATTTAAATTTTATCGAAAAACTTCCTAAAGTCGGTAAATTAGACTGGTTTCCTTTTTTTCTAGCAACCACTGAAAAATAGTGTTCCTACAAAAGAATTAAATACTAACGAGATAGCCGTCTAGGAACCGAAAATTAACAATGTCAAGCTAACAAGCACAAATTTTTGGCGTCTACCATGTAAAGTGTCGTTAGGACTACCAACCAAACGCGGCGCTATCCCCCCTAGGGTCGGCTCCACCATACATGGCTCCCTCCTCTTTCTTAATCATTATTGCTTGGGCGTGGCCCATTATCTGTGACCATTCTTCAACATAACTTACCCGGTGACCCATTGATTCCAGCTTGGCCACGACTTTTTGGGGGAATCTTCTCTCCATAATAAGTATGTCTACGAAACGGCGGTCAGTTTTGAAGCTTTCACTTATCCATCTGGGGGCTTCGATAGACTCTTGCACATCCATTCCAAAGTCTATAATGTTTGATATTACCTGCATGTGCGTCTGGGGTTGCCCGTCACCCCCCATTGTGCCCATAACCAGGAATGGCTTTTGATCTTTGAATATCATTAGGGGACTTAGAGTGTGAAGCGTTCTCTTATGAGGCTCAAGCCTATTTACAAAACCTTGGCGAGAAAGCCCCCGACTTCTAGTCGTGGGGATGAATCGCCAAAAAGCTTATTTGAAAGTAGGGTATACTAATAGTTGTTGGTAGCTGAAGGGTTTGGCTTGGGCTTAAGAGGCTAAACAAGACGCAG
>CAZECW010000160.1:0-12430 GCA_964510585.1 uncultured archaeon | reverse complement strand
AGAAGATGTGGTTTATTGTGATCCTTTTGTTGGGCTTGTTTTCAAGTTCTGGGTCTTGTTGCTTTTTGCACACGAAAATCTAGTTCGCTTGCGTCGATTTAAGGAGTGCGGTGGCCCAAAACATATACTTTCCGTTTACGGAAAAAAATAAAAAAAGTTGGAAGTATTTAGACACTTTGCTGGTCTACCCGCCAGACTCCGTCTTCGTCTATGCGTACGGTGCAGGGCACAGGGGCACCCCTATCACTGCCGTCGGGGTTCTTGCGTTTAAAGAAGAATTTTCTCTGATCTGGAAACGGAGCTCTATCCTCTTTTTGGAATTCGTAGTAGACTCCGTAGTCCTCGACGTAGTGTCTTCCCGTCTTCCACCAATAGCTTGCGGAGCCTCCTACGTCGACGGTTTTCTGCAGTTGAAGGGACAGTGTTTCTAGCCATCCCTTGCGGTCTCCCTTTTGGAGACATTCATATGCCCTTATTGCTACTTCCTTGGGGTCGCCTTTAGCTTCGGGTGTTTTTGATTTGATTGCCGCATCAGAGATTTTTCCCGCAACCTCACCTGCAGCTTTCTTTGCCGCGGTAGTTGTAGCTCGCTTTCCAGCCTCTTCAGCTGCTTTCTTTAATTTATCGAACAAGAGGTAACCTCCAATAACCTAAGATAATTTAGAGATAGTTTTACAAATAAATATTTTGATAGTAACAACTAAGTTTATTTGGAGGAGCCAACCAGCTTTTTTGATCTATAGCGCAAATATTTTTTGCGTGGAACCCCTTTTTTCACACCTAAAGGACTGTTTAAAATTTTTCAGTGGCGTCATTCTCATAGAATAACTAGGAGTGAAGAGAGCCTGCGCCTTCCTCAGGTTCTTTTGCATACTACGATATACTAGATTAGACTCCACCACCTTCCTGAAATAGAATGCACCTGTACCAGCAGGGAAAGGCAGCATATCCAAATTTTATGGAGTACACGCTAGGTGACGAAAAGGTTGGCAATGCTAATATTTTGTAGGTTACTCTTGTAAGAAGAGGCTGTGCGGTGTAAAAACTAAAATACAATTTCTGTTATTTTGTGATGGAAAAGTTCCCTAAAATTATTTATATTTGTAGTTGATACCTTCGGGTTTGGAGATAAGTATGAATGGTAAAAAAATGGGTTTTGAAGCTCTGTTTAAACCAAGTAATGTTGCGGTGGTTGGTGCATCTAATACTTTTGGGAAGATTGGTGGCGCTACCTTGGCCGCTATTCTTTCTGGAGAGTTTAGAGGTGAAATTTATCCAGTGAATCCTTATGAGAGCGTGGTTTTGGGATTAAAGGCATATCCCAATGTTACTTCCATTCCGGTAGACGTTGATCTAGCTGTGTTGACGGTTCCTGCCAATACTGCTGTTAAGGTTTTAAGGGAGTGTGAGGAGAAGGGGGTTAAAGCCTGTATCATAATTACTGCCGGCTTTAAGGAGGTGGGTGGAGAAGGGGAAAAGTTGCAGAATGAGATTTCTGAAATAGGTCAGAGAAGTGGAATGAAAATAGTAGGTCCCAACTGTATGGGTGTTTATAGCGCTTCTGGAAATCTGACCGCGATAATGAGCCCCATAAATCCTAATAAGGGAAACATAGCCATGGTTTCTCAGTCTGGAACTCTGGGAATGGTGCTTATGGATGCCATCTCCAAGACTGGAGCGGGTTTCACAAAATTTGTGAGTAGCGGAAATGAGGCAGTATTGAAATTGGAGGATTATCTGGAGTATTATAGCAGCGACCCTGACGCAGGGGTTGTTGTGGCTTTTATTGAAGGGGTTCGAGATGGAAGGAGATTCATTGATGTGGCGAGAAAGTTAACCAGCAAAAAACCCTTTATAGCTATTAAGGCGGGTAAAACGAAGGCTGGTTCTGAGGCCGCCCGTTCCCACACTAGTTCTATTGCCGGCTCAATTCAGGTTTTTCGCGCTGTGGCAAAACAGACCGGAATTGTTTTGGCAGAGAATAGTGATGAGCTTGTGGATTATGCCACCGCCTTTGCCAAGTGCCCTTTGCCCAAGGGAAGAAGGGTGGGAATCCTAAGTGGAGCTGGAGGGTGGGCTGTTCTGACGGCCGATGCTTGTGAAGAATATGGTTTGGAGGTGCCTCCATTGTCAGCAAGTGTGGTAGAAAAGATTAGTGAGCGGGCTCCCAGTTATTGGAGTCATAGAAATCCTATCGACCTCGTTTCCAGCCTAGATATAAACCTCTTCAAATTTTGTGGCGAGATTCTCTTCGAAGAGGACATAGCTGATGTATTACTATATGCGTATATAGCATATGATTTTTCAAGTTCATTTGATCCCCTCTCCAAAATACATATTTTTAGTGAGGAGGAGATTGAAACCTTTAAGAAGGGCTCAAGGTTGTTTATGAAAGCCTTGGCGGAGAGCGCATCAAGCATAAATGAGAAGTATGGGAAACCTGTTTTATTTGTGACTAGGGATAGTGAAGTGCAAAACACTCTCAAGAATAGTAGAGTTCCAGTTTTTGGAAGCCCCATAAGAGCAGTAAAGTGCATTGCAAAGATGGTGGAATACAGAGAATACCTAGAGAGGAACAGTGAAGTGGAAAAATAAATAAATTATTTCTAATAGTGTTTTCGCCGATTTGCTCTCCCCAATAATATAGTTTACTTTTAATCTTGGTGGAAGGATATCAGTAAAATAATTATTGGCCGGGCTTGTGGTGAAACGTATGAACAGCAAATATGATTTAAAGCCGCTTTTTGAGCCCAGAACAGTTGCAGTCATTGGAGCAACGGATGCCCCACGCAAAATTGGAAACACTGTTATCTCAAATCTGATTTTCGGGGGATTCAAGGGCGAAGTTTTCCCCGTAAATCCTTACATGGAGAAAGTCCATGGAATGGAAACCTATCCAAAAATAACTGACATACCAGAAGAAGTAGACCTTGCAGTCATCGTCATCCCAGCAGAGAACGTTCCTCAAACATTCAGAGAGTGTGCCGAAAAGAAAGTAAAGGCCTCCATAATAATAACCGCAGGTTTCAGTGAAGTGGGCGAAAAAGGCAGAAAAATGCAGGAAGAAATAGTCAAAATAGCAGAAGAAAACAAAATCGCAACAGTAGGCCCAAACTGTATGGGTCACATTAATAATTCTCTGAGTCTGAACACCTTGATGGCTTCCAGTTTCCCGCCTAAAGGGAATATTGGTATGGTGAGCCAAAGCGGCACTGTAGGTTTAGTACTCATGGGGGAAATAGCTAGAATGGGGGGAGGTATTTCCAAATTTGTCAGCAGTGGAAACGAAGCAGTTTTGAAGCTGGAGGACTTTCTTGAGTATTTCACCTATGACCCGGACACAAAGGTTGTAGCAGCTTTTGTAGAGGGCGTTCGTAACGGGGAAAGATTCTTGAAAGTTACAAAGGAGCTAACCAAGAAGAAACCATTCATAGTTGTTAAGGCGGGTAGAACTAGTGCAGGTGCTAATGCTGCACGCTCTCACACTGCCTCCATTGCAGGAGCCACTCAGATATTTAATGCCGTGGCCAAGCAGAATAACATTATCACTTGTGAGGGCACAGAAGACCTTATTGATTATACTATGGCTTTTTCAATGGGGATCCTACCTCAGGGTAGAAGAGTAGGCATTATTACGCCTGGTGGGGGTTGGGGTGTTTTGGCTGCTGATGCTTGTGAAGAGTATGGACTTGAAGTAACCAAATTGCCACAAAACATTGTTGATAGGATAAGTGAGAGAGCCCCTCCCTATTGGAGCCATGGAAACCCCATAGATCTTGCGGCTACACGAGACGTGGATACTCTGACCTGGAGTGGCGATATCCTATTTGAGAATGATGTTGTGGATTCTTTGATTATTCAATTTTTTGCAGGAGACCTATCAGTTATGATTAAAAACTGGAGAGAAAGGGGCAGTATGAGCGAGGAGTATCTTAGGAGAACGGAACAAAATTATAGACAAATAATGCAAAAAATTGCCATCGACTCAGCTAAACTGGTGGAGAAATACAAAAGACCAGTTTTTGGAATTACGAGAGATATAGAGTTTACCCAGATGCTTGTAAGCCGAGGAATACCAACATACGTAGATCCAAGAAAAGTAGCCAGATGCATCCGTAAGATGTGGGAGTACAGAGAGCACCTAAATAAAAGAAAATAAAATCTTACGCTCTTCTGTTCCGGAACAGAGGTCTCATCTGAAATTTCTGAATTTTTAGCCCTTCTCAAAATGTTTTATAAATTAGTCCTGCACTAATATTATTTAAAGGACACTAGCTTAAGCTAGTAAAATAGTCTACTAAGAAAGACCAACTAGGGAAAGTGACATTGAATTTGTATTTGTAGGTAAAAGAGTTGATGGAGGAAATCTAAAAATGGTAAGTTACACAGTTGACTACTGGTCTTCCAGTCTTCACGACGAAGAGATTGGCGTACGGCAGAAAGAAGTTCTTATGAGCCAGAGTCGACAATTCACAAGGGATATGGACTTATTTGGAGATCTCAAAAAAGACAGGAACAAATTTGGCGTGATAGGCTACAGGAAATCGATTTGGGACGAAGAAGAGCTCAAGAAAGGGGGACAAAGCATTTTTGATCAGAGACTTGTCGTCAAAGCATTTTCACAGTCTGAAGCGGGAAATATTTCCTGGTGGGGTACCATCGAGGAACTAGTTGGTAAATCTATCGCAAAATCTTTTGGTACTGGTGAGCCTCTTCCGGTCTTTGCAGTTATCTTGGATGTGGACAAGCTGGTTCACACAGTGGAGAAGATTTATCGAGGCCCCCTCAGAACCGATACCTATATTTTAAGCATTTATAATGAGAACACCGGAACTTTTGAGGCTTACAAGATTATAGGAGAACGTGTATCACTGGGCGCAGACTACAAGGTTTTCAGCGTAGAAAAGAATAAACACGTTGTAACAATTAACAGCAAAATATTAAACATAGGTGGAAAATGCGACATCGAAATAAAGGACCCAAACCTATCAAGCAATGACGAATTTATTAGAACTCTTATACTATTTGCATCCACCCTCAAGTTCCAAGGCGAAGTTGAAAACCGCATCTCAAAAACCTTAAACGAAATGGAAAAGGGAAAGCTAAAAATTAAACCAGATATTGAGGAACTTGGACTAATGCGTAACCCCCGATACTTAAAATCCACAATAACTTAAAACCACCCATAAATTCTATTCCTTTTTTCCTTTAGAAATATATATTAAATTGAACCTTGTTATTGAATATACTTATCCTTTACAGAGGAGATTAAGATGTTTGTACTTTTGCTAGAAATAGATGTTATTCCGGGAACCGAGGACGCTGTTTTCGAAAAAATCCACGCAGCTCCAGAGGTAAAGGAATCTCATTTAGTTACGGGAACTCATGATATCATCGCTATTATAGCAGCCGACAGTCTAAAGAGAATTTTTGAGGTTGTCATGAATATAAGAAAGCTGAGGGAAATAGTGAGGACGAAAACTTTGCCAGTAGTGAAAGTTTGGAAATCAGCCCTGATAAATGTTGAGAGTGGTGAGGAGACATGATGGCTTTTATGATTTTTGACATAAGGCCGGGAGCCGAATTAGAAGTCCTAAAAGCATTAGAGAATGATGAGGCCGTAAGAGACATTTACGTGATTGCTGGAGAGCATGATTTGGTAACAATTGTAAGCCTTCCAGAATACAATGCAATATATGAATGGCTGGTAAGGGCGCGTCAGCTGCCAAACGTGGAACACATTAAATGTTACTTATGCATGGATAGCATCACTGGCAAAAGGGTTCACAAATAAAAAACAGCCTTCTTTTTTATTTTGCAGAAAAACAAGTTTTCAGATTTTTATATTTGCCCTGTTTAAATTAGAATCATTATTTTCCTTTTTAATTAACTACTCTAGAACGTAAAGTTTTGCGAAAGGGCGGTGGCTCTTAGGGTGAATTTTGGTGAATTCTAATGAGTCCAAGTTTTCATTAACTTGGAAATATGAGAAGTATTCGGAGATTAAATTATTCAGCAGGTTTATTTCTTCTTCGTTAGGGGTTCCTATTTGGGCACCAATTCCTAGATGTTCTTCTGAAATTTTGCCTCTAACGAATATTGTTCCTCCGTGAATACCAGTTGCAGTGAATTTTCCCACAGGATTTTTCTCATTATTAGAATTCAGAACCACTATTATACCGCCAGCCATGTATTCCCCTAGAAAATCTTCAGCTCTTCCCCCAACTACTATGCTTGGGAAACGGTTCTTATAGGCTTTCATATGGATACCAGCTCGGTAGCCCACATTACCTTTGATGAAAATTTTTCCTCCCCTCATGGAGTAACCTACCACATCTCTTGCATCTCCATGGATAACAACTAGTCCCGCATTCATAGTGTTGCCTACACCATCCCCAGCATTTCCATAAACAAATATTGAACCACCGTTCATAAACGCTGCCAAATCATTTCCAGGAACACCATGCAGACGGATAATGCCCTTACTGTTTTCCAGCCCGGTTCCTATGTAGCGGTGTCCATTAACATTCAATACGTCTATCTCTAAGGCATCTTCTTTTGATACAAGCTCTTTTAATTTTCTGTTTAACTCCTTATAGCTAAGGCCTTTAGCATCTATCTGCATTCACTCACCCGCCGCTTTTATTCCCAATATTTCTAAAGTCTTTTGATCAATTCCTACTCCTCTCAAGCGTTCTCTGTTGTATCGGAGACTTTCAATTGCATTCATTCCCAAAGCTCCTAAGACTTCTTTAAGTTCCATAGTCCAAGCGCTAATCAAGTTGTAAACTTTTCGCGAAGCAACTTCTGGATTAAGTCTTCTAGCCAGATCTTGTCGGGTTGTACATATTCCCCACGCGCATACCCCCCTATAACACTGTTGACATACAGTACAACCCATAGCTATGAGTGCTGGTGTGACAATTGCTACAGCATCAGCCCCAAGAGCTATGGCCTTGACAACATCGGCAGCAGATCTTATGCTTCCACTAGCAATAAGTGAAACTTCATTTCTTATTCCTTCGTCACGCAGCCTTTTGTCCACACTGGCAATAGCAATCTCTATAGGTATACCTAAATGGTTTCTAACTATTTTAGGAGCTGCACCAGTTCCTCCTCTAAAACCATCAATAGTTATTGCGTCTGCACCCGCTCGAGCGATTCCGCTGGCTATGGCTGCGCTGTTGTGAACCGCAGCTATTTTAACGAAAACTGGTTTCATGTAATCTGTTTCTTCTTTGAGAGCATAGATTAGCTGAGACAAATCCTCAATGGAGTAAATGTCGTGATGGGGAGCTGGCGATAGGGCATCTGTATGAACTGGTATCATTCTAGTTTCAGCAATATCTTCGGTGACCTTCTCGCCTGGTAAATGGCCACCTATTCCCGGTTTTGCACCCTGCCCTATTTTAATTTCTATGGCGGCACCAACCTCTAAATATGTGGAGTGAACGCCGAAACGCCCTGAAGCCACTTGTACTATTATGTGGTCTCCGAATTCGTAAAGGTCAGGGTGTAAGCCTCCTTCACCGGAACCCATTAGGGTTCCTGCTTTTCTAGCCGCCATAGCTAAAGCTTTATGGGCGTTAAGACTGATGGCGCCGTATGAAATGTGGCCGATGACTATGGGAGTATCAATCATAATGTTTGGGGCTATTTCGGTTTCTAAACTGAAATCGTCTCCAATTTTCAACTGTTTGGGTTTTTTACCGAGAAAGGTAGATACTTCTATTGGTTCTCTTAGGGGGTCTATGGATGGGTTAGTTACCTGGCAAGCATCGATGACTATTCTGTCGAATAGGCAAGGATAGTCTAAATCGTTTCCGCAGCCAGCGATTATCATACCACCAGTTTCTGCTTGCTTCATTATATCTAATCGTATTTCCGGAGTCCAAGTTGGATGCGGAGAGAAGGTGATTTCATTCTTCTTAATTGTTATGGCGCCTTTAGGACATTTACTGGCACACCTCAAACATGCCACACATTTTCGGTCATCGGAAACTATTCTATCTTCCCTATCATCATATGATAAGGCTTCAAAGGAGCAGTTTATTGTGCATCTCTTGCATTTTTCACACTTATCACTGTCGATTACCACACTGAATTGAGGAGGAAACATTAGGTCACCTCTTTTACATATGCAATCACTTGCTCTCCCCCTCTGGGTGCCCAGACAATGTCCGGGTTTTCACAGACACTTCTTATTGCGCACTCTTCACTAGCAATGTAGAAGAAGTCGTCCTTCCTAGCTGCTATTAATGGGCGAAGCTTGATTCTATCTGTTAATCCGAACATAAAACGATTAGTAGCTACAATTATGCTGAATGGCCCATTAACAATTGCTCCCCCATAAGTCATTCTTAATGCTTTAAGAGCTTTTCCTCTCGGGCTGTTATCAGAATTAATTTCGCTCCAAAACATGGGAGTAATAACATTACATGCAAGTTCTACGGGGATCTTATGTCTCCTTACTAGTAGATCAAACAAGTATGCTAAAACTTCAGTATCAGTTAGCAAGGTGCACTTGTATCCCCACATTTCCAAAAAATTCTTGTTGGTACCGTAAGAACTAAGCTCACCATTGTGAACCACTGACCAATCTAGTATGTTAAACGGATGCGCTCCTCCCCACCATCCAGGTGTATTGGTTGGATATCTTCCATGAGCTATCCAAATATATGCGGAGTAATCCTCTATTCTGAAATAGTCCGCCACGGCTTTGGGATAACCAACCGCCTTGAAAACTCCCATGTTCTTCCCGCTTGAAAAAACATAGGCCCCAGGAATATTTTCATTTATGTGCATAACAACCTTAACAATGTAGTCATCAGCGTTTTCTATATCCTTTGGGGGGCTAACGAAATAACGCCAACTTATGGACTTAGTGTCATCAATGAGCTCGGATTTTCTTACGGGTATTGGCTCATCGTCTATGACTCTTAATTGCTCATAGAGGAAGTTTTCCGCTTTAGTCTTCGCCTCCCGATCTTCGAAATTTAAATGGAACGCGTAGTAATCCTTATAATCGGGGTAAATTCCGTAACCCGCAAATCCTCCACCTAACCCATTATATCTAAAGTTCATCGAATCTATAGAAGTAACTATCTCACATCCGGGAATCAGTTTTTTCTTCGTACTCATAATTCCGCTGATTCCACAACCATCTATTACTTTAGACATTGCTTCTCACCAATTTCTTAATCTTGTCCAGATTCGGTTTAGGTGGTTCAGGAAGGTCAAAGCGTTTTCTCAGCGTTTGTGAGGGCGGAATAGCAAAGCCATTGTTTAAAACATTGGCAGCCTGGTTTCTGATATCCTCCGGGATAAGCTCTTTTTCAGAGGCTATACCTTTTAGCTTTGAAAAAATTTCTATTAGTCCCATGTTTTGAGGACAAAGCTCGTGACAGGTATAACACTGGGTACATCGCCAGAATTCTCCTGCATTCAAGACTTCTTTCAACTTTCCCTCCAAGAGCATTTTTACTATATTGTGAGGATTAAAATTCTCATCTGCTACTGGGCAATCCGAAGAACATGCGCCGCATCGGGCACAATTTTTGAGAACTGCTAGGTCAAAAAATTCGGAAAGAACCTTTAAGGACTCTACACCCTCGTTTATTCTATTTACCAAGTTAGAAACACTTATTTTGTGGGTTGATAATCCTAGACTTTCAGGTTCTATTCCTAGCGCTAATCCTAGTAATTCAAGATAATAAAATACTGGAACATCCGGTTTTTCCTTCATCAGCTTCTGAACCGAGTCATACTGTTGGAAACAGGAAGGACAAACAACAACCAAGCAATCAGCCTTATTCTTAACCTCGTCCAGTTTCCTTTTTGATAATAGCTGCGCTTCACCTGATTTCACTAAACTGAGACCGCTCCCGCAGCATAGCATTTTATTTTCGTAATCAACGGTTTCCGCTCCCAGCACTTGAACCAACTTATCCAGAGACACTGGTTTCAAAGGGTTATCAAAGAAAATTACTTCGCTGGGTCTGAGAAGATGACAACCATAGTGGCAAGCCACCTTCAAACCATGCAGAGGACAAACAATTTTTTCTCTTATAGTATCTAACCCTATTTCAATTAAAACCTCCACAAAATGTTTCACTTCAATGCTTCCATCATACTTTAAACCTATTTCTAAAAGTTTAGAGTTTACTCTCTCCCTTAAAGCATAATTCTTCTTCAATTCAAAGTTAGCCCTTTTAAGACTTTCAGAACAACCACTACACAGACACAAAATATCAAGCCCACATTTTTCAGCCAATGCAAGATTCCTAGCCGCCAAAAAGTACCAATAATCTTCATTTATGGATTCCACTGCTATGGTGTTCGGACAGCAAGAGAAATCAGATAAATCTTCTAGCTCCACATTTAGCCTTTTTAAGACCCTTCTTGCAGTCATCTCTAACGAGGGAAGTCTATATGGAATCAAACAACCCAAAAATAACACATATCTCATTTAATCACCGATAGAAATGTTTTTCATTACAATATCTTTAGTTTAAAAATAGAAGGCACCCAGAATAACACCATTCGTCTCCGAGCTTCATCCGTTTCCATGCTTATTTTTCTTGCAAATTTTGGAAATTACTTCGTATGCCGAAGTTAATCACTCATCGCCTACCTGTTATTCTTCGAATTTGAGTTAGGAGTATACAACTACCAATTTATATATTTTTCCAAGCTGATTATGATTGCTAGTAATTTTTAAAGAAAGGCACACACAGTAACACAAAAGTATATGATAACCAAAAAAGTTTAATGAAAACTACACCCACCCAAACCTAGGGACTGCGACGCTCATTCCTCGACAGGCAAGTTTTAGTTTTTTACACTTCTGATCCTTTTCGAAGGTCAAGGAAAAGGCCTATCATGCTCCCTTGCCCAAAAGAACGCTTACAAAACCTTGGCGAGAAAGCCCCCGACTTTAGTTGTGGGGATGAATCGCCAAAAAGCTTATTTGAAAGTAGGGTATATAAATAGTTGTTGGTAGCTGAAGGGTTTGGCTTGGGCTCAAGGAGGCTAAACAAGACGCAGCCCCCATGAGGGTGCCAACATAGACGCCGTTCCCTTGAGGGAAGGGCGTGTTAACTGGGTGATGGAACACCCATTGCTTCGAAGGCTCCCGATGAGCCAGAAGCAAGAATCTCCCGACTTTAGTCGCGGAGAGTGTCAAAAATTTAGGCCTAACAGAACATCTAAAAGGAGCAAAGAATCTCTACGATTTCCTACAAAAATATAAAGCCCTACTAGTAGCCATAAGATTCGTAAAGGATCAAGACATAAAACTCACCGACCTAGGCAACGAAGAAGTAGAAGTGGAGGTGAGCGGCGACTGCGCCTATATGAATGTGTGCCTTGACTTAAACAAAGAAGGAGTCTACACCGTTCTAGGACAGGTGTCCTGTACCCGGCTGGTCGCTTTTGCCGGAGTAGCTGAACTAATCCTAAAAAAAGGATACGACGTAAAAATACTAAAATATGACCCGCCAAACTGCAAAGCAAAATTCTTCCAAATCTAAAATATGCGAATATTTCTTCTCTTACTCTATTTTTTTGGGAGTCAAAAATAATTTGTAATTGAATCCGTGACCTGAAATAAAAATATCACACAAGTTCGATTATAATTAATAACCAGAAATTTTGGGGTAATTTTTCTGTTGCTCAAATAATTCCACTGCCTTTTAGAGATACACCCATTGGATTCCAAATTTTGTAAAGCTTAGATTTACCGGAAGGCGTCAGTCTGTTTCCTTAAGCATGTCCTTATATGGGGTGGAGCTTTTTGTAGCTTCTTCGCCTTCTAATTCTTAAATTTGGTATTTTTCTCTTATTTAAACTCTGATTCTATGACTTGAACCGAGAAATCTTCTACATACACCTATATATAAGTGATGTGGAGTTGGCAGTTCCATTATTTCGTAAAAATGTTTAAATATAAAGTAAGTAATCATTTACTATGTTAGTTAAGTTTTTCGCAAAAATATAAGCGAAAATACGGCATTGTTACATTAAAAATTGGGAAAATCGCAAAATGATAGGTCATTTTAGCTGTGAAAATTCAAGAATGAATCTAGCACTACAAATCAAATGATTTGTGAAGGGTGGGTTTTTATGCCCGTTGGAAATGAGAGAGTAGTAAGAGCAGGTATTAAGGGAATCAAAAGCGAGCCTTTAATTAATGATGCGGTGTTAAAACTTATTGTGAAAAGTTCAAACGAGTACGCTAAGAAAAGATTCAACATGGACATCAATTGCGGGAACATTGACGAGCTGGAAGCCTGTTTGGTGGGTGCGGTTGATAAATATCCTACTCAGGAAGTCATCACCTATGGTGTACTTAAGGGGGAAAGCTTGGTTGCTGGTGCTACTGGAGTAATTGGCAAAAGGGTTTTACTAACATCTGCGAAGCATTTGCTTA
>CAZECW010000159.1:0-2787 GCA_964510585.1 uncultured archaeon | reverse complement strand
TTGTGGGGATGAATCGCCAGAAAGTTTATTTGAAAGTATGGTATATAAATAGTTGTTGGTAGCTGAAGGGTTTGGCTTGGGCTTAAGGGGCTAAACAAGACGCAGCCCCCATGAGGGTGCCAACATAGACGCCGTTCCCCTAAAGGGAAGGGCGTGTTAACTGGGTGATGGCACACCCATTGCTTCGAAGGCTCCCGATGAGCCAGAAGCAAGAATCTCCCGACTTTAGTCGCGGAGAGTGTCAACTTGGCCTACGAACCATAAAGAAAAACCAAAAAATGGACTCAAAAAGTCCAACATTATTTCTTTCTACTAAATAAAAATCTATCAGGTTTTTTTGGGAAACCAATAGTCAGGCACATTTACAAGATTTGTCGGAAATTACCCGCTCTGGATAAATGGTGTTTTTAAAAGAGTTTAAACTGTCTTGAAGAGAGAAAAGAATTCTGGGCTAAATCTATTCTCTTTTATTATATATTTTCCCCAACCATCTATTGGTTGAGATACCCTAAGAATTTCGGCTTACGCGAAAATATTGTCCAGAAGCATCATGACTAGGAAGCCTATGATGACTCCTATTGTGGCTTCTCTCTCAAATCCTCTTGAGTGGCTCACTGGTATTATCTCGTCACTTACTACCCATATCATGGCTCCCGCAGCAAAGGCGAGTGCGAAGGGCGAAAACTGGTGCGCTATACTCACAATAGTGACCCCGATTACTCCTCCCACTGGCTCCACAAGGCCGGACATTGTTGCGTATCCTGCTGCTCTCCACTTACTGTATTCTTCGCGTAGTAGTGGTAGAGCCACAGCCAAACCTTCGGGTATGTTTTGAAGTCCGATTGCTGTGGCTAGTGCCAGGCCGGCGCTTATATCCCCCGCTCCAAAACCCACACCCACCGAAAGTCCTTCTGGAAAGTTGTGGATGGTTATGGCAAGGATGAGCAGCCATACCCTTCTCAGTTTTGGAGTTAATTCCGTAGATTTTGTTAAGCCATGCATGTGTGGAACCAGATGGTCTACAACTAGGATGAAAACTACTCCGCATCCGATTCCTCCCATGGTCATCCAGATTCCTCCCATGTCAATAGCGGGCAGTAGAAGGCTGAAAAATGAAGCAGCCAACATTACCCCTGCCGCAAAGCCCAACATGGTGTCTAATACTCTTATAGAAACCGATCTGACAAATAGAATGGGTATGCATCCAAAACTAGTTGCGAGACCCGCAAAAAGACTCGCCGAGGAGCCCCATAATATTAAATTCTGGCTAAGCTGTTGCTCATAAAAAAACCAAAAAACAATTAGCCAATACATTTTATCAGCAACACAAGTTTCAGTCCCTAATATTTGTATAAAAGAAAAAAAATGGGGGGGTAGAATATAAAGTTGCTGTTTTAACCTATATGTCTGAATTTCTGTGTGTATGGGCCTTCTCCCGGTGTTCTTCTTCTGAAGTGTCCTGAGGGTTTTCCTGTTAATAGTTCTTCGAACCAAGCTTCATGTTCTATCTCTTCGTGGAGGATGGCTAGTGATACATCATATGTTCTATGGTCTTTGCCAAAAGTGTAGTTGCATATCTCGTTGTAGACCCTTATGGCACATCTCTCAGCTTCCACTAGAACCTCTAATAGGTTTTTAGTGGTTTCTTCTTTTGGCAGGTAAGCATCTTTACAGGCGGCCATACCGGCGAATTCTTTTATATCTCGGGGGAGGTCCCCTCCCAGCTCTAAGATTCTTGGCACTAGTGTTTCGAAGTGGAGTTTATCCTCCAGTCTAGCGTCTTCTATTATTTCTTTTATTGATTCTCCTTCTATCCCTGTGGCGTGAGCTCTCAGAAGAGTGTAATAGTAGTATGTGGTGAATTCGGCTGATGCTGCTCTAACCAGCATTTTCAGTAGCTTGTCGACGTCTATTCCTGCCTTTTCGACTACTTCCCTTCCTACTTTTCCCAATTTATTTCACCTTGGTTCTAAAAAGAACTTAGTTCTATTTAAATCTATTGTATAAATAAATTTTTATTCAGCCCAACCATATGTAACATGGAAAAGTGGTACTATGGAAAACCAATTAAAGAAACATGGAATGAAGATCACCCCACAAAGGCTGGAATTAATCAAAATACTTGAAGAGATAGGGGAATATCACCCGTCATTCAATCAAGTTTATAGTTCTATGAAGAGAAGGTATCCAAATATAAGCCGCTCAACGGTATTTAATAACCTAAAGACCATGGTTAGTTTAGAACTGATAAAAAGTTTCAACTATGAGGGAGAAACCCGCTACGAGACAAACCCAGAGTTACACGTGAATGCAGTAGAACCAGACGGCAGGATTAGGGACATTAAAAACGACGAAATCAAGATGCACCTAGAGGAGATAGTAAAACTAATCAAAAAAGAGGGAAAAAGCGTTCAGAGTTTAATTTTCATCATCCATTAAGAGCTCAAAATAACATATAATATTTCTATAAATAAAAAAGAGGAATGGAGGGAAGATAAGTAGGATTACGTTCTACAATTTGAGTATTTTCTTTGCGTTCTCGCTCAGAATTTTGCTAATTTCTTCCTGTGTAAATTTTAAGCCGTACTCCTTTGCTTTTTCTGGAATGTTTTTTACCCAGTTGACCCAGGCATCGTCACCCATAACTTTGACACTCTCCGCGACTAAAGTCGGGAGATTCTTGCTTCTGGCTCATCGGGAGCCTTCGAAGCAATGGGTGTGCCATCACCCAGTTAACACGCCCTTCCCTTTAGGGGAACGGCGTCTATGTTGGCACCCTCATGGGGG
>CAZECW010000158.1:0-22117 GCA_964510585.1 uncultured archaeon | reverse complement strand
AATTAAGCCTCAGGCTCCTCGGAGGAGGGTTTAAGAGGACTGCGTGGGAGAAAATACGCCTCAAGAAGGTCTTTAAGGCGTGACGTACCAAGGTTGTTGGACAATCCAATCCCCAAAGTGCACTAAAAACTTTTTATGCCCGAAAAATTTAATTAATAGTATAACATATATATACACATACCAAAGTATATACACATCAATGCAAGTGAGAGAGTGACCATTATGGATTTACATGGTTTCACCATGTTTGAAAAGCCGCCGTACGAAAAGATTGACAAAAAGGCTCTAGTGGACATAATGATCAAAGGAATGAAAGACCAAGAAAAAATGTATGGTCCAGTATTCACCGCCAAAATTATAAAGAATAGCTTGGAGTTTTTAGCCCAAAAAACCGGAGAACCGCAACCCCAAGGCATTAAAGACCTAGACCAACTGGAAAACTATTTATCTTCAGAAACCATCAAATACGATAAACCAATTTGTGCATTGTCCTATGCCCAAATAAAGACTGAAAATGAGCTACAGGGACAAACTGGAGCCGGAACCTTCCTCCAAGCAATAGGTGTTACCAAGAAAATGGTGGATATCTCAACCATTAAAGAACGAAACATTGACCTAGAACAAAGTCTATCAATGTTTCGCAATACCATAGTTGGATTAAAAGTTGCCCCAGCTGAAATGGGGTACAGGAAAAAAGGAGATGGAAGTGTAGAAATCCTCTTTATAGACTGCCCCACAAGAGAAGCGTGTGAAAAAGCTTTTGTTGAGGGGTTGCTTAAACGACCAGACGGCAGGCTAAGGTGCAGTACTGGAGCAGTTACATGCCGATTTCTAAAAATTTTAACAGGTTTTGACTGGGACTACGAACGAGAAGAATCCTACAAACCACATTGTATATTCAAGTGCTACATGATTTAGTAATTTTTAAGATTTGTCAAAAGTTTATATAGGGGAGAAAATATCTCCTCTCTTTTTTCCTAATTTTATTTTCACAGGGTTCTGCAATCTTTGCGAGGTAGTGTTTTGATGTGGTCTGTTTTTTAATTCGTTTTTGGGTGGTTTAAAATAGTAAGGCTACACCAAAATACAGGACTCATCAATTAATTGACACAGCAAATTCTTATCTATTTGTGTGTTTTAGACGAAACTTAATGGATTTTTCGTGTAGTGGCTGGATATGAATGGGGTATAGAGGCTTTATTTCTAAATTAAGTTGTTTTTAATCGATTAGTACTAGGGCTGTGAGGTTCATTGATTCTTTTGTTCCCCACTGTATTTTGAACCCCGCGTTTTCCGCGGTTTTTGAGACGTCTATTCCTACGGCTTCCATTGATGGCCTTGCTTCAAAGGGGTGTTTGCAGGTGTTTTGGGGGTTGCATTCTTTGCAAAGTATGCAGGGTCCTGTTGTAAGTCCTAGTGTTAGGCGGTATCCCCTTTTGAATGCTTCTCTTTCTATGGCAGTTATTATTTTGTTGGCTTCTGCTCCTTCGTTTCCTAAGCCTTTACTTAGTAGTAGTTCTGCGAATTTTTCGTCTTTGGTTAGGTCTAGGAGGGTTGTTGCCTTGTTTTTGAGGTAGTCTTGTATTTCTTTGTTTATTGTTTTGTCTATTTGGAAGATTATGGCGTGCTTATATTTTTGGAGGATCTCTCTGAACTCTTTGGCAGTTGGGGTGTGGGGAGGGCACATGAGGTTTTTTCCATAATTGATGCAGGGTGGATACTTGCATTTCAGCTGCACTCTCTCGTCTACCACAATTAGGCTTGTATCTATGGCTTTGGCTCTGGATGCTCCTTCCTTCAAAGCTATTTTGCTTAGTTCTTCCAAGTCCTGTTCAATTTTTGACAATCTTCAAAAGCCCCCTTTAAGCGTCTACATTTCTAATCAGGGTTCCAGCGTTTAGACCTTTTTATCCCATTAGACGGTGGGGTGTGGATTTATATTGTTATTCGTAGAGTTCTTTTTCGCTTACCAGTTTGAATCCGCCGCTCTTTAGGGCTTCTATGGCTGCTTCGATGTCTGAGACCCTTATTATCATTATGGCTTTTCCCTCTTTCAGTGTGGTGTATAGGTACTCTATGTTCACGTTTTTTTCTCCTAGGGTGGATGCTATTTCGTAGAGTCCGCCTGGCTTATCCTGAGCCTCCACTGCTACGACTTCTGTTTCTGAAACCAAGTACTCACTGTCTTTCAGAACTTTTAGGGTTTTTTCGGGGTCGTCCACAATCATCCTGATGATTCCATAGTCCGAGGTATCTGCAACGGTAAGCGCCCTTATGTTTATTTTTTTATCAAGGAGTATTTTTGTTAAGTTTGCCAGAGTGCCGGGTCTGTTCTGGAGAAAAACAGAAATCTGTTTAACCATCAGCTCATTCCTCCATATTTTAAATGTTTTCCTTCCTTAAGTCTATAACTCTCTTAGCCTTCCCCATAGACCTGGGAATCTCGCCGGGAGCGACTAGCTCAATTTTAACCTTAACCCTAAGCGCCTCAAACAATCTTTCCTCAATCATTCTCTGAAAGTTCTCCAAATCCTTAATTCTATCGGAAAACTTTTCCTGAGTAACTTCAACCCTAACTGTCAGAGTGTCAAGAATGTCTCGGTCAACAACTATCTGGTAATTCTCACCAACGCCAGGTATTCCCATTAGGACATGCTCTATCTGTGAGGGATAAACGTTAACTCCTCTGACTATGAGCATGTCGTCAGCTCTTCCCGTAACCTTAGACATCCTAACCATTTCGCGGTTGCAATTGCATTTCTCATAGTTCAGGGAGGCAATGTCATTTGTAATATATCTCAAGAGTGGAACACCCTCCTTGGTGAGGGGTGTGAAAAGTAGGATTCCCTTCTCTCCTGGTGAAACCGGTTCCCTTGTTTCTTTATCGATAACTTCTGGAAGTATCTGGTCCTCCCATATGTGTAACCCGTTCTTCTCAGGACACTCAACGGAAACTCCTGGACCATATATTTCTGAGAGTCCGTATATGTCGAAGGCATCAATGTTTAGGGAGTTTTCAATTTTATTTCTCAGAGTTTCTGAGGAAGGTTCAGCTCCAAAAATTCCCAGTCGCAGTTTGATTTCCTTCTCTATATTTACTCCTTCCTGCTTCGCATATTCCGCAATGTATAGGGAGTAGGATGGGGTGCAGGTAAGGATGGTTGAGCCAAAATCTCTCATCAACTTAATCTGGAGACTGGTATTTCCGCCCGAGATTGGAATGACCGCGGCCCCAATTCTTTCACCACCATAGTGGAATCCTAAGCCTCCGGTAAAAAGCCCATAACCGTAGGCGTTCTGCAAAATGTCTCCCTTATGACCTCCTGGACAGGTGATGGTGCGAGCCATAAGCTCAGTCCAGGTCTCAATATCGTTGCGAGTGTACCCCACAACTGTGGGGGAGCCGCTTGTCCCCGAGCTGGCGTGTAGCCTAACGATTTCCTCCAAGGGTTTAGCAAACATTTTGAAGGGATAGTTTTCTCTAAGGTCATCCTTAAAGGTGAAGGGAATCTTAGTGACATCCTTAACGGATTTTATGTCCTCGGGATTCAGCCCAGCCTTTTTA
The DNA here is from genome assembly GCA_964510585.1 of uncultured archaeon. Lineage (GTDB taxonomy): Archaea > Asgardarchaeota > Jordiarchaeia > Jordiarchaeales > Jordiarchaeaceae > Jordiarchaeum. Next base: position 18,552 of record CAZECW010000158.1, on the reverse strand, counting down.
AACCTCTCATTATACAGGCGAACATTATCACAGCAGTATTTGACCATGCTCCTCAATCTCTTAGATTGCATCCTCTCAAGTTCTTCCCTTGAAAAAAGCTCCACGTCCTTATTCCAGTAAAGATATTTCACTCGAAACCACCTCACACAAGCCACTCAGCCATAAGCCATCGTCGCCGATGAGTAAGCAAGGAAAACCGATAGAGAAATTCTCAATCCTATTTTTATTCCTTTTGCATTGCTTTCGTTCATTTTTCCTAATATTTACTCTAAAATGGAAACGCTCTCAAGGAGATTTTAAAGGCGAGTTTGCAAAAGCGCCTCCTAAAGGAGGAAACAGGAACCCGAACAATTATTCCGCTCCGCTTTTTTAGGAAGAGAATAATTTTAAATTCGTAGAGCATAAGATAATAGGAAAATGAACTGTGACCACCTTTGTCATAGTCAAAATGTACCGTAATTGTGGGTATTTTGAGGTGATGTTTTGTCCGAGGAGAAAATCCGAAAGGATATTGAGGAAGCATTGCTGGAATTTGAAGAGGAAAAGCTGGCCAAAATCCTCAAAGACTCCCTAGATAAGGGTGTGAGTCCCCTGAAACTCATAGATGTGCTAACCGATGTTTTGAGAGATTTCGGAGACAAATTTGAGAGTGGGGAGTTCTTCCTGCCTCAGCTAATAGCTGCTGGGGATGCTGCTCAGGGCGCAATAAAAGAGGTCTTGGAACCTGCTCTCAAGAAAAGCGGAGAATCACGGGAACCCGTAGGGAGGGTGGTTATTGGCACAGTTTTTGGCGACATCCACGACATAGGGAAAAATATTGTGGCCTCCATGCTCTTCGCAAATGGATTTGAGGTTTACGACTTGGGCAAAGATGTCCAGCCGGAAGAATTCGCCAAAAAAGCCAAGGAGCTAAACGCAGACATAGTTGGAGCCTCCGCCATGCTCACCATGACCATGCAAGAACAGCTCAACGTGGCAAAAGCCCTTGAACAATATGGAATCCGCGACAAGGTCAAATACATTATTGGCGGAGCCATAGTCACCGAGAAGTGGGCTGAAGAGATTGGAGCCGATGGATTCGCCACCGACGCCGTGGAGGCGGTAAAACTAGCCAAAGAACTTCTAGGAGTAACATAAAGGAGGAAGGTGATTTGAAGCTTCCAAGATTAGAGGTTTTAAGTAGCGATGATATTACACAGATCCACAATGCCTCCATGGAAATACTGGAGGATGTGGGAGTCAAAATAGATGTAGGTGAGGCACGAGAAATATTGAGGAAGGCGGGAGCGGAAGTAAACGAGGAAAGCCACATGGTGAAAATGCCGGAGTACATGGTTAAAGAAGCTTTGAACAAGGCTCCCAGCCAATTCATACTATACGGTCGCGAGGAAAAGTTCAAGCTGAGAGTGGGAGGCGATACACTAACCTTCACCTTTTCACCCACCCCCGTTAAGATTATCGATTCCGAAACGGGAAAGGTCAGAGAAACCACACTTAAGGATGTGGAGAACAAGTACCGATTGATAGACGCTCTAAAATACATTAACACCTCCCACACTGATGTTTGGGCCCACGATGTTCCCCTCACAACCATACACGCCTATGAGATATTGACTTGGGCTAAAAACACGATAAAGTGTTTCGGCATAGGCCCCTATGGAGTTATGGCTTCCCAAGACGTAATAAATATGGTTTCCATGGTTGCGGGAGGAGAGGAAGAGCTCATAAAGAAGCCCCGCATAATTGGTTTCTATAATCCCGTTAGTCCCCTGCAAACTTCGGACATTGTTATGAGAGGAATGATGATTTTTAACCGGTACAAGCAACCCATGATAATTGCACCTGAAGCCCAAGCTGGAGCCACAGCACCCTCAACCCTCGCCGGCCTCCTAGTCCAACAAAACGCCGAAATACTCAGCAGCTTGGTTCTCTGCGAACTTGTGAGTCCGGGAACACCAGTACTCTATGGCACCGTCTCAACCATAACGGATATGCGCACCGGAAACATAGCCTTGGGCTCCATAGAAACCGGACTAATATATGCTGCCTCAGCCCAACTTGCGAAGTTCTATCGCCTTCCCTCGAGGGCGTTAGCGGGAACAAGCGAGTCGATGCTTGTGGACATTCAAGCGGGATTTGAGAAGGCTCTCACCCTCTTCATGGCGGCTGCTGCCAGAATAAACTACATCACCTGCGCTGGAACCATCGAATCCAGCATAACAACAAACATGGAGCTCATAATGATTGACGAGGAACTCATAGGAATGATAAGAAGATCCTTGGAAGGCATAGAGGTAAACGAAAACACCCTAGCTGTAGACGTAATAAAAGAGGTGGGTGCAGGCGGCTCATATCTAAGCCACAAACACACCCTTAAAAACTTCCAGAAGGAACAGTACATACCCTTCCTAATAGATAGGAGCAAGAGGGAAGTGTGGGAAAAGCGAGGCTCAAAAAGCATCATTGATGTTGCGAGGGAAAAATGGCAAAAAATATTGAAAGAACATCAACCCGAACCACTAGATAAAAGCATTGAGAAAAATCTCCTAGACTACCTGGAAATGGTGAAGAAAAGAACCCTAGACGACTACTTCAAAGCTGAAGGAATCGAGAGAAGACCAACCGGACTACCCAATCTACCATAAAATAAGAGAACACAATAAAATCCATTTTTCCCCTCCAATTTTTTGTTTAGGAGTTTTGGATAACTTGACAATGTTAAATTTGTTTTCTTAGCAATTTTCCCCTAGTTTCTTCCCCTTTTCATCTTGAGGGAAAGTGACTTTTCTCCTGTTTTTGGTAATTTTGGGAAGGAAACCAACCTAATTTAACATTGTCAAGATAATATGCTTTCGCTTAGTGTACAGTTTTGGAGAATTTTGGTTATCGCCCAAAAGAAGCTAAAGAAATGCTTTGTGGTATTAGAGGGAAGGAATAATTGTTTTTCTAAGAACATGATAAAAGATCTCCCTCTTAAAAACTTCCTCCCCAAACAATTTGCTCTGAAAACTTTTAGATTTCAGCTTTTAGATGCTTAATTTCTAGCTCTAAATTTATAACGGAGGAGTAGTGAAAATAATTAGTTTAACACATATTTTCTAAAAAGGAGGTAATATTTGTGGAGAGTTATGAAGCAATAAAGTATAAGGAGTTAGAGGATGGAATCTCCGTTGTGAGCTTAAATCGTCCAGATAAGCTGAATGCCTTCACTATTCAGATGATTGAGGAGCTCCACGACCTTTTCAACAAGTTGGAGTGGGACTTGGATGTGCGGGTGCTGATCCTAACCGGTGAGGGACGAGCATTTAGCGCTGGAACGGATCTCAACGAGTGTGCAAGAATCTATGCCCCAGAAATAATTGAGAACTACAAACATATTAAGTACATGGATATTCCAGAAGTGGCCAAAAGGCAATACTATGCCCAGGTGCGCACCTCCCAGCTTGCTTTAAAAATGCGCCAGATACCCCAGCCCATTATTGCCGCTATAAAGGGTCCCGCGGTGGGCATGGCCTTCGCTCTTTCTCTAGCTGCAGATATACGCATCGCAGGGGAGAGCGCAAGGTTTAGAAACTCAGTGTTTCTGCTTGGACTATCAGGAGTGGATATAGGCAATAGCTACTTTTTACCCCGATTGGTGGGCTGGTCTAGAGCAGCGGAGATTATTTATACTGCGAGGTTTGTAGATGCCCAGGAGGCAGAGAGAATCGGCCTTGTTTCCCGCGTGGTTCCAGATGACAAACTTATGGATGAAGCGATAGCAATGGCAAAAATTCTTGTGGCAAAAAGTCCTCTAGGTCTAAGGCTAACTAAATCCTCCATAAATATAAACTTTAACGCCCCCAACCTAGAAACCGCTCTTGCCATGGAAAACAGGGCTCAAGTGATATGCATGGGCACCACTGATCCCAAAGAGGGTATCGCAGCATTTTTTGAGAAAAGAGAACCCAGATATCCCAGAAGGTAACCCTAAAACCTCGACATTTTTTTATAATCCACACATACTTATGGGTCTCCAAAGAAAAACATCTTTTTTTAACCCCTTTATGATGTTCAATTTTCAATGCTTAAAATGCCAAAAAGTCTTACACACCAGAGGAATAGTTGGCAGAGTGATCTGGAAGAGTTCTGCTTAAAAAAGAGCGTTTATACAGCTTCTTTTCAAATTTAGAGCCTCAAAATAGGGGGGTGGAATCGTGCGAATATACATCACCCGGTTGGTAAAACAAGCAGCTCATTAAACCCAGTCCTCCTTCTCCCTTGCAAGAAACCAGAAAACTCAAAATACAGATCCACCTATCCAGAGATACCCGCTATCTTGCATATAGTTGACCCTTAAGGCTTTACAGCAACACTTCTATTGAGTAACTCATATTAAATGCTTTCCAAGAGTGGTTTCACACTTATTCTTATGTGATTTTTCTAATTAGTTCTGTGATTGGTTCTTAAATTTGGAAGTTTATCGAAAATATTTTATCTTTGAATGACGGAAAAAGAATCTGAATTTATTCGCTTCCTTTGGAGGTGTGAAGTTGTCAGTTGACATTATCGATAGATTGAAGGATGATATGGGTCCAGAGTACATACTTCAAATGTATGATCCCGGGTCTGGTATGAGAGGCGTAATAGTAATTGATACCGCCGCCTTTGGGGTCGCTGCAGGTGGTATCAGAATGCTTCCCGATATAACCACCGAGGAAATCTTCCACCTTGCTAGGGCTATGACCTATAAGTTTGCAGCATTGGACATGCCTGTGGGCGGTGCTAAATCCGGAATATTCGCTGATCCTGCTGCTCCCAACAGGGAAAAAATACTCGCCGCTTATGGTAGGCAAATCGCCCCCTTTTTGAAGCAACTCATGTATATTCCTGGTGCGGATATGGGCACTTCGGATGAGGATGTGGGCAAAATATACAAGTATGCAGGTATGAGTGAAATAGCTCCCAGTGGGTTAACTCTCAAAGAAAAGGAAGGTATGCCTCTAGAAGATCACCTGACAGGATACGGGGTAGTTGTAGCTGCCAAAGTTGCCTGCCAACAAATAAAGCTTCCCATAAAGGATGCAACCGTGGCTATAGAGGGCTTCGGAAAAGTCGGCGGGGGAGTAGCGAGATATATGGCTCGTTCGGGAGCCAAAGTTGTGGCATTATCTACAATTGAGGGCGCAATATATAATCCAAATGGTATAGATGTAGAAAAAATGTTAACCATGAGGAAGAAGTATGGAGATAAAGTGGTTCTTGAGTATAAGGACGCCAAACCAATCAAAAAAGAGGAGCTGTTTACTCTGCCTGTAGATATACTTGTTCCTGGCGCCAGACCATACGTGATAAACAAGAAAAATGCAGGTAAAATTAAGGCTAAACTAATTAGTTCTGGAGCCAACATTCCAGTCACAGATGAGGCTGAAAAAATCCTTTTGGAGAAGGGAGTAGTTGTTATTCCAGACTTCATCTCAAACTCTGGAGGCGTCATTGCAGCCACTTTAGACCGCATGAGTGCTACCGAGGATCAGGCTTTCAAATTGGTAGAGGAAAAAATAACGGATTCAGTGAAAAAAGTATTGTCCAAGGCTCTCAAAGAGAAAAGAGTTCCCACCGAAGTGGCAAAAGAAATGGCAATCCAAAAAGTAAAACAAGCAATTAAAAAGAGACAACAAGTGCAAGTACAAGAGTTAGAAAAAATCATGAGGGAAAAATTTAAGGCCTAAAAGATAATTCCCTCTCCACCTTTTTCTCTGATGGCAAATTTTGAGAGTTTTTAGTATTTTTTCCAAAACGTTTACCAATTTACAACTTTTTAACCCATTTTTTCTGGGACTTGCCTACAATTTTATAAATTTCTAATCACGTTGAATTAAGCAAACTTGTCTTAGTGGAGGTTTCTAAATGAAGGATTACAATACTATTAGGTATCAGGAATTAGAGGAAGGTATAGGTATATTAACTCTTAATAGGCCGGAGAGACTTAATGCACTTAATTTTGAGATGATTGAGGAACTTCACGACTTATTAGGCGAGTTAGAGTGGAACGTAGATTGTCGAGTGCTAATAATTACTGGGGAAGGCCGAGCGTTTTGTTCCGGAACGGATCTCAAGGAAGCTTCTCTATTTGCGTCCCTAGACAATCTTCCAGATAAATATTCGAAGTTGAAATATTTGAATGTGGAAGACGAAGCGAAGAGAAAAATGTATGGACAAAGAAGAATCGCTGATGTCATACTTCAGCTGAGGAAAATCAATCAGCCAGTGATCGCCGCTGTGAAGGGCCCCGCAACTGGTGGAGGCTTCGCCCTAGCCATGGCTGCAGATATTAGGATAGCGGGTGAAAGTGCAAGATTTAACAACGCATTCATCAACATTGGCATGTCGGGAACCGATGTGGGCAGTAGCTACTTTCTACCAAGACTAATCGGATTGTCACGAGCTGCAGAAATACTATACACTGGAAGATTCGTAGATGCACAGGAAGCTGAAAGAATAGGGTTCGTCTCCAGAGTAGTTCCAGACGACAAGTTAATGGAAGCCGCTTTAGAACTAGCACGAGAAATGCTCAAGAAAACCCCCCTCGGACTACGCTTAACCAAGGAAGCAATAAACATGAATATAGATGCTCCAAGCCTTGAAGCAGCATTATATCTTGAGAACCGGAACCAAGTAGTTTGCATGAGTACCAAAGACATTTTTGAAGCTTTAACGGCCTTTATGGAGAAAAGAAGCCCAAAATATGGGAAGAGGTGAGAACACCTCATTTTACTCCTCTTTATGCCTTTAGGAATTCGAGCATTTCTCCAATATCTGTAGTTGGGAGCTTGCAGGCATAATTCTGGCACACGTAGGCTGTTGCTTTTCCCCCAACAACCTTCTGATTTCCAGTAAACTTTGCAATTCCCGTTATTTCGGGAGATTCTACATCGCTTGGAACAAAGAGCACCACCTTGTTGGGAATAAATTTTTCCCTGAGGGCTATTAGCATAGTTTTGGTATCATCAGTATGAGTGTTACCCACAATGACTACCTCATAGGAAGGCCCTAATACAAAATCTAATCCCACCATTAACTGTGTGTGCCCCATGGGGTTTATGGAGACGGTTCTAGAGAAGGAACGCATTATTTGTGTAGCCTTATCTTCGTATTCTGGGTTTGCCGCTAAGCGACTGAGGAGAAGCAGATCCAGCATTGCTATAGAATTCCCCGAGGGGTAAGCACCATCATATATTTCTTTCTTTCGGATAAGAACATTTTCCGCGTCATCCGCAGTAAAGTAGAATCCTCCATTCACATCGTCCCAGAAATGTTCAATCATTTCTCCAGCTAGGGTGATAGCTTCCCTCAAGTACTTTACTTCAAAGTTTGCCTCATAAAGTTCAATGAGTCCATAGATGAAGAAGGCATAGTCATCCAAAAAGCCAGGTATAGCAGCCTCACCTTCACGGTAACGGTGATAAAGGCGTCCCTCTGTGTTGCGCATTTTCCCAAGTATGAAATCAGCTGCCCTCTGGGCCGCTTGCAGGTATTCCGGCTTTTCAAGGACTTGAGCTGCTCTAGCCAGTGCCGCAATCATTAAACCGTTCCAATCGGTTAAAATTTTGTCGTCTTTGTGTGGGTGAACCCTTTTCTCCCTCTCTAGAAAGAGTTTCTGCCTCGCATTCTCTAAGAGTTTTAATGTTTCTTCCAAGGGCATTCGAAGTTCCAAAATTATTTCGGTGAGTGGTTTTCTGAGGTGGAATATGTTTTTTCCAGACTTCCTCCTTGATGCCTCCTCCTCAAAGTTACCCTCCTTGCTAATGTTGTAGATTTTAATTACGGCTTCCGCTTCTTCCCTCGAGAGTATTTGTCTGATTTCCTCCTCTCTCCAAAGGTAAAACTTCCCTTCCTCACCTTCACTATCGGCATCCTCAGCAGAGTAAAACCCTCCTTCTGGGGAAACCATGTCTCGCAAAACATAGATCAACACTTCGCGAACCGTTTGGGCGTACACCAATTTTCCAATGGCTTGATAGGCTTCTATGTAAGCCAACACCAGCAATGCTTGATCATAAAGCATTTTTTCAAAATGTGGAACCAGCCACTGGTTATCCACCGAGTATCGGTGGAAGCCAAAACCTACATGGTCATATATGCCGCCAAGACGCATAGCTTGAAGAGTTTTTTCCACCATTCTTAGAGACCAACCGTCACCGGTGCGCTTCCAGTAGCGGAGCAGAAAATAGAGGTGGTGTGGCGTGGGAAACTTGCGACCGTACCCGAAGCCCCCGTTTTGCTCATCAAAGATATCGTAAAGATTTTCGTAGCATCTGTGGAGAATTTCTTCGCCCAAATCTTCGCCCGGAGTCTCCATTGAAGCAGACTTGATTGACGCGATTATTTGCTCAGCCGAACTCTCCACCTCTTCTCTACGTTTCTCCCAAAACTCCTTAATCCTTGGTACCAGAGTCTTAATCCCAGTTAAACCAAACCTACTCTCCTTAGGAATGTATGTGCCTGCAAAGAAGGGCTTCCCACTAGGCGTCATAATTATGGTTAGGGGCCAACCGCCGGAGCCAGTCATCATTTGGCAAACCATCATGTAAACATTGTCTATGTCCGGTCTCTCCTCCCTATCCACCTTAATGGAAACAAATGTTTCATTCATCAGTCTAGCTACTTCAGGGTCTTCAAATGATTCCTTTTCCATTACGTGGCACCAGTGACAAGTGGAGTAGCCTATGGAAAGAAAAATGGGTTTATCTTCCCTCCTGGCCTTCTCAAAAGCCTCCTCACCCCAAGGATACCAATCCACAGGATTATAAGCATGCTGCAAAAGATAAGGACTTTTCTGAAAAATCAACCTATTAGGACGCCTCTCCGCGGACATGTCAACCATAAGCCAAATCTCCTACCACTGAAAAGAATCAAAGAGATTCACAGGAGAAACGTTTCAAGTTGAAAAATAAGAGCATTGTGGATAACCTCCCAACCCTTCGCGCCTTGGAGTATCTCCAGTATGGTAAAAGAGTGAAACATAACAGGAAGTGTACCGACACTAGAAAATGAAGGGGGTTAGCGTTTACTACCTTTTTGGTTTGCCGCGTTTTTTCATTTTTCTTTCTATTTCCTCTAATAAGTCTTTTAATTCTGAGATTTCACTAAGGTTTGGGGGCTTTTCGGCGTATTGCAGTTTTGCTGGTTCTCCGTAAATAATTGATTTTACTAGGTGTAGTTTTTCTTCACTTAGGGGTCTCTCTTTGTGTTCTTGGAGGGTTTGAGTCAATTTTTCCAATATTTCTCTATTTTTAGATAGGATTTCCCTACTTATGGAGCTATCTTTTTCTCTTAGACTCAACTCCTTCCAGCAATCACTAAGATATTCGTTTATGTCTGTCAACTCTCCACACTCTATGTCGTTCAAGAGTTTCCTTAAACTACTTAGAAAAACTCCTCTCATCACAGCATCTCCATTATTTGTTTCTACTGAATTTGGCGTGTTTACTTGCTTCAATGTTTATTGTATTTTAGTGGTGGTAACTTTATTGTGATGCTTGGCAGGTAGCCGTTGCCAGTTTGGCCATTTATTACATTGAAGTAATTCTTAAATAATAACTGATATAAATGCAATATAATATTATAATATGCTACTCTCATTTGTTATTTTAGGTCATATAAAAACTTTTGCTAAACATTTAACCATTTTTGGTCAAAAAGAGGGTGAGGAGTCTACAAAAACTGAAGAAAGGGCTGTTTCGACTTTATTTATGGATACCAGACAAGTGAAAAGGAATGCCCAAATGTATATCGTATATTTTTGAAGGGTTACAGGATTCTGTCACACCAATTTTTTGAGCGGGATACCCCTAAATTTAAATTTAGGAAGGTTCAATTTCAATTATGTCGATTTCAAAGTGGAAGGAGGTTATTTTTTGTACGGGCTAGACCCGAAGCTTGAGAAGGAAATAATGAATGAAATATCTGTTAAAGAAATTATGAAGAACCTAAAGTGGCTTGCGGAAGAGGTGCCTCAGCGCTTAGCAGGAAGTCCAGAGGATAGAAAAACTGCGGAGTGGATTAAAAGCACCCTTGAAAGCTACGGAGTTCATGTTGATATGTACGAGTTTGAAGCCTTCCTAAGTTTCCCCATCTATGCGGAGTTAAAAGTTTTATCTCCTGGTCCGCCACGATCTATAGATGCTGTTGCCTACGCACACAGTGCCTCCACAACAGCCTCAGGCATAAGCGGAGAACTGGTTTATGTGGGAGCTGGGGGAGAAAAAGACTATGAAAAGGTGGACGCAGAGGGCAAAATAGCCTTAGCAGAAATCTCCTATGATCCACCCCGACCATACAAGTATAAGATAGCCCAAGACCACGGAGTTAAAGCCCAAATCCAGATGAACTGGGGCTCCCTGGAACATGATGTCCTGCCCATGGGAACAATGAAGCCAGTGTGGGGTAACCCTACACCCGACACGATAGGATTGATGCCCACCATTCCCGGCCTCGCTATCAGCCGCAAGAGTGGAGAGTGGCTAAAAGAACTCTTGAGCAAAGGAAAGGTGAGAGTGTGGTTGAGGGTTGAAGCAACACGGGAGTGGATAAAAATTCCTATGCCCATTGCAACCATTAAGGGTACTGAGGAGCCTGAAAAGTTTGTTATGATGGGTGGGCATATGGATGCGTGGGGTGGGGGAGTAACGGATAATGGAACAGGAATTGTCTGCATGATGGAGATGGCTCGGATTTTCCAGAAATACCGAGACAGACTAAAGCGTTCCATAAAATTTGGATTCTGGGCAGCCCACGAAACCGGCATTATGGAGGGCTCCACCTGGTACACAGATAACTTCTGGTCGGACTTAAACAAGAACTGTATAGCCTACCTTAACTGTGACTCTACAGGAATGGTTGGAAGCAAACTATACTTTCCGCTATACCACGAGGAAGTTGAAAGATTCCTTATGAAGGTAATTGAAGACACTTTGGGGAAGGATGAAGTTAAGCAGATAATGGATACAAGGGAGTTTGCCAGGAGCATTGGTTTTGATGTTGGTTTACGTCCAAGCAAGGTGGCGGATAATGGTTCATTCTTTGGACTTGGCGTTCCTGTGGTTGATGCTCGAACAATGTTTGATGTGGAAACCCTTACCAAGGAGCATATGGCGGTTTTGGGATGGTGGTACCAAAGCATTGAAGACACCATCGACAAAGTGGATCCCAAAATGTTGGAGAAGGTTATGAAGGCGGACTCCATATTTCTTTTGAGACTCATGAATACACCCATAATTCCCTTCGAGTTCTTCTCACTTGCTGGTGTTCTTAAAAATAGGCTCATAAAATTAAACGAGGAAGCCCGGGGAAGAATGGATTTGAAACCATTGATCAGAACAGCTGAAGAACTGGAAAAAAGAACCAAAGAGCTGGACGAAGCCATACAAAAGTTCTGGAACAAGTATCAAAGCCAGCCCTCAAAAGAGGGAAAAGAGCTGCTCAAAGAAATCAACCAAACCATTATGAAGCTCAGCAGAATACTGATACCCATAAACTACACCTACATCGGCAGATACGAAAGAGACCCCTACGGAGCCACCTATGTAAATAAGCCCATACCCGTACTACTACCACTACTGGAGTATGCAAATTTGAGTCCCGACTCGGAAAGGTACAAGCTACTAACCACAAAACTAGTCCAAGAAAAGAACAAGGTACAAGACACACTAGAAGAGGCACTTTGGTACACAAATTACATAATTCGAGAAATAGAGAGGTATCTCTAAAAATAAGCTATGCTTTCTAAATTCAGAGTTCTAGGGCATAAGTTTTTATTTTTTTCATTGCCCAATTCCTACATAATAGAACGAAGGTGTGGAGAAGTATTATGACTGAAAGAACCCAAAGATTAATGTTGAGCACTCCTATTAAAGCTCTCCAAGTTTCTAATATTCAGATAGCCCAAGATGCTCGAGCCCGCAGACCTGGTATGATATGGGTCTTGGATTTAGAGAGGGCTAGACTGCTAACAGAGTCTTACAAGCAAACCGAGGGGGAGCCCATGATTCTGAGGAGGGCTAAAGGACTGAAACACATTTTGGAGAAAATGACAATATATATTCGGCAGGACGAGTTGGTGGTGGGAAACTTTGCATCCACTCCGGATTCAGTTGTTCACTACCCGGAGTTTGCTTGGAAATGGGTGGAAAGAGAAACAGAGCCCGGAAATGTTTATAGTGAAATGTTGACCGATGAGGGAAGAAGGGAGCTTAAAGAAATAGACTCGTACTGGGACAAATTAGCGGTACACCACATATTTAAGAGAATGATTCCCAAAGGCGTGGCCGACGAAATAGTTTATGTTTTCAATTGGGAGTGCGCTACTCCAAATTATCAAAAAATATTCCAAATAGGGTTAAGGGGAATCATTCAAGAAGCTCAAAAGAGAAAGGAGAGGCTTGTCAAAGAGTTGGTAGAGGGAGAGATCAACGGTGAAGAATATGTGAAGAAAACCAGATTTTTGGATAGTGTAATCATTGTTTTGGAGGCGGCAATAAATTGGGCTAAAAGATATGCGAAGCTGGCAAGAGAGCTGGCTGAGCGTGAAGAAAACCCGGCGAGAAGAAGGGAACTTGAAACCATAGCGAAAAACTGTGAGTGGGTGCCCGAGAACCCTCCACGCACACTACATGAGGCTATTCAGTGCTATTGGCTAATTCACCTCATCGTCAATTTCATCGAATTACCCATGGTGGGAGACGGCATAAGATTCGATGTATGCTTTAATCCCTACTACGAAAAGGATTTAAAAGAGGGAAGAATAACTCGGGAACAAGCCCAAGAACTTGTGGAATGCATATTCGTGAAATCCCAAGAAACCGGTTTCCTCCACCCACCCGTATGGTCCGGCGCCGGAGGAGGTGCTATAGGATTCCAAACCATTACCATCGGGGGAACAGATTCTGAGGGAAATGATGTCACCAATGAGATGAGTTACATAGTTTTAGACGCAATGAAAAGCGTGAGAACAGTAACTCCTCCAATAGCTTTAAGGTGGCATGATAAAATTCCAAAGAAGCTAATAGACAAAGCTATCGAGGTATTGGCAACAGGAATGCCTCAACCCGCATTCTTCAACGACAAGGTGAACATACCCCGACTGGTTAGTCTTGGCGTACCCCTCAGTGACGCTAGGAACTATTCCATAAATAATTGTATGGTTCCTACCATCCCGGGAAAAAACCTTAACCACCGCTCGGCGTGGGCCAACGCAGTTCCTCTTCCCAAACTCCTATACGAAGTATTGATATCGAGGGGAGAAGAATTTAACTCAATCGAGGAGCTCATAGACGCCTTCATAGAAAAATATGCAACAAGAATTCGGAAACTGGTCTTCCTATCAAACATTGCGGACAGCCTCTACAAAGAATACGTACCCAGACCATTTCTATCAGCAGTGCTTGACGACTCGATAGAGAGGGCACAGGACATCCGAGAATGGAATTATAATCCAGACTACAGAGACGTAGTTATACTGGGACTAAACAATGTAGCAGACTCCCTAGCCGCCATCAAAAAACTAGTGTTTGAAGAGAAAAAAATATCCATGAAACAATTGATCGCAGCCCTGAAGAATAACTGGGAAGGTTACGAGGAAATTCGAAAAATGTGTCTAGAGGCACCAAAATTTGGCAACGACGACGATTACGTGGACTCAATATCAAGAGAAGTGGCGAAAAGGGTGACCCAAGAAACCATGAAGTGCAAAACAAATCTTGGAACGCCCGTGATTCCAGATGGGACTGTGGCTTCAGCCTTCTGGCTCTGGGGAAGAATATGCGAAGCCACACCAGACGGGAGGAAAGCAGGAGAGACTTTCCATGATGGAAGTGTCTCACCGGTGGGGGGTAGGGACCATAAGGGACCGACCGCTGTTCTAAAGTCAGTTTCAAAAGTTGATCCATTAATTAGTTGGAATCACCTACTCAACCAAAACTTTATGCCCCAGTACTTGGAGGGACACAATGCAGAGGTCTTTGCCCAGTACCTGAGAACATGGGCAGATCTGGGAATCCATCATATCCAATTCAGTGTGGTGGGGAGAGAAACCTTGGAGGAGGCCCAAAGGCACCCAGAAAAACACTCCAACCTTATGGTAAGAGTATGTGGATATTCAGCTTATTTCGTGGATCTGAGCAAAGATTTACAGGATTCAATCATTGCACGGACTCCCCACTGCTTCTAACACCAAGCACAGTGAAAAGGTATGCATAATTGGAGGAATGACCCTACAGGCAGAGAGGGAATGGTATTCAATATTCAGAAATATAGCATTCATGACGGCCCGGGAATTAGAACCACAGTATTTCTAAAAGGTTGCCCCCTAAGATGCGGATGGTGTGCCAATCCCGAATCAATAAACCCCTTCCCCGACATATTTTTCAGAGAGGAAAAATGCAATAAGTGTGAGAGGTGTATTGGGGCCTGTCCACTAAAGGCCATTCAGATGAATGAAGATGGTGTCCAAATAGATAGGACTAAGTGTAATTTATGCATGAAGTGTGAAGAAGCCTGCCCAACAGGAGCAATAAATCAAATAGGGAAAAAGATGACCTTAGAAGAAATCGTGGAAGAGGTTATGGAGGACGAAATTTTCTACAGAAATTCTGGCGGAGGCATAACAGTATCCGGAGGCGAACCACTTTACCAGGCGAAATTCACCCTTAACCTGCTAAGAGAGTGTAGGGATAGAAGACTACACACTGCCCTAGACACCTCCGGACACGCTGCGTGGGAGGCGTTAAATGAAGTTTCCAATTATGCGGACTTAGTTCTTTTCGACATAAAGCATCTAGACTCAGAAATACATCAGAAAGGCACTGGTGTCGGTAATGAGCTGATTCTAAAGAACTTAGACAAAATTCTGAAAAAGGGAGTAACAGTTTGGGCAAGAATTCCCATTATCCCCAACTTCAACAATTCCCGCCAATACATAGAGACCCTAGCAAAATTTCTATCCAAAAGGCCATTCCAAAAAGTATCAATTTTAAATTATCACGAATGGGGAAGACACAAATACAAGCTTCTAGGCAGAAAATACCCCTTTACTGGAACCAAACCATTAAGTGAGGAAGAACTCAAAGAGATAAAAAACATAATAGAGTCCTACGGACTTAATGTTACAATAAACTACTAGAGAGAAACAAAATCTCAAAATTTTTTCCGTAGATAAATTTTAATATTATAACGATATAATAAAAGTAATCTATTCCTATTTGGAGGGAGAAAAGTGCTTAAAGATTGGAAAAGCAACGAAATGAAATTCACCCTTTTCACTAAGGGAACCGCAACCAGAATTTTAGGTATGAGTATAGCATCCATAAGCCTCAGAATGCAGGGCAAAGTGCCAAATGGAATCTCAGTATGGTACTTTCCGGAACCCAGCATATCTCTAGGCTACTTCCAAGACATAGACACGGATATAGACCTAGAACTGGCAAAAAAGCACAATATTGAAATCTGCAGGAGACTTGAGGGTATGGGCGGAGGAGTAATTTTCTTAGACCCAGAGGGGTTCATGGGCATCGGAATACTGGCTGATAAAACTATTTTTTCAAGTATGCAGGAAGCATTTTACAAGTCTGGAACCGCACTAACAGAAATGTACAAGATTCTGGGTGTTAAAGATGCCAAGTATTATCCTCCGGATGATGTGAGGGCTGAGCGTTCAGGTAGAAAAATGGGAGCCGTAGGAGTTACGGAAGTGGGAGGATTATATCTAATTAATTCTTCCAACTTCCCTGGATATATTAGCAGCGATTTATTGCCACAGATAGCTAGAATACCAGAGGAGAAGTGGAAAGATAAGAAGATAAAATCTTTTGGAGAGTATCAGGGTGGTGTGGAGGCCGAAACTGGACACAGACCAGATCCCTATGAGTTTGCAAGCGCCGCCTATAAGGCTTTTGGAAAAGTTTTTGGTGTAAAATTCAGAATCGGTGAGTACACTGAAGAAGAGTGGGAAATGTGCGAAGACTTCGCAGTAAAGGCTCAATCCGATGAACACATGTTCGCCGTTTCCAGCAAGAGAAGATTCGGAAAAATTCCACCCGACCACAAATATGGTATCGGTAGATACAAGTCACGCAAACTGGTAGAGAGCCGAGTACTACTAGATAGCAAAGGAATAATCAAGGACATGTTTTTCTGTGGTGACTTTTACGCTAAACCCGTACCAGTTCTAAGGGAGATGGAGGAATCCCTAAAGGGCGTCTCAGCAAAAGATGAAAAAACTATGCTGGAAAAGATAAAGGCAGCTTACCAGAAACCCAACTGGGAAACATCTGAAATTAGTCCAGAAGACTTTTTGAAAGCTCTGGTTGCTGGTTGCCAAGCCGCTCTAGAATCAGGTTAACAAAGGCAATAAAAAGGATAAGAAGTGTAGTCTTAGAATCTTTCGTCCTCCTTGCTCCAGGGTGGATACCACTGGTAGTACTCTTTGGGTTTGGCTTTTTTGAGACCTTCGTAGGTGGCTTTTGCAAGTATTATTACGCCCTGCCTTGTTCTGTAGAGATCAACCAGTTTCTTTTCCTCAAGCGATACTAGGGCTTCGTCAAGCTGTTCTTCGTCGAGTCCTGTGTCCTCGATTAACTCTTCCCTCTTCATGTGGAGACCGGGATTAACAAAGTAGTCTGCTGCTAGAGCCTCAAGAATAGCTTCCTCCATGCCCTGCAAATCTTTGGGAACCTTTTTTGGAGCAAATTCTGGTGAGGGCTTATAATAGGGTATCGGGATCCTCAATTCCTTGTGTATCCGCCTTCGGGGAGCTTTAAGCTCATCAGCCATAATTCTTCTAGCCTGGGCAGTTAATAGCCTCCTGAGAACTTCATTGGTACCCGCACCAACTTCTAATATTTTGGCGTCTAACAGTATCTGTTCTACTGGGTAGAACTTTGTGAAGCCGTCTCCTCCAATGATTTGGAGTGCGTCTATAGCCGCTTCCCTGCAGGCTTCTGTGGCGTATATTTTGGCTGCGTTGGCTTCAACTACCGGGTTTAATCCTTGGTCCATCATCCATGCGGCGTAATAGGTAAGGAGTCTGGCGGTTTTCAGCCTTATTATGATGTCTGCCAGTTTGTACTGGTTGGATTCGAAATCTATGGTGCGCTGGTTGAACTGCACCCTCTTAGTTGCAAAGTATAGCGCATATCTTAAGGCCTCCCTCATACCCGCAATTATCTGGGTTGCCACCGTTAGCCTCTCAAAGTTTAAACCCGCAGTCATAACTCCCCAGCCGTTTCCTTCTCCCAGCAGCATGTTGGATGCTGGGACCCGTGCGTTGTCGAAATCCAAAATTCCGTTACGTATGCCTCTAAACACAGCCAATTCATTTATTCTCTCAACAGTGAAGCCTGGAGTACCCTTCTCAACTATGAAAGCTGATAAATGCTTGTAGGATGCTCTATCTTTGGGGTCTTCGCTGGTTTTCGCGTACACCATGTAAATGTCTGCCACTCCCGAGTTTGAAATAAACCTTTTTTTCCCATTCAATATATAGTAGTCGCCATCGCGTCTGGCTGTGGTTCTGATACCTGCAGCGTCAGTGCCCACAAATGGTTCTGTGAGAGTTATGGCTCCCAGTAGCTCACCTCTGGCAATTTTAGGTAGCCACCTCTGCTTCTGTTCCTCTGTACCAAACATACATATTTGCTCCACACCGCCGAAGGAAGTCGCACTATATATGCCGCCTATCGTCCCGGCTCGAGTCAAACCCTCACAAATAATCTGGCAACCTGTTACCCCAACTTCCTTTCCCATACCGCCATACTCTTCTGGTACAAGGGCCCCAAACCATCCCTTTTCCGCAACCATCTTAATTAGATCCCGGGGATGCTCCTGTTTAACGGCAGCCTCATAAGCTCTGGGAGTTATTTCATCCACAAATTCGTTAACCTCATCAACAAGCCTTTTTTGCCTTTCATTAAACCAGGGATACTTCTCCAACAGGAACCACCTCTAACCAATTCAAATAAATGAAAACCTGAAAACAGAATCGAAAATAACTATTTACCTTTTTCCCCAAATTTTGAAAAAAAAGGAAGTAAAAAATTTCTGGCGCAGCCTGTTTGTGAATAGTTTTTCGGCTTGTTTGGCGGCCCGGGGTTGTGCGCTGTTTCTCCAGTTACACTTTTTATTCTTTTGTCAAGAGGAGTCCTTTGAGCCTCTTTTTGTAAAACAATCGAAACCCTCAAGAGGCCAGCCGCCTAATCGAAACCATCCCCAAAATTTCCAAATGCATCAAGTCCATAGCCCAAAGTGGAAAGTGTAGCTGTAGCCGCTTAAAGAATGGTTATTTAGAAGTTCTCTTTTTAGCCTCCAAAATTGCTAGGCCCATCTCATATACTCTGTCGAAGGGCTCCTCACGGTCTTCCCTCAGTTTTAGAGTGATGGCTTCCTCAGGACAAGCAGTGGCGCATAATCCACATCCCAAGCACTTATCTCTATTCACAGTTGCGGTTTCCTCTAGAGTTATTGCCCCCACAGGACACCTGTCAACACAGGTTCCGCAACCGACACATTTCTCTGGGT
>CAZECW010000157.1:0-53062 GCA_964510585.1 uncultured archaeon | reverse complement strand
TGTGTACTCATCAGGGATGGGTAAGCCTCCCCCTGGGTTTGAAGTTGTGAAGGAACTTGGATTTGGGGAGAGGATAACTGATTGGAACCACATCATAAGCAGTCCAATTTATCGATAATTTCCCCGAAAGGGGTTTTGTTCTGTTAAATTTAGTTGGTAAACAGCTGCGGGTATTTAATTTGTACATCTTTTTTGTTTACTTATTATACTTAATTCGTTTAAAATCACCTAAATATTTAATTTCTCAAAATACGAATACTTCTTTCGTACAAGTTTGAATTCCAGAAAGTTAATACCCATTAGCATCGTAATGAGACTTATAGTCTGATTATGGTGCGAAACACATTTACCCCCAATTATTGTTAATATTATTTTCAAGCGATTTATAGGGTAATATAACTGTACATTTCTATCAAATGAGTCTGAGCTGGTTATTTTGACAGAGAATGGAAAAGGAGGCTAAGTTTGCATTGGATAAGGTAGTCATAGTATCAGTGATGCTCTTCAGCGAGTTAATGAGCGCCGTAGAGATGGTGGATGCATCTAACGCCAGCTCTAGATTCAAATCTTGTGTTGAAAAGGTGGTAGAGAAGCATCCCGAGGTTTTAAGGGGGTTTAATGTTAAATGGTTGGGTCTTAATGCCTTTGCAATTCTGGATAATCTGTCAAAAATTGATGGGGAAGAGGAGAGGCGTGAAAAGTGCAAAGAGGCGCTTTTTGACCTACTCCAAAATTCCATACTGTGCGGTGAAGAGCTCGGTATGGGGTTCGATGACTTGGACAAACCTGCTTTCATTTATAATGTTAATCATCCCCTGTTGGAACAGTACGATCTTGCTAAGGGTATTGTGCATGATAAATTAGTTTGGTTTAAAAAGGAGAAAGTCAGAAGGGAAGAAAACAAGAATAAAATAATTGTTTCATTAAGATGCAGGGGCCGGTCGGAGTCTGCAAAAATACCAAAACAGATTTTAAGCGGTGTTATAGAGCCCCCAAAAATCACTCATAAAAAATTTTCGATAAGCTCTATTGACCATATTTTGAACGAACCACTGGGAACTGATTCATTGGTAAGGGAGGTTTCTGGTGCACAAAATGTCGCTATAATCATAGACTATGACTCTCTCCCCACCACAAGCGACATCCTCAAACTGGTTCTTAACGACCTAAAAAAAGCACAAATACCTCAAATTAACATAATAGTGGCCTGTGGCCTAAACAAGCAAAACTCAAACAAGTCGATAAGTAGGATTTTGGGGAGTAATATTTTGGAGAATTATAATGTTACTTTTCACGACTCCCTAGACGAAGATAACCTAACGGAAGTTGGTAGAACACTCTCTGGAGCCAGACTGAAGATAAACACAAAAGTAATAGATGCCGATTACCGCATAGCCATTGGCTCCATACATCCCCATCCTTACTCGGGATTCACAGGTGGTTACCAAACAATCTTACCTGGAGTCGCTGGGGCAGAGGCAATTGTGTGCAACCAACTCAGGGGGATGCTTTTGAATAGCAGAATAGGATTTACTGAAAAAAATCCAGTGTTTAGAGATTCACAAAGTGTAGCTCCACATTGCAGCATTGACTTTATAATAAACACCATTGTTGACGGTGAAGGTAACATCGTAGATTTAGTTGCTGGAAATCCCGAAGACGCCTACCACAAAGGAATAGAAATATCAAGAAGACTCTTTACAACCAAAGTAGATGGTAGAGTAGAAATGGTAATATTAGCACCGGGAAAACCCTACGATCAAGACTTTTATTCAAGTTTACAATCAATAGGAGCAATAAAACACCTCCTCAACCCCCATGGTTTAACTGTACTGATTGCAGACTTGGACCGTAAGAATTCAAGAGAACTAGGAGAAGCTATGGCCCTTAAATATCATGAATTTCTTGATATGGTCTATAAAGACCCAAAGATCCTTCTGATAAGAAATATCCTAGAATTTGAGGGAAGGAACCTCATACTTGTTTCCGGGAAGACCTTAAAAAACATTGGCAGGCTACCCATCATCAATGTGAATAACTTGGGCGAGGCAATCGACCAAGCAAATCGAATAATCAAACCCTCCTCCATACTGGTGGTTCAAGAAGCGTGGAACATAATACCTGAATTCAAAAATGGGGAACGCCCCTTCTACGCCGACTTCTAAGTGGAGTTCTTTTAATCACTAGAAGCATTTTATGGTTCTCCTCTTCAGTACCATGTTGTATATAGTTTGGTCTATAGCGGTTTCAGAAATATCGGAGCAGTAATCAATAATTCTTTCAAGGTGTATAATAATTATCTTGCTTTCTGGAAACTCTTTTTCCAAAACTCGTAATTCCCTTTTAAGATTAGATCTCTGCTCCAATATCTCAAAGGCCTTCTTTAGGTTTCTGTTGAAGAAAACATCAATTAGTGAATTATATACTTCGTTAGCCTTTTCTGCAAACTTGGACAAATCCTCATTGATTGCTCCACTACTCAAAATCTGTTCAGCTATGGCCACTGCGTGATCCGCTATTCTTTCTATGTATCTTGTTATATGACTATAATGTAGTCCTTCTATGGGTAGTATATTTAATTCTCGAGCAAGCGCGGGATTCTCAAGTATGAGGTGAACCATTCTCTGAACCAACCAATTGTACCTATCAACATCATCATCACGGTTAATAATTGCCTGAGCCTCTTTGCGGTCCCCTGTCCTTATTATCCTTACCACACTGGTGAGAATGTAACCCGTGGTGTTAAGTAGTCTCTGGATTATAGGTTTTATAGATGTCCCCTCACTTATGTCCTTGATTACTATGGATTTGTCGGTTTCATCTACAACCTCTACCCCTATCATACTTCTTACATGGCTTTCTATATTTTCTCTGAATTCAAGAGAAATTTCTTTTGTAGACATTAGACTGAATTGATCCAGTCCCACTATATACCCTGCAAGAAGTATTACATTGGCTATATGCGGATTACAGTCTTCAACATCAAAAACGCCGCTCAATTTCTGCTTATAGGCTTCCTTATTGGAAAATATTACTAGACTTCCATCCTCCAACTCTTGAATAACTACCTCGCTTCCACCTTTTATTTTAGCCTTTGCACACCAGTCCTTAGGCAAATAAACATAAAAGGACCCCTTCACTTCTTGGATTTTTCTAGACTCCATACCACAAACACCTACATAAGGATACACATGTATCCTTATGAATCTTTAGGAAAATATTAGTATAGCATAAAATTAGATGTCCATGCGAAAAGAAGGGAGAAAATAGATAAGAAATGATAGCATTAAACTTGCCCCGCAAAAAAATTGCAATAATTATAATGTTCATATTAGCAATGGTGGCTGTTTCAATGTTCATTATTTATCCCGTAATTTACATTAAACCTCAAGCAGATTTGCAGCAGAGTCTAGGCCTTTACACTGGGCAGTCTTCAGACACCATAAATATAGCAGGCTCCACAACAGTCTTGCCGATAACACTTGCTGAAGCGCCGCTT
Source organism: uncultured archaeon (assembly GCA_964510585.1). Classification (GTDB taxonomy): domain Archaea; phylum Asgardarchaeota; class Jordiarchaeia; order Jordiarchaeales; family Jordiarchaeaceae; genus Jordiarchaeum. The sequence continues at coordinate 49,563 of CAZECW010000157.1, read as the reverse complement.
TTTCATGCGGCCACGGGGATTAATGTTCAAGTGTCTGCCGGAGGATCAGGCTTGGGATATAGTAATGTTATTGACAGAATTTCACCCATAGGAGCTGTTTCCCGCTCTCCTAAGAGCAGTGAACTTATTAGAGCTTCTGCAAATGGCGTAACACTCCACCTCAATGCCGTGGCACTAGACGCTATCTGCATAATCTGGAATATTCCCGGGCAAGTGAATTTGAAGCTGACAAAAGAGCAAGTGGTAAACATATACAGCGGAGTTTACACAAGATGGAACCAGGTGAACTCAAGTTTGCCTGCCGAAACAATATGGGTTATCGGTAGGGAGCCCAACTCTGGAACCCGTGAATCCTTCGAAAAACTCTTCGGGGTCAGCGCAACCAAAATAAACCAAGAAGTAACAAATAATCAGGACATGGTTTTCTCAGTTTTAGGAACCCCCTACTCCATAGGATATTGCAGCTTTGCTTATACTCAGTACGTCAACACTGCCGAGATTGCTAATGACAGCGGAACATTTTTCGCTCCAACAAGAGAAAACATCAGAAGCGGGGCTTATCCTGCCACTAGGGAGCTTTACTACGTAACTAATGGGGTTCCAATTCCAGGATCCATTGTTGATATGTACATTAAATTTGTGCTAAGTCCAATAGGTCAAAGCGCTGTTGAGGCTGCAGGCTACGTGGCAATCATGTAAGCCCGCATTATATAAATGTAAAACTATAATATACTTAATGGGTGGTGTGATGATTCTGGGAAAACGTTTACGGGAACTCCTCAAAAACTTTATGAGATTTGGGGCTCCCAGAATCGACGTAATGCGACTAAAGGTTGCAGAGCCCCTCAAGAGACTTTTCTCTCCCGAAGGACTTACCGGTCTCTGTGCTCTTTCTAGTTTTATTATTACGATGCTTATTCTTTTCTTCCTTGTGCAGCAGGGGCTTCCCATTATTCAGGAGATGGGCTATTGGCAGTATGGGCAGTATGTTACTCTTCTTCTTAAAGAAATGGGTTTATCTGACTATCTTTGGCTTCATGCTTTGATTCAGGTAAATGGAAACATTATTATTGGTTTTGTAAACTTTGTTTCAGGCTCAACCTGGGATCCAAGCAGTTACGAATTCGGAATTTTACCACTTATAGCTGGAACCATTACTGTCGTTGGCGGAGCTCTAATTATAGCTGTTCCCATTGGTATTCTCTCTGCAATTCACCTATCAGAGTACTGCCCCTCAAAAATTAGGAATGTGGTAAAGCCAGTTATTGAACTTTTGGCAGGGATACCCTCCGTAGTTTATGGTTTTGTGGGGCTTGCAGTTCTTGTTCCCTACATTGCCAATATTTTCAATCTCAGATCTGGTCAGACAGCCCTCGCGGGAGCAATTATTCTCTCAATTATGATTCTTCCCACCATTGTTTCCATCAGCGAGGACGCAATAAGCTCCGTTCCCAAATCTTATAAGGAAGCCTCGTTCGCCCTTGGAGCCACACACTTCCAAACAGTACGTAAAGTTCTTCTACCCGCTGCCATTTCTGGAATCACTGCGAGCATAATTTTGGCTGTTGGTAGAGCGCTCGGAGAAACGATGGCTGTGCTTATGGTTTGCGGAGGCGTAGCAAACATTCCTCCTCTATCCCTAGAACTTTTCTTTACCTCTGTTAAACCTATGACTGCAGCCATAGCGGCAGAGATGGGAGAAACCGCGGTGGGCACCTTGCATTACAGCGCTCTTTTTGGTGTTGGACTGGTACTTTTCATAATAACCTACATTGTCAATTTCGTAGCAGATACAATTAACGCCAGATTCAAAAAGAAGTTTGGAGGAGTGAGGTAATGAAGGCCGAAAAGGAGTTGACTGCTGTTACTAAGGGAGTGGGTCTCGGCGAGATACTTTTCAGTATTCCCACTCTCCTAATTCTAGCTTCGTTCATCCTAATTATGGGTGTAGTTATAATTAACGGTGCGCAAGTAATTAACTGGGAGTTTATAACTGGCACACCCGGAGCAAGGATGCTCTATGGCACACCATTGGGTTTACCTCTCTCCTATGGGGGGATACTTCCCATGATATTTGGAACTCTTGCTCTGGTGTCGGGGGCTATCTGTATAGCTGTACCCTTGGGGATTCTTTCAGCTATCTACATTAATGAGTACCTGCACGAGGGACGACTGAAATCTTTCATAATCCAGACCATTAGTAACTTGGCGGGTGTTCCCTCAATAGTGTTCGGTCTCTTTGCATTCGCCTTCTTCTGCAAACAGTTAGACTTCGGAGTCTCTCTCCTCTCAGGCTGGCTTGTGCTAGGGTTCATGGCTCTCCCCATAATAGTTAAGTCAACAGAGGAAGCCTTAAAGACCATACCGAAAAGCTTTCGAGAGGCAAGCCTAGCCCTAGGAGCCACAAAGTGGGAAACCATTACAAAAACTGTTCTACCCGTAGCAGCACCCGGAATCTCCACAGGCACAATACTGGGAATTGGACGGGTCGCCGGAGAGACCGCCGCCATACTTTTCGCGGCAGCCGTCTTCTACCAAAGCAACCTTTACCCCACAAACATCTTCCAGCCGGTTATGGCTTTAACATATCACCTGTACTATGAGGCGACAACAAGTCCTTTTGCAGCAGTCAATAGACCCTACGAGTTTGGAACAGCTCTTGTGCTTGTTGGGCTGGTTCTCCTATTCGTCATTTTTGCAATTTATATTCGAAATAAAGGTTTAAAAAGGAGGAAAGGTTGGTGAAAATGATGGTATCTGTGTTAAACAAATTATCGACATTAAATAATAGAGAAGATAGGACAGTTAAAGAAAAAAGGACTAGAACAAGGGACGTTAAAATAGAGGTTAAAAACCTAAACCTATGGTTCGGTAAAAACCATGTCCTAAAAAACATAAACTTAAAAATCTTGAAAAATAAGGTCACAGCAATAATTGGCCCTTCAGGGTGTGGTAAAACCACATTAATAAGATCATTCAATAGGATGGTTGATCTTGATGGGGCTAGGGTTGAGGGAGAAGTGCTTCTTGACGGCGAAAACATCTATGATTATGGAGCCAATGTAGTAGCCATCAGAGAAAAGGTAGGGATGGTTTTCCAAAAACCTAATCCTTTCCCCATGTCCATATATGATAACGTTGCCTACGGTCCCAGAATTCACGGAGTAAACAATAGTAAGGAACTAAACAAAATTGTGGAATATAGTTTAAAAATGGCTGCACTATGGGACGAAGTCAAAGACAGGTTAAATGTAAATGCATACGAACTCTCTGGCGGTCAGCAGCAAAGACTATGCATCGCTAGAGCGCTATCTATAAATCCGGAGGTTCTATTAATGGATGAGCCGTGCTCAGCACTCGACCCCATTGCCACATCAAAAATCGAAGACCTTATATGGGATCTCAAAGAAAAAATCACGGTCGTTATAGTAACCCACAACATGCAGCAAGCCGCGCGAGTTTCTCAATACACAGCATTTATGTATCTAGGCGAACTTATAGAATATGATGAAACCGAAAAAATTTTCGAAAACCCTAGCGAAGAACGCACAAGAGATTACATTACTGGGAAGTTCGGCTAAAGGAAGGATAACATTGAAGGAAGAAACTTTAAAACCCGAAAAGAAAATGTTGAGGCTGCGTTACCAGAACCAGCTAAAAAAACTGGCCGACATGGTTATCAATATGGGCGAACTGTCAATCGAGACAGTTCGAGAATCTGTAAACTCTCTCAAAAAACAAGACGTAGAACAAGCCCAAAAAGTTATAGATATAGAAAAGCGGGTTGACGACCTAGAATTCGAAATAGAGAGAATCTGCATGGAACTATTAGCCCTTCAGCAGCCTATGGCGGAAGACTTACGCTTTATTGTGACCTGCTTAAAAATCATAACAGACATAGACCGAATAAGCGACTACTCCGGAGACATCGCCGAAATAGCCATAAAAACGGCTGGAAAACCCCTTTTCAAGCCTCTAATAGACATTCCCCGCATGTCAGAAATCGCACAGGAAATGATAAGGAAATCCCTGGACGCCTTCATTACAAGAAGAGTTGATAATTTAATGAAACTCTCAGAGGACGACGACCTAGTAGACGGCCTCTTCGAACAAATATTTAGAGAACTAATCACCCTAGTAATAGAGAAACCAAGCGGAATATCTGACGCCGCCTACCTTCTATTCGTAGCAAGATACCTAGAAAGAATAGCAGACCACTCCTGTAACTTGGCAGCAAGAATCTACTACATGGTCACAGGTAAAAGAGTCAAAATAAAATAAAACAACCACAGGAATTAAGTTTAACCCTATAAATTGTTTCTGAAAAAAGTCTCCGATTCAAAGCAATAAGTCAAAAATTAATTCTCAAAACAGGTAGAATCTAATGAATAAAACTTAAATTCAAGCATAAATGTGTAAACATGTCACCAATCACAATCTATAACTGAAAAATAGGTGGTAGTAGGCAATGACAATAACTGATTTACTTGAAGAGAGACAAGTAAAATTCCTACTCTTCGGAGGAAAAACTAGGTATGTTTAACTAGTCCCTCAAAAGGAGGAGTGGGAAAGACCAGTTGCTCGGCTGCTGCAGCTATTTGGGCAGCGGAACATGGACGCAAAACCCTAATCATTAGTACAGATCCCGCCCATAGCCTAAGTGATAGTTTTGACCAGCACATAGGTCCAGAAATTAAGAAAATCAAGGGAGTAAAAAATCTCTACGGGTTAGAGATCGACCCGCATAAAGCTTTTGAGGATTACAAGAAAAATCTGGAGCAAGGCGATTTTTCCGAGCCTCAGGCCCAATCACTACTAGAGAGTATGGGGGGCTTAACTGGTATGACTCCTCCAGGGGCAGATGAGGCCTTAGCGTTTGCTAAGGTACTTGAATACATCGAAAACCCAGAGTATGATCTCGTAATATTTGATACAGCCCCAACGGGACACACCTTAAGGCTCTTATCGTTGCCAGATGTACTCAGCGGCTGGGTTATTAATATGCTGAAAATAAGGGAATACTTTGGGCGACTAGCTGGACTCTTTAAAAAATTAATTGGCAAGGGCGGTGAAGTTGATCGCAGTATGGAAGTTTTGGAAAAACTAAAGACTACTATTGACGCGGCTCGGGCTGAACTATCGAATCCCGATAGTACAGCGTTCGTGGTTGTTATGATACCTGAGGCAATGGCTGTTTTTGAGACAGAACGATTACTTTCCGCTCTCAATGAGTACGAAATTCCCTGCGACCACATAATTGTTAATATGGTTTATCCAGACATACCTAATTGTCCTTTTTGTCGGGCGCGAAGAAGTATGCAGTTAGAGAACCTTAAAGAAATACATGAAATATACGACGACTTTAACATCACAGAGGTTCCCCTCTACGACAAAGAAATCCGGGGCATAGAGCAACTAAAAGAACTATCCAAAATTTTGTTCGGCGAAGAGTGATAAAAGCCTTATCAAATTAAACATTCCCCACTACTTTGTTTATCCTAGTAGTTGGAACGGATTATAGCTGGATAATAATACATAGCCCAATATTAGAAGTATAATTATTCCCGCTATTGCTGTTAGAATCACTCCTTCTCGGGGGTAGTGGGCGCGAATCATTCCTCCAACCAAACTCAAAAGAGACAGAGAACCCAAAATTAGTAAAACTATTGGTGAAGTAATCATTACTTTTCCCACAGAATTCATTGTGAAGGGATACAACCCTGTCCACCAGCCTTGAAAAATGTAGCCTAAAATTAGTATGGAAATTAGAAATAGTAGGGTTGCGAGGGCGTCTACCTTTTCCTCTTCCTTTTCTGTTCCTGCAAGCTCTTCCTTCATGTAAGCATTCTCCGGTAATTGTTTTTAATGAAATGTTTTAAATAAGGTTATTTTTAATAATATCCTTAGAATAATTTAATCATGTGCCTTCAACTTCTACAATTGTTAGGTGGAAAGCGGAACATGAGTGATATCTCTGCGTTCCAAGGACGAATGAATCAAGTTCCAGCTACACTTTTGAATCTTTTGGGCATTCAACCTCCGAGTAGGATACCACCCAAAATAGAGGGTATTCCTAACACTCTTAGATCCAATCACTTAATTTTCGCCATTTTTGACAATTTTGGTTTGCTAGAGTGTACCTATTATCAGCCTAAATTCCTAATTGGAAAATCAGAAGCAATATTAATGCTGGAAACGGAGAATCCCTACACTCCCAATGTCCTACAAGAGGTCATTCACGGTAATCCCGACGCCGATTTTAATCTCTTAACCTTTATGGCAGAGCATGGACGTAAAGTGACAATGATTGCCAGGCCAGAGGACCTCGAGGGAGTAAAAGGAGTGGAAACAAGACCAAGCGATTCAGATAATAGAACATATATTGAAACTGTTAAAATTCTTAACCGAACAGATTTTCTATGGATACACTTTATCGACTTCGAAACCCTTTATAAACAATACAGCTTCAGGCCTCCTAAAGAGATTACACAGAAGTTAATTTCCCGCACAGACAAGTGGCTAAAAGTACTCCATAAACAGGCCACCCCCGGAACACTGATGGCAGTATTGGGGACTCATGGAAGGCAGCAAGTGCCTGAAATCGAGTACGAAGGAAAGTACGCCAACTGGAAAAGAGCCAACCTACCCATCTGCATCCTAATCAAAAAATAGTCCCCCCAAACCCAAAACTTTTCAAAACCACAAAAAGGCCACCTATTTCCACAAAGACTTCTGAAACAATTCCTGCGCCAAAAGAGAGCTTAAAATTTTGAGACGACTTATTAATCATCGAGTTCTAAAATTTTAGGATATTTGTCTACCCTGCTTCAGTACTTCAAGAATGTTTGCCAGTTCTTCACGTATTTGTTTGATTTCCTCAGTAACAAAACCTACTTTTTCTTCCAACTTTCTATTCCATTCGTAAAACTCTAACCTAATTTTATCTAAAGAAGTTACATATTGATCCTCGCCCCTCTCTAAGCTATCAATAAAGTTTCTGATAATCTTATCAGTCTCAAAAACAACCTCATATTCCAGTGTAACAATTCTACCCTCTTGAACTCTAAACATTTCGATTTTTGCGTCGCGTGGGCGGCCCGAAATAATGAATTCATAAGGGTCAACGACCAACGCTACGCATTGGGGAAACATCTTCTGAAGCCCCGATTGGGTCTCCACATCAATTGGAGAAAGAAAACAGCCAAACCCCGGATGCGAATGATACCATCCAACAATGTAATCACTCCTCCCCTGTCTATGAAGCTTCTCAGCAATGAGTGGCGCCACAGCCCTCGCCAGCTTAACATGGCCCGTTGTACCAATCTGCGGGCCAGTGTCCGAATCCGAAATCTCAACTACACCATCTACCAATCTCCCAATTAAAACACCTGCCACCTCAATACCCGAAAACATTGTACTATGCCTAATAATCTTAGCAAGAGTCAAAGGATAAATCCTAACATCAACCATAAGTTTTCCCCACCGAACAATTAAGTGAACGCGCCACCTTCTCAAATAACAGAGCCACAAATAATATACACTTTCATCCATTATTCCTATATGATGCATATCTTATTAGATTTTATTATAAAACTATTGACAACTCTGAACTTCCGTGAAAGAGGAGAAAATATTTGTCTCAGAAGCAGGTTTTGAATATTTGTTCTTGCTGCGATGTTGCCACTCCCCTAAAAATTTCTGGAAAAAGATTTCAAGAAATATGTGGCGTGGAACTCAAATACACCATAGGTTTACCATCTGAAATAATTCCCAGAATCGAAACCGGACTCTGCGATGTTTTCACCTGTGGAGCAGCATACATAATGGATGAACTACAAAAAAATAATTTAATAGATATAGAAACCAGATGCATCCTAGGCTACAGAAGATCAGTGATCTTGACACAGAAAGGTAACCCCCAAAAAATAAGATCCCTCCGCGATTTAACAAAAAAAGACATTAAAATCGCCATATCCACAGTAGACAGTCTAAAGGGAGTCTGGGACGAAATAACCAGCAAAACCGCACTTACACAAGAAATACAAAAAAACATAAAACTTTTCGCAGACGGATGCGGAGAACTACTAGGCTCCATAGTCAAAAAAAAGGTGGACGCAGCATTCGGCTGGAACACCTACAAAGCTCTACACCCCAAAACATTCGACGCAATCGAAATCCCCAAAGAAGCACAAGTTTACAGAAGCACCCTAATAGCAACAACCACCTTCTGCAAAAACAAAGACACGGCGAAAAAATTCATTCAATTCCTAAAATCAAAAGAAGGAATTAAAACATACAAAAAATATGGATGGCTCACCAAATAAATAACAAATTTTCAAAAGACTCCACAACTAGTTTTCGTTAAAAAAAGGACAGATAGACTCACGCTTTACGCCCTTTTTTTACTTTTCACAAACACTTTTTGGCTGGAAACACACAAATAGGTCCATTTTTTAGAAATAGGAAATGTGGATCAGAACATCTCTCATTATAGGTTGCACTTCACTCGAAGCTGCTGTCCGTGAACTAGGTTTTCTTTCTGGTAGCTAGATTTCTATGAGAAGACTTTAAATTGTTCATCTACCTTTGAATACATGTAATAAGATTTACACTTACTAGTTGAGTTGTTGGTGGTTAAACAATGCTCATCCGAATTGTACCTGCTATCGGTCAGGAAGCCCCCTTCGAGATGGAGGTAGACCCGGAGGAAAGTGTGAAGTCTCTGAAAGAGAGAGTGGCTAAACAATGTGGAGTTCCAGCAAGTGCTCTCACTCTAACCTGTAGAGGTATTGAACTACAGGATGATAATGCCCCTCTGGGAAGTGTTGGAGTTCAAGAAGGAGATAAAATATTCTATGTCAGTTCTGATATCGAAGGTGGATTCTAAAAACCTTTAAGACTTCCTATTCGCCACAAAATTCCGACATGGTCTTAGCTTACAATGGTAAATTAGAACGTAATTCTTCAGGGGGTTCTTAAACGCCTGCACAACTTGATTCAGAGCGTTATTGGGCTAGGCTCGCATTAGAGGCCCAGCGGATAAGGAAGGAAGAGCCTACCTTCCATTCGGTGGATGGCAAGTTAACTCATTGGCGCGGAATAATATACGGTTCCGCCGGTTCCCCCTATGAGGGTGGAATGTTTAAGGTTGAGATTAAGATTACTCGGCGTTTTCCTTTTGAGCCACCTGAAGTTTTGTGGCACACTCGGATATGGCATCCCAACATTGCCTTTGGTGATCGGCCGCCTTTTTCGGTTTGCATAGCAATATTGGGAAGAGAGTGGAAGCCACAGACAAACATTGTTGGGGTCATAGAAGCTCTGAGGACACTGCTGAACAATCCTAACCCTGATAACCCCCTTAACTCACAGGCGGCTTACCAGCAGAGACGAGAACCGCAAAAATTTCGTGAAATAGCCCGGGAATATGTTCTAAACTACGCCAACCAGGGTTGGTAGAAAAGTGAAACTTCTGTGAGGGTTTTGGCGTGGAGGGTCGCTATCATAGACAAAAACTTGTGAATGTTATGGGTGTCGCTTGGAATCAGGATAAACTAATGAACTCTACTGTCTTAATTGCGGGTATGGGCGCTCTGGGCTGCGAATCGGCAAAAAATTTGGCTCTTATGGGTCTTGGGAAATTAATTATAATAGATAATGATGTTGTGGAGCTCTCTAATCTAAGTAGGCAAATGTTGTATAGAGACCAAGATATTGGTTCACCCAAAGTTGTGGCCGCTAAACGTAACTTGACTGAAATGAATCCCAATGTAGAAGTTGAATCTTACTATGATAGTATAGAGTGTGTTAGTATTGATGTGTATCGGAAGGCTGATATTTTTCTGAGTAGTTTGGATAATTTTGAGGGACGCCGCTATCTGAACTCGTTAGCAGTGTCTCTAAATAAGCCCTTTATTGATGCAGGTACACATGGTTTCTTTGGCCACGTACGTGTAATAATTCCTCATGTGACTCCCTGTTACGAGTGTTACCCTCCCAAAGAGAAGCAGAGGGTCTGGTGTTCCCTGAGAAGACGTAAGCCTCGTGATTTATTCAACGAGTTGGAAAAGTACAACATAAAAGGTTTAACACTGGATATTGTTGAAGAATTATTTTTAAGAGGCTACAAGACGGAGCTTGACTTAAAATACGCCAAACTGAAAAACTTGGTCTCAGTTCCTGGGGTATCTGAAGAACTCGCAAAAGAAATGCAGGAAAAGATAGCTCCAAAATTGCCCGCCATTCTAACCACAAACGCTATAATAGCGGGGATTCAATCTCAAGAGACAATTAAAGTTTTGCTTGGCTTACCTAGAAGTGTGGAGATGTTTCGATATAATGGAATCAGTGGTGGCCTAGATTGCTTGAATCGGGCGCGAAGAGTTGACTGTTGGCTCTGCGGGTTGGGAGGCGAAGCTCAGCAAATGAACGTGGATTCAAATGCTACAATTTTCGACCTCAAAGTACAGATTTCCCAAAGATACGCCATTCCTGACCCCGAAATAGCATACAGGGAATACTTTCCCTTGGAAGATGAACTTAGGCTTAAGGATGTTGGATTGAAATCTGGCGAAAATATATTCGTAATATCAAAATATCTTGCTACACCTAAAACTTTCAAGTTAAACTTCATAAAATAGGTTAAACTCTTGCGATACTTAATTTTAAATTTAGGATCTAAATTGGGGTGTTACAATACACGCATTCTCTTTTGTATCCTTGTCTTATCCAGCCTTCGAAGCAATTTTTGTGATACAAACTCTGACATCTGAGGTTTCTACATTTAATGGTGCTGTGATATTCCTGTGCGGTAATTTTGTTTAGGCAAATTGGGCAAACTGCCATTGCAAAGTTATTGAAAAAGTCCAAAATGGATGATGCGACTTCAAATAGGTGTCTGTCTGGAGTCCAGTCCCTTATAGGTGGCAGATTCTCTAAATAGTTTTCCAGATTCAAATCGATGTCTTCTTTACCGCTGGATATTTCAATTCTTGGTTTCTCCATCGGAAATCCTTCTGGGAGCGTTAGTTTAATGCTGATAACTTTTCCATTAAGTCTTGGTTTTGAGTATTTTAGGAAGACAACCATTAATCTGTATTCCCTAAGGCTTGGGGTGTCCCTCATGACTCTAATAGACACATATTCTGATCCGCTCATAAGTAAATGTGAATTTTCTCTCATTCTTTGAAGTTCCTCTGCTAACCTTCTGGACATAGTCTTATCCGCATCTATTTTTTCTTCTAGGTATTTTTTTAAAGCGTCTATAACATCTGTTACGTTGTATTCTTGTCTCCAATTTTTGAGAACATCTAACTTTTCATTTAAATTAGTTTGAACACCGCTAGCATTTATGATGGGTGGCTTGTTAGGAAAACCTTCAGGTATCTGAATTGAAATAAATAAGGGGCTATTTCTGACAGTGATGTAGCCTGACCACTTGGAGAGCTTTCCCTCCCTTCCGGTTCCAAGCGTCTTATACTTTTGCTTAATCAGTTTGGCTTCTAATGTTAAACGCTTATAATAATCTGCGTCTCCCATACTTAACCATCTTCTGCCCACAGACTTTCCATAAATCTGAGTTCCTAAAATTTATGGCTTCGAATTCCAGAGATTACCTGCATTTTTTGTATGTCCAGAAGTCTTTTTAAATGCTGTTTTTATCTTTTTTATTTGCCTTTTATCTGTTTGGTTTTTGGGAGCTGTTCCAATGAGTGAGCACTATTTGGGATGGATTCTGAGAAATTTGGTCTTGCCTACATTTCCTGAGTTAAAAAATGAAAAATTCGAAACTAGGTTTGGTGAACTCCAGAAGGATATGCTTGGAAGTGTTAAAACCATTGAGCTGAGAAAAGGGAGGAAAAGTGTTGCGAAGAAACATTTTATTATCATAAGTGAGAAGTTGAGGGGATGGAGTGAAGATGAGGTTGCAGCTGTTATGGCTCACGAATTGGGGCATCTTGTGAATCGAGATGTTTTATTCAAAAATTCTCGCGATGAAGAACTAGCAGCAACAACACAAGCCATTTCAAGAGGATTCCTAAATGGCTACAAAAAAATTTTTTCAAGATTTTGCAAAGAACCTTGCTGGGTCATTATCCGCGTCGGAAACGGGTTTGAGATTAAAAGCGAGTGGAAGCAATTGGGTGGAATAGGCTGCCAAGCTGGTTCAGGCGTTTTCCACACCTATTGCCCCTTTGCAGAAGCTTTAAACCTCGCATCTATTGCCTATCTGCATCCTCTACTGCTTCCCAAAAGCGGAATCTGTGGGCTTTGCAAAACAGTCCTCAATGATATAGTAGCAATTTGGAAGTGTGAATCTTGCTCGGTTCTCTTCCATGAGGGCTGCATAAAGGCTTATGTTAGATTGAATGGAAAGTGCCCCACCTGTGGAAAATTCGCTATATTTCAGAAATAGGAATCCTAAACATAAAATTTAGAATCTTTAACTCCTGATTTCAACTTCGCATCCACACAAGGGACACTTTTTAGTGTTCCGGGAAGCCATCCAGTTTTTGAGTTCGTCTAGGTGCATCATGTAACGACACTTGGTGCACTGGTACACGTTTCCCGCATCTTTGGCTGGATCGATATCAAGGGAGCAGATTAGACAGTTCCATTTCCATTTTCCGACGAAGCGTTTAGTCAAAGTGATGTATTTTTCGCTCATTTCTCCTACCTTTTAAAATCCACTAGAAATATTTTAGTACCCCTTGTTGATTATACATTAAAACACGAAAATAGTTAAAACGTTTTCTGGGAGCGATGTCTCTTACTAAAATTGGGGTTATGCGTCATGCCAAAGAATAGACGAATACGAGTAGACTACATTTCAACGCCCCTAGCAGATGTTCCAACTGTGGATGCCTTGGAGGACGTTGTAAACAGTATAAACAGTTTAAAAGAAGAATTAGACTCTCTAAAGGAGGGTGCTGGTGGTCTGAGTGGTGAAGTAATAGAAACTGTTAAGAAGAGCATTAGTACCCTTACTGATAGGATTAACGTTTTAGAGGAAGATAAAAGAGATTTATCCCAGAAGTTTGACTCAGTTTTTGGGGCGTTAGCAGCAACAATCCTTTTAACGCAAAAGATTAAACGCGAAAAGGAAGTCGATTTTCAAGTTATAATAAAGAAACCCGAAGAATTAACGTTCACATTTGACCACCTTGGGAACTATGAAGAGGTGAAGGCACAGTTAGAGGATTATGCTTCTTTCCTGGGAAAAATCTCGGAGCTTAAATCTAAGGGGATTAAGCTGGGTGGCAAATTGCTCATATATGGAAGGTCAGGAACTGGAAAGACCACTCTAGTCTATGCCCTGGCCAAAGAGTCTAAAGTTCCAATAATCGATTTTCAAAAGAGTTTGGCAACAGGGTCACCAGAGGATACTGTTCTAGGTATTCGTGCAATTTTCAAATTTGTTCGCGAAGACTTAAACAATAAACCTCTCATTCTTTTTATAGATAATTTTGATGCTCTGGCGCAAAGCAGAGATTTAAACCAGTCCTCCGTCCTTTCCGCCTTATTGGACGAGCTTGACTCCACCAATCTGTGCGACCACTCCATACTAGTTATTGCTGCCACCAACAGGCCGGATTTGTTGGACGCAGCGGTTTGGACAAGGTTCGATGATGTAATCTCTGTTCCCCTACCGGACATTAGAGCAAGAACAGAGATTCTACATGTATTGCTATCTCGCCTCTTGTATGAGAAGAACATCGATTTCCCTCAGGTTTCCGAAGCTACGGAAAACTTTTCTGGGGCGGACCTTGAAAATCTCGTCTCCAGAGCTGTGGTCTTACTGGAGAAAAGACGCAAAAAAATATTGACAACAGACATACTTCTGGAGATAGCTCACTCTATGAGGACGGAGATATTGCAGAGAATAAAGGAAAAACAGTTACAAAAAAGAAACTTGCAGAGGGAGGAGTATCTCCACCAAGCTCTTATTCAGGATGTTGTAACTGATGATAAAAAATATGAAAAGCTACTCTTAACCCTTACAAAGCTCAAAAGTGGGGACTCATTATCAAAGGATGAACTTGTTATCGCTAAAAATTTTGAATTTTTAACTTCCAATCCCGAAAAGAGTATCGAAGTTTTAAAGGAGAGGCGAGAAAGATTTCAGAGAGTTCAGGAAACAATGCAGAAGATGTGGGGCGCGAAAACGTGATTACGGAATTAAAACTCAATAACTTCATGTCCTATGATAATATTTCGATACCCATTTCACCCACCTTCAATGTTATAGTGGGTCGTAACGGGGCGGGAAAAACTTCCATCATATCTGCGATTAGAATCGCTCTGGGATCTCTGGCAAGGGAGAGACATAAACTGCTTGATAGGTACATACGCCACGGAGAAAAGGCTGCTAGAATATCCGTATTAATAGAAAACAAAAATAGTTGCGGAGAAAAAATTTTTAAAAATTTGGATAATGATAGGATCGAAATAACACGCATTCTTCGTAAGGGAAAACAGTCCCTATTCCGGCTAAACGGCAAACCCATCCACCTGCGTAATTTGAAGGTGTTGCTATCTGAGGCGGGCATAAATCCTGACAACCCCCTGGTAACTATTCACCAGGGACAAGTAAATGACCTTATTAAAGCCAAGCCGAACGAGCGCGCATATTTCTTTGTAGATGCTCTAGGACTAGGCCCAGTCCTGAAAAGAATCGAAGAGAGCAGGGAAAAACTCAAGGAAAACAGTGAGAAACTTAAAGATTTGACTAATAGATTGAGAGAAGCCAGAAAGGAGCTTAAACTGCGAAAAACCCGAAAAGAGAAATATCTGGAAAAGATCGAATTGGAAAAAACAAAAAACAAGCTTGAGGCCATGTATCCCTTCTCCCAAAAATATCACAAAGAAATGGAGCTATCCCAAGCCACAGAAAAATTAGAAAAACTAAATATCGAAATTAATGAACTCGGTTCGACTCTTGAAAAGAGGGAACAAGAGTACAACTCTATAGGCGCAAAAATTTCCAGCTTGGAAGAAAAAGAGGAGAATCTTTCAGCTGAAAGGGAAGAAATCTACCAAAAGAAATTACAGCTCACTGAGGAAAAATCAAGATTGCAGGCTTATGTGCTCTCCTTAAAAGAAGAGTACAAAACCTTAACCCCCAAAACATACACTTCAAACATTTCTAGGGTTAAGCGAATAATACAATCATTAAACATCAAAGGTGAAGTAATTGGTCCTATATTGGAACATTTGAAAATAAAAGATTCAAGATACAATTTGGCAATAGAATCCGCCTTGGGAAGAAGGGTTCTAGAAAGCTTTGTTACTACCAACCGCCAAGACTGTATACTTCTGCATGACAGGTTAATCTCGAAGGGGATTAGAACCCGCATCTACTGTGTAACTGAAAAATATGAAAAGCCGCCTTCTAAGAAACCTGTTTTTCAGGGCGAAGGTATCATCGACTGGGCGGTAAATATGGTAACCGTTCCCGAATCTCTACGCCCAATGGTGGAAGAAATTCTATCAAGATATCTCATTGTGGACAACTTGGAGCACGGGTTGGTTAACGCTAAAATGTACAATACTCCTGTGGTAACCCTTAATGGCACCAGAATCACTTATTCCCCCGCAGGATACTTTAACATTGATATCCCTACACAGTTCTCAATCATGGACTCATTTAGTGCTGGTGGCAATGAGGATAGTGGGACAGGAGATAGCAAATTAGAAACTTCTTCAAAACAGTTGAGGGAGCTTACCGATAAAATTCAGGAATTGGTACAAAGAGAAAAGGACATTATCAGTAACCGTGTTGAATTAAAACGTGAATTAAACTCGCTGACTAAAACGCGTGATTATTTGACCCAAGAGATTGCCGAGATCAAAGCTCGCCTGAACAACTTGGAAGAAGATTTACAATTCTATCGAAGCCGATCAAACGCACTACGTGAAGAATTAAAGGATTTGGAGCCTAAAATCCAGTTGATAGATCCAAACCTTCGTCCCACAGAAGAAGAAATTCTACCACTACCTAAACTAAATCAGAAAATTACTAGAGTAGAGGCGAAATTGGAGGCTCTAAAGGAGTACTCAGAGGAGGACTTGAAATCCTTCGAGGAATATGAGGGGATAGTAAAAGACATAGAGGAACAAACAAAAAAATTGGAACAGGAAAGGGATATTTTGATAGACACACTAAAAAAGGAGCAGTCAAAGCTTTTAGAGGAGCTTCAGATTAAGATGGTTAAATTTAACGAAAACTTTGTGGACATTCTCAGGGAAGTTAATGGGAAGGGTTTCGTGGAGTTAAAGCAAGAAAACGAGGAGCTAAACCTTTACCTTTACTCCAGTTTTAGGGAAGACGAACCCACATCTGTGGATACCGGTGAACATTCTGGAGGAGAAAAAAATGTAACAACTATGGCCTTCCTACTCGCGCTTCAAAGAGTTCATCCTTCGCCATTCTACCTCTTTGACGAATTTGGAATCCACACTGATCCTGCCAACAAAGAAACAATATCAAAGATGATTAAATCTTGCTCCAATCGTTCTCAGTATATTGTCATCACTCCTATGCGTTTAGGCATAGCTGAGCAGGCGGATCATGTGATAGGGGTTTTTCGTGACGCGGAAGGTAAATCCCGAGTGGAGATTCTACAAAAAAAGGATTTAGAGGAGAGCTGAAGCTCCTATGAAAAAAGTCTCTGAGATCATCAAAGAGTGTATGAGTGTTCTGAAGGGTGACACTAATCCTTTCAGTATTCCCATCTATGAGTACGCAGTCGAGCTCCAGGAAAACCTTTCCAATACAGACTCCAAAATATTGGAGCACTCAGAGGCCCTATATGGTCTTGTTATGGTTCACGAGAAAAAAATTAATGAAGCATATAAACTACTTTTTCCCGATCTTCCAACTGGTGAGAACCTCAAAAATAAGCTTCAAGGGCTCGACATAGACTCTCTCTCAAATCTTATTAAACTACGCCCTGTGGTAAAATTGAACCTCGTAACCACAGCGGGTCTAATCTACTCACTTAAATTTCTAAAAGGGCGTGAGTATGCCTCCCTAGAGTTCCCACCGGAGGTAAAGACTGAAGTAAAGGCAGACAATATAAACTTTTATGATGAACCATCCTTCATGGATATCGTGAAAAATTTTCTAAATCTCCTGCGGGAGTTAAAGAAAGCCGAACTCCACAGAATTATTCGTGGCGAAAACTGGGAGGAGACGGTTAGAAAATTTATGGCCTTCACCTTCCTTTTGGACAGCCAAAAAATTAAGGTAATATCTGAAGGAAATAAAAGATTTCTCGAGGAAGCCTAAAATGTCAACAGAACTCCAGCTACTCTCCCTACTCCTACTACTGAGTCACGGGAAAAAGCCAGGAATCACATCCGAAGAATTACGCGAAATATTCCTCTCAAACGAGGAGGACGAGTCCCACCTACAAGACCTTCTAAATACGCTACAAGACAAATTGAAGGAAATTGGCCTCCAATTAAAATACATCCCCTCAGAGAGAAGATGGGTAATTGCGGTAAACGATTTAGGCTCATCCCTAGTTCCCAGTTTTCTGGGAGATAGGTCTGTAACAGCTACACTGGCAGTGATTCTGGCCTTGATTCTTGAAAAAGGAGCTCCGATAGAGAGGGAAGAGCTAAACTTTCTCAAGGAAAAAATGGGTGAAGAACAACTTCGAAGAAACCTCAAAATCTTGGAAGAAAATGGATACATAGGGATAGAAAAAAATATTATCACACTTAAGAGCCGGACAATATACGAAGTAGATTTGGATGATTTCAGGAAAAAAATTATGGAAATTAAATAACTTTCCCTCACACAATTTTTGGGTGGCTTATTTTTAAACGGCCTTTTTTAAGCTCTCTAAAAACTGAAGAATATCCTCTTCTGTATTGTATAGGTGAGGAGACAATCTAATCATGTTCAACCTTATACTTAATTCCACAGGTCTCTTTAATTTACGTAACTTTTCAGCGACATTTTTGCTATCCTTACCCTCAATGTAGAATGTAACTATGGAACCCCTATCTTGAGGCGTTATTATGTTAACGCCTTTTATCGAATCCAGTTCTTGGCTCAGAATCTTATTTAACGCCATGTTATGTTCATATATTTTTCCTATCCCCACTTTTCTTAGATATTTTATTGATTCCACAAGCCCAAGCTTCGCATCATATGCACTCGTGCTGTATTCAAATTTCCTAGCTTTAGCCGCAAATGTTAACTCTCGGGCATTAAAATTCCACATATCCTCTGTTGATCTCCAACCCACAAGGGCAGGTTCCAACTCATCACACAATTTTTTTGAAATGTATGCTATAGCGGTTCCGAAAGGAGCTATAAGCCATTTATAGCTTCCAGTAATATAAACATCGGCGGCTATTTCCCTAACATTCAGAGGTAGGTAGCCCGCAGCTTGTATCCCATCCACAACCAGTATAGCCCCCACCTTGTGGGCCTGCTTAGCAATTTTCTTGACATCCCATTTTTGGCCATTTAAGTATTCCACATGACTCAAAGCAACAACTCTTGTTTCCTCACTGATTTCACTGAGCAAATCATCAACTGAAATACTCCAGTTTTTAGCCTCAACTAGCTTAACCTCAATTTTCCCTTTTCGAGCAATTCTCAGCCAAGGATAGGTAACACTTGGAAACTCGATTCCTGTGGATACCACCCGGCCCTCCCTCAAATCTAAACTCAACGCAATAGAATTCATAGCTTCAGAAACACTGTTAAAAATAGCTATGTCGTCTGGGTCACACCCCAAAAGTTTTGCTCCCTCCTGTCTGAGACCATCATAAACCAGCGCTTCCTTCTCCTCATCCAAAGTTAATGTGCCACCCCTAGTTAAATCCACAAAAAACTCCTTGGTTCTCTCGATAACAGTCTCGGGAACCAATCCAATACTTGCACTATTCAAGTAATTAACCTTCTCAATAATCGGAAAATCACCCAATATCTCCTTTATTGCCATGCTATTCACCCCAATAATGAAATATTCAGCTTACCTTGGCAAATTTTATTACTCTGCTGAAACATGGTTCTACCATTACTTGAGAACACTAGTTTCTGATAGCAGATACAATATAAATTTTTATGGGTTAATCCTGTTATTTGTTTATGTTTTTCCTAAAGAAGAAGTTGTCACGTGAGTAAAATGTCTGAGGTAATAATTCTTTCACAGGAAGAAGTCAAATCTTGTCTTCCAATGAGTGAGGCCATCAAGGCGGTGGCAGAAGCATACAAGGCTTTTGCCAAGGGACGAGTTGAACTGGCTCCCGTAGTACACTTAAGCGTGGAAAAATACAGAGGTGAGGTGGACGTAAAATCAGGGTACGTAGAGGACCTCGGACTTATAGGGACAAAAATAGCGTCTGGGTACTATGACAATCCCAAAATGGGATTGCCGTCTGGAGTAGCGGTAATCGTCCTTATGGATCTTAAGACTAGCCTACCACTTGCAATTATGGATGGAACCTATCTAACAGCGGTGCGAACTGGCGCGGCGGGAGCGGTGGCTGCGAGTGTTCTTGCCAGAAAAGACTCCAAGAGGGTAGGGGTGATAGGTGCAGGTACACAAGCAAGGATGCAGGTATTAGCGCTAAGCGAAATCTTTCCCCTCAAACAAGTAAAAGTGTACAATATCCACAGTACTAGCAGCGAGAAATATGCCGCTGAAATGAGTGAACGCCTAGGTATCGAGGTTAAACCAGTAAACACCCCAAAAGAAGCCGTGAGTGACGTAGACATAATTGTAACAGCCACTCCCTCCAATAAAGCCCTTATTATGGATGAATGGATTCCAGACGGCGTACACATCAATGCAATTGGGGCAGACGCTCCCGGAAAACAAGAGTTAGACCCTAAAATTATGAAAAGAGCAAAAATTGTGGTGGACAGTTTCAAACAGTGCCGCGTGATTGGAGAAATTCAACACGCTCTTGCACAAGGCATAATTAAAGAAGACGATGTGCACGCAGAAATCGGAGACATTTTAATTGGAAAGAATGTGGGCAGAGAAACCGAGACAGAGATTACACTATTCGACTCCACAGGAATGGCGGTTCAAGACATAGCAGCCGCCAATGTTGTCTATCAGCTGGCAAAAAAGAATAATGTGGGTAGCCGTATTAAACTGCTCTAAGTCCTGGTTAACTGTAGAATCTATCTCTTTATTGTTCCATCTCTGGGCGCTAAGTATTTTCTCTTAATTACAAACTCGTATATTACGGCTAAAAGTGCAACTACCATTGCCACTATGATAAAGAAAAGGGTATAGGGATTACCAAAAGTTGCATAGTTGAGATAGAGTAGGAGTTTAGCTCCAAAAAAACAGTACATAAAGGCCCGGGGGTATCCTCCAATGACCGTGGGAATGATAAAAGTCCTAAATTTCACCTTGGTTAGGCCTACACCATAAGAAATAAAGTCAAAGGGTATAAGTGGAGTTAATCTGGTAACGAGAACGGCCCAAAACCCGTATCTCGTAATCCACTGGTCAGCTATTAGAACCGCGTCTCCCAAAATATAAATAACAATTTTATCAAAAGTTCGCCTTATTCTCCCACCATCAGATGTATGCTCCTCTTTCTCCATAACAATGGCTTTGTTCTCCCAGCGTTCAATAACCGGCCTCCCGACAAATCTTGCAATGTAAAAACCTATAACACCACCCACCACTTCCCCGGTACCTCCCACTAAACCCGCCAAAAAGATTCCATAATCAAAATTAAAAATTGGAAAAACCAAAGGCGCAAAGAGAACTAATGTGAAAAAATTAAAAGCCTCAGGAGTCGATACCATCAATGGAGTAAAAAAAGTTACATAGTACTGGAGGGAGAAGGCGGCTCCACCAAGCATCAAAATAAACTCACTAGGGATCGGAGCAGCCACCGCTTGTAAAAGCATTGCGGCAAATAAACCAGCAGAACCATATGTAAAAATCCACAACATAATACCATTAAAAAGAGCTTGAAAAAACGCATTTACACCGTCAAATACAGATAAAGTAGCAAGTAACAATAACATATACATCTAGAAATCCTCCAAAACAAAACTAAAGTTATTAGAGAAAACCTATAAATCTTACTATATGCAAAATTAATAACAAAAACCCAAACACCTTTAACTCCCATATGGCAAAGAACACAAAAATTGGAAATATTTCCCCCCGGCTTTTCATCACTTGCAATTCCAAACACTTACCGTCAAATTTAATTCTCCCCTGATAGGAATCTATTTAAATGTATTCGGCTTAAAGATAAGACAGCCACGAAAGAGGAAGGAAACCAATGACTATTGACCTAAACAAAAACAAGGAGAGAATAGTCCTAGAGATAATCCAGGACCACATAAGAAAAATATTATTTGCAGTAAAAGAGCTGGCACCCTTCCTGGAAGCATGGTTTGAGGGAAACGAAGCCGAGATGGAAAAAATAATACTAAAAATATCACAAGCCGAAAACGAAGCTGAAGAAATAAAACTAGCCTTACTAGACGAGCTAAGCGTCGCCGCAACATTAATACAGCGAGAAGACCTAATGCGCCTAGTACTCACAACCGATGAAATCGCCGACTACGCTGAAGGAACCGCCTTTAGACTAAAAGGACTCAAAAACTGGAAACCCAAAGAAGCCCTAAAAGAAGACCTAAGAAACCTAGTAAACACCACCATAAACTCCGTTGAAACACTCCGAGACTCCATATTCACCATAGTGGAAGACGCAGAACGAGCCAAAAAGGCCGCCGAGGAAGTAGACAAAGTAGAAAGATTCATGGACCAAATACACCGAGCCATAGAACAAACCCTATTCGAACTAGACATAGACAACCGCACCCTAATACGCCTATTGAGCGTAGTGAGCAATTTGGAGGATGCTGTAGACACTGCTGGAAAAGCCGCAAACGCAGTACGCATAATCGCCGTAGCAAGACTAGGATAAATAGAATAGGAAAAAGATACCAAAAATTGAAAAGGGGACAAAACAAGTGGAGGCAACCGAAAAAACAGCACCAACCAAAAAAAAAGCGGAACTAATTTCTGGAAATAGAGTAATAGTATGGAATCCTGAGGAAGGCTCCCAACTCTACGCCGAAGGCTTCTACGGACAACCCCTAGGAATAAGAAAACCAAAATCACCCCAATTCACACGCCCCCTCGAACTCTCCTTACTAGAAGCCCTATACTTACTCCAAAAAGAAAAAATTACACTCACCGATGCCCAAGACAACCACACCATAACTCCCGAAGAACTATTGGAAAAAGCAGAACAAACCTACATAGACTTCAAAACCAAATATGCAGTCTACAAAGACCTCAGAGAAAAAGGATACGTAGTCAGACCCGGACTCAAATTCGGAGCAGACTTCTCCGTCTACGAACACGGACCCGGCATAGACCACGCCCCACTCATAGTATCAGTCGTCCCCAAAGGAACACAACTCAGCCCCATAGAAACAGTAAGGGCGGGGCGTCTCGCAACCAGCGTCCGCAAAAAATTCGTGGTAGCAACAGTATCCCCTACAGGGGAACCAAAATACTACATGTTCACCTGGCACAAACCCTAAACCCAAAAAGTACGACAACAAAATCACAAACTTAGCTCCCTTACCTTCTAACTAATTAAAAAATAAATCAAATTTCTTCTCACAATTTTAAAATAGAAACGATAAAATCCGAAAAAATTTTATATTCCCATGCGTGATATCAAGCTCAGCGTAAGAAGAGGCCCAAGTGGGGTAGTCGCAGCGTGGCTACACGCTGGGCTCACTGGTTTATCCTCGGGGACTGTGGACCGAAGTTGGATGTGTCTCCAGGGTGATAGACATCCCTTGACCCGGGTTCCTTAGCCAGTTTGGCTAGGTTCGGGATTTCAATTTGAGGATTAGCCTTTGGCTGGTCTCATGAATATCCCGGCTTGGGCCCTCAATCACCTTTTTTACTCAACTCGCTTTTTGGGGATAACTATAATACTTTATGTCTTAATTGTTTTTATTAAGTGTTTATTGTTTGGAGGGTTTGTTTTGGTTGTGTTTTTGACTGCAGATTTGTTGGATAGTTTGAGTGATACCCCTTTTCCTGTTGAGCGGCGGGCTGATTTTATTAAGTCTTCTAAGGATGATGTTTTGAGGGAGTTGGGTAGGGTGGAGTTTGATGAAATTATCGTGCGTGAAGATTATCTTGAGGCGTATAAGAAGAAACGGCATGTAATTTCAATTGTTAAGTCTGGAAAATTTTTTTATGTTAGAAACGAGATGAAAGAGAGGAAGATTGGTACTTTGACAGCTTTGGCTTTGATTTTAACTGCTGGTATTCGGTGATATCTACAAAGACGTCACTTCCATGGTAGGGATGAGAAGATTCACAATAATAGTATCTAATAATTATACGAATTATGTGGACAACCTTAAAGTGTCAGGCTTAGCTTTAATAGCCTTGAAAACATGGTGATGAGGGTGCTGAAAATAGTCGTCTTCCTACTGGGATGGCGTGGTAGAGTTAAAGACATAATGCCTTTGTTTGGAAAGCTGTTCTCCAGTAGGAGTCACAATGGAAATATCTCTTTCAAAAGATGGAACGTGTCGAATATTATTTGTGCTAAAAATGTTTCAACTTGATTTATGAATTGGTTAGGAGGGTTTGTCTTGCCATTTCTGATTATTAGGGGTAAAAAGATTTTTTATGAGTCTGTTGGTCAGGGTTTACCGGTTGTTTTTATTCACGGTTCTATGGGTAGTCATATTTCTTGGGATTTGCAGAGGGCACTATCCGGTAATTATAATTTGATTTTTTTAGATTTGCCGGGTCATGGTATGTCTGATCCTCTTGAAGGTGAGGTTTCTGTGAAGCTTTTTGCTGATTATGTGGCGGAGTTTGTGAGGGGCTTGGGTATTGAAAGTATGGTTGCAGTGGGGCATTCTTTGGGTGGTGCGATTTGCATACAGTTGGCCCTAGATTATTCAGAGCTTTTGAGGGGTTTGGTTCTGGTGGGAACAGGAGCCAAGTTGGGTGTGCTTCCCACTATACTTGAGGCTTTGAAGACTAATTTCAGGGAGAGCGTTGATTTAGCTATTGGCAGTATGGCCTTCGCGGAGAGTGCGGATCCAAAACTTGTGGATCTGGTAAAGGAGGAGTGTTTAAAATGCAATCCAAAGGTGGCATATTCAGATTTTGCAGCGTGCAACAAGTTTGATGTGCGAGACAAAATTTCTGAGATTGGTGTACCTACCCTGATTATTGTTGGTTCAGAAGATAAATTGACCCCCGTGAAGTGGTCTCGTTACCTGAATGAAAAGATTTTGAATTCCTCTCTGAAAATAGTTGAAAAGGCAGGCCACATGGTAATGATTGAGCAGCCAGAAGAATTCAACCGGACTATTATAAACTTTTTAAATAGTTTACAAGATTGATCACACTTACAAAAACCGCCTTCATCCTTCAGATGCGTAATAGAACCCGTTTTCAACTATGAATCCCCAGTCAAATTTAGAAGATTTTGCTGCTTACTATTACTTGGAAAGCTTTAAAGGTAGTTTTGGTTTTGGATCTGAGAACTTTTTACAAAAAGGCGGTTAGTGACTTGTTTAGGGTAATAAAGTCCGAAGGTTTTAGTGGGGAGTTCGTTGAACTTTTTGAGGAAACCGAGAAGAGCATACACGTACTAATTAGTTCTTCTCCCGATATTAGCGTTCTTAACGAAATTTTGCAGGATGCTTATACCTTGGCTGAGAAGGTAGCCCTGATAAAGCCTTCTGCCTTGAAAAGATTGATACGACTCAGAGACAATTACCAAGACCTAATAAGCAGAGCTATAAACAAGTCACTAATACTCAGCGAAGAACTAAGTTTGGATGGAAACGTTGCAAACTTAACTTGCCCGGAGTGCAGTAAGCTTTTATTGAAAGATCTAGATTTCTGCCCTTATTGTGGTATAGAGTTACTTAAGTGTACGGTTTGCGGTGCAGTTATAGGGGGAAATCGCGGAGTCGTGGTATGTCCAAAATGTGGGGAGTATACACATTCCAATTGTATATCTGAGATTAACAATAAATGCTCCAAATGTGGATCTAAATTAACTGAAAAAAATAGTTTACCATAAACGAGCTCTAGATTCTCCTTTTTTTCAAGTATCTTGATTCTAAAATAACTTTTTAAATTTCTTTTCACTTAGGTATTAACATCTCAGAATTGCTATTCGCATTAGGAGATTCGATCTTTATGGCGAACTACATTAAGCTTAACTGTTGCGACGAATGCTTTATGATTGAAACTTGTGATAATCACGAGATATGCTGCACTATTTGTGAATTTTACGAAAATGGGGTATGCGCGTTGGATGAAGAAATTTTGTGGATAGAAGTTGAGTGAAAAAACGAGAATTAAAAATTAGAACATGTATATACTTTTTGGGTTAGTCTGCAACTAATTCTATTTCCAGAATTAGAGTCGTCAGGTTAAATCAGTTGCGTGTTGTACCGTAAAAAGGTGCTTTTAGCTTTTAAGGCCCTTTTTAAATTCTTTCACCCTCTGCTCTCTTTGCCTCAAGTTTAGAACCCGGCATCTTAACCATATCCTCTAAACCCAAGGCTCTAAGCGCCTCAAAAATAGCTCCCTTCTCGTCATTTGATAGATCTTCTGCGGTTGTCTGAGCTACTGCTGCTTGGGGTGTTGGAACTTGTACTTGTGGTATTGGAGCCCGAGGTTGGGTTGGTGCACTTTCACTTATTTGGGGTGGTTTTAGGGGTCTAACTGTAGAAGTTGCGATAACCGGCTTGGGTGTTGGTGGTGTAGGCATAGTTGTTGCCGCGGGTATTTTGGGTGAGGGGAGTATTTCAGGTGCAACTCCAATCATTTCTGAAATCGATTTAGCGTATCTCCGCATAACACCTAGATTAAGGCCTAGTTGTGAGGTGTCCTTGCTTGCTGCCACCAACATGTGGTTGGGTCCAGCTCTTGTGAGTAGAATGTGCCCGTTGTCCCCCCTGATTATTATGTCTGATAGGCTTCCGTAATTTAGTTGCATGGAAGCCATTTCGCCTGTGCTAATCATGGCTGCCGAGGCTGCAGATAGCATATCCGCGTCAACGGAAGCAGAAGCTGAACTAGCAATTCTTACTCCGTCTCTTGTTATTACCGCTAGTCCTTCAAGCTTAGTGGTATCCTCTATCCTTTGTAGTAATGTTTTGATTTTTTCCGAAGTTTGTTCACTTATGGACATCTTACTGCACCATCATTTGTGGTGTTACTGTAATACTTAAACTGAATGGTGCTAAATATTTTTTGCCACAGTCAAACCACTATACTTTTTATTTATTAATAATTTATATAAAAACTTAACTTATTAAATTTATTTCCAACGCTCCTCCCAAACTGACTTTTTAGGTAAAACCGTTTTCTGATTAAAACCACATTTGCTTACACATTTTAGACTGAAAATAAACCCCTTTTCGTAATACTTTCGGTCAAGTGTCTCCCCCCTCTATTCTCATATTTTTAAAAGTATTTTTTGTGGGGTTTAAATACTAAACAAAAAATAGAAATATAAACGGTTGAGGTTTATTGCAATGATTTCTCAAAGGGTAGCTGCGATATATGATCCCTTTTATATTCCTCCAAAAATTTGTCATAGGGAAAAGGAGCTTCAGGAACTCCAGAAAATACTATCTGATAATGAAAACAATAATCTTTTGATTTGCGGGCCTTCCGGAATAGGGAAAACGGTGCTTTCCAGATACGCTGTAGCTACACTTAATGAAAGCGAGTTTGAGTTCACTCCCGTTTTTGTTAATTTTTGTTATAAGCGTTTTAGAGAAATAATGTACCAAATTAATTCTTCCATATGTGATGCTGCGCACTTGGGGGTGATTCCTACTGGTGCTACTTTGCCCGAATTATGGAATATTTTTCGTAGGTTGAGAAGGTCTATAAATAATAAATTGGTTATTATACTGGATGATGTCGATGAAAACAATCAGCAAATTCATAGAAAATTCCTTCAAGAATCTAAAGAACTCGGCATAACTACTATATCAACTGCAAAAGTAGGCTATGCTAGAAAAATCAGGAGAGAATATGGAACAAGCTTACAACTAGATTTCACCCTTTTCCTAGATCTATATTCCAATACTGAATTGATGGATATAACGCATCAGAGGGTAACCATAGCTTTCCCCTCTCTTGTTCGTCCATCTATAATTCGTTTTTTAACTGACATCGTTTTGGAGTTTGATATTGGGCGGCCGAGCACAATTATCGAAATATTAAAAAGAATATATCCCATTTCCCTGCGTGGTGCAGACATACTACCTATTCACATTCAAGAAGCAAGTTCAGATATTTTCACCGTGCATGATGAGCTTTCCATAATAGACTCATTAGCACAAATCAGCTTGATGACCCATCTACTTTTACAAAAAATTGCAAGAGTTTTTCAAAAATATCTCTACGAACCTTACATGTCTCTTAACGAAATAAAAAGGGAGTACGACTTACTTTACGAAGAATTAAAGGTGCAAACAGACCCGGGAGAGTTAGACGAATCGCTAAAAGACTTGCTCAGAACGGGGTTACTTTATCATTCTCACTTCGAACCAGACATGTTCTACATTGTGGTTCCCCCTCAAAAAATACTCGAAATATTAGATTTAGCATTCGACAGAACATTTGAATAGGTTACCGTCACAGAAGAGTTAATCATTCCATATTCCTTTAAAAAACGATTTTACACCTTTTTAAAGAATCACTTGGTACCTGTTATCCTTCTTTTCGAGTAAGCCGTTATCCACCAGCAAGTCCAGGCTTCTTTGAGTGACATCATTTAGCGAATTAGCTGTTCCCCCCCGAAGATATCTCACAATATCAAAAAGAGTGAAATTTTTGACATCCTTTTCTCTTGCCATGTCTACAATTAACTCATAAAGCTGAAGGGACTGACTATCAAGAACCACCAAGTCTAAGGGTAGTTTTTCAAATTTCTCAGGGGCTTCATCACCCTTTATTGAAATGATGGGTATAATGTTATAGGATCTAACCTCCTTCATTATCTCCTTAAAGCCCTCTAATCTGTCAGGATCATAAATTGAATTTAGATCGATATAGTACTCCAAAAAAATCATACTAATCTGACTATTTGTAAAGAGGTCAATGACTTGGCCAAAATATTTTTTCCACTCTTTGATAAGAATATTTAACCGTTTTTCTGGTTTCAGATTTAGAATTTCTTTACCAAACACTATTTGCAGTTTTTTTAAATTCAGAATAGATTCATCCAACTCGCAAAAATTAGAAACATCATTTAAAAGAACAGCTGAAGAAATAGTTTTCAAATCTCCCAAAAATTCACGTAAAGAAGGATAGGAACGGATTTTTTCAAAATCCTGTCTCTTGCTCTCCTGTGCTAAATTATAGATGAAAGGCATTAGCGAAACTATTACCTCCGTAAACCCCCTGTATAGCATACGCTTGTCATCAAAGCGATTAAAATTATCAATTCGAATCCGCATTTTCTTGCCCGTTATATTTACGTCCCAAGAAAACTTGAATGATGTTAGTGTAGTTCTGCCGTTTTTCTGTCTTGAATCACAAACCTTAACCTCGGTTTCATTTTTCAAGGTGGCTCGTGTACAGACTAGGGCGACTCCATCGGGCAAATAGACCCTCCAATGAGAAAGTTACTATTCCAAAAGAAATGGAAACAACTATATAAAACTTAAGCATCACCTTTTTAATAATATTTTAAAAATTATAATTACAATACATAAAAAATTGTTAAATATAATAATATTATTAAATATAAAAACTCATTCTATAAAAACTCGAAAAAGGATTAATAGACCCTAAATAGAATATTACACAAATCTTCTTCGAAAAGTGGGAGTGCTATTAGGGATGTCATTAACCGAAAGTCAAAAGAAAGTGTTAGAACGATTAAACAATCAGGTTCAAGACCTAAGCGACCAAATAAAAAAGAAAGACGAAGAACTAGAAAAAAAGGAACAAAAAATAGGTGAACTTCAAAAAAGAATAGTCGAGGAAAACAAAGCAAAAGAAGAGCTAAAGGCAAAAATAGAGCAAATAAGTCGCACCTTAGAAGAAAAAGTTAAGGAAATAAACAAGTTAGAAAACAAAATCCAAGAAATAGAACACAAAAACAAAGATCTACAAAACAAAATCAAAATACTGGAAGAAATAAATGAAAAACAAGCACAAGAAATAAAAGCAAAAGAAACCCTACTCCAAAAAGCCCAAGAAACAATATCCGACAGAGAAATAAAAATAAAAGAACTACAAACCCAATTAAACCATTCCGAGGAAAGAGAAAAAAGAATAAGAAGCGTTTTCGAAAAAGACCTCAAATATAAAATCTTCTACATACTAAGGGACGCTGGCAGCAGAAGCTTCGAAGAACTCAGCAAAGCACTTGGAATAACTCTAATCCAACTGAAAACATACGTTTCAGAGCTAAAATCCCACGGCCTAATCGAAATAAAAGGAGAAAACGTAGAGGTAGCTAAAAACTACAAGTAAAAATAAAAATCCAAAGGCCAACCGAAACCACCCCATCCCTAACACACTATTTTTTACCCAAACCTACGGGCAAACAAACTGTACCTATAGGTAACAAATAGTTCAAAAATATTTTATAATGCTATTCCCAAAGAAAAGTAGAACAAGAAATTATGTGTAGTACGAATCTATTTGGTCTTGACCTGCGCGAGGCTCTATGATACCTTCCGGCTCGGTGGGTAACCTCATCCTCAGTTTCTCAATTTCCTTTTCTAACTTTTCGCTATAAACATCTAGAGCCCCTGTATCAATATTCAAATCATAATGTGCATTCAAAACCTCAATCAATGCCTTGGAAGAGCGTGGATTAAAACTAATACGAGACAGCCCTTCAGCAAGAAGGGAAACCCCCAGCATATCATAGCTGGATGCCAATAAAGGCATTACGCCATTCAAACCAGATATCCTTCCATCCCTTAAAGCAATCACGTTAGGGATACTCTCAAATTCATTTAACACCTTCTTACTGGTAGCGGACACATATACCTTAGGATTCTTAACATAGTTGTTGGTTCCGAAACAACCCAAAGAAACTAAATCCTCCACACCCATATCGCTGAGTTTCCTCAAAAGCACATGGGCAATAATATTGCTGCCCAGGGGAGTCAAAGGTTGAGTATATGAACAAGAGAATAGAACATCCCTTCCTTTTGGCCTCCTCCACAGATACACCATAACTGAAAAAATATTACTCCAATCTGTAAATAAGCCGTTTTCCACAAAAGCCACCGAAGGCATATCCAAATTCATAACCTCAAATAGAGGCCGTGCTCTTGCTTCAGTCAACATGTGACGAACCGCAATGAGCCCCACATTTCCAATGCCTGAAAATCCCTGTATAATGAGTGGTTCTTTGAGATCTAATTTTTTTAGATCCAAGCCTTTTTTGTATAGCTTTACCTTTATTATATCTCCTATTTCCCAGTTTATTTCATAGTTTTTCAAAAGCATACACCATAATTGATTCGCTTTATGGTTAACAGTAGACATAAAGGAAATTTCAATCTTTCCCTTTTATCACTATTGATATGATTGTAAAAACCATCTCCGTTAATGCAAAAGAAGTGAAAAGAAAGGAGAAGCAATAAGAACAAATTTAATTCAGGATAAGACCTGTCCAAATAAGCGTTATCTTAGTTGGTTGTAGTATAGAATGAAGCTTACTGCGAATAGGTTTGCCAGTTGTAGGGCTCTCTTTGACCACTGTGCGGGGTCTCCCTTCTTCGGCTCCGCTCTGAAGGTTGAAGTTGTTGAAGTATACCCTGCTGCGCTGCTTGTAGGAGGAGAAAACCGCCTCCACCTTGCTCCTCTCGCCGAAGGTCTCGTGGGCGTAGCTCAACTTGAGGTCCCGGAAGACGTCGTTATACCAGGGTCCCCGATCCAAAAAGGAACCGGGGCTTGTTCTCACAGTATTTCAGCACGTTTTTTACGAAATCCCTGGTGGTGAGATGGTTCCGGGCGGGGTAGATAGACCCGCATCCAGATCACCTCGTTTCTCTCTAAGTCGAGGGCGGCGTAGAGGTAGAAGCGTTTCCCGTTGGTCTTGGTCGCGGTTTCGTCTATGGCAACGGTTCCCCGGACCTTGGGCTTCACCCCTATTTTCACCTTCTCCTTGAACCGGGCTACCCAGTAGTGCACGGAGCTCTTGCTGATTTTTTAAAAAGGGAGAGTACCTTGGCGGTTCTGCGGAAGCTGCTCATGAAGATATAGTTAACCACGCCCAGAACCTTGAGCTCCACGGGAACCTTGTTCCGGCGGAAAACACCCAAACCCAAAACGAAACCCCAGAAATCAAAACCATTAAACCACATGAGAAAAAACTACCCCCAACAAGTTTATAAAATCACCCTTATTTGGACAGGTCTTTCAGGATACGAATTAATCTTTTTAACTAAGGTTGTATTTTGGGTGTTATTTACCTTTTTTGGGGAAAAGTGTTCCGAAATACATGCATTCTTCCTTTGGGATTATCATTTGAGATTCTTCAATGTACTCTTCTGTCATTTCTACTGGTGCGCCCTTTATGATTACGATGGGCGTTTGTTCACTTCCCTCGCCCATCAATATCTCAGCGGCACATGCAAGATTGTCTGCCACTGCTCTTCTAGTGATCTTTAGGATTTTTCCGTAGAGGTCTTTTTTTCCTCTCTCATCTATTACCGGCTTGAATCCCGCTACGCCTATTGCCATTCCAGTATTTCCAAGTCTCAGTGGCTGGGTTCTGCTGTCTGCAATTATTATTCCCACCTTGCGTCCAGTTTTTTCTTGTATTTGTCTTTTAATGGTGTGTGCGCTTTTTGTGGGATCTTTGGGAAGGAGTACTGCATATCCTTGAGGAATGTTTGAGCTGTCGATTCCTGCATTGGCTTGGAGAATGTTGTCTTTTAGGGTAAGTAGTGCTCTATAAACTCCTCCAAAGACAATTTCGGATTCTTTAAGTACGAGTTCTACGAATTCTGGTTCCAGTTGAACTTCTTTAGCTATTCTATAGGCTTCCTGCGAGGGTTCAACCTCGCTGAGCTTCACCATTCTTCCCTCTAAACGGGCAACCACTTTAGATGAGATAACTATTATATCTCCGGTTTCCAAGAGGATGTTCTGTTTTTCCGCCTCTTCTATAATTACTGTGGCGAGGTCGTCACCTTGGATTAGGATTTTTGTGCGCAAGGGATAGAGCGACATTACCATCCTTTTTCAACTCCTTTTTTAAACAAGGATAAAAATAAGAGTGAGTATTAAAGCTGTTTGTTTTCAGATATACTTGGAGGAACTATTTATGGAGGCTGCAAATTTTGGGAATCTGAAAATCGGCGAAGGCTTTCCCGTTAGAATTTTCGCAGTTTTAAATGTAGGGCCGGAGTCATTTTATAAGGGTTCAGTTCGCACTTCCCCCAAAGAAATTAAGGATTATGCCGTCAAGTTAATCGAAGAAGGGGCTGACTATATTGATATCGGGGCAGCATCAACAGCGCCTCCAGAAATTTATGGCACTCGGCCTGTCTCACAAGAGGAGGAGTTAAAAAGGGTAGTTGAAGCAGTAAAGGCAGTGAGAGAAGTTACAGATTTCCCCATCTCAATTGACACTCAAAGAGCGAATGTAGCGGAAGCAGCTCTGAGCAAAGGTGCTAATGCTATAAATGATGTCAGTGGGTTTAAAAGTGACCCTCTTCTCCCAAAAATAGCTGCAGAGTATGATGCTCCAGTAATAATTATGGCTGCCAAGGAAAAACCAGGCGATGCCCAGACCATCGACGAGGTCAGGAAATCCCTCAAAAACAGCATCCAAATATCAAAAGACGCAGGAATAGACCAAAAGAAAATCGTCGTTGATCCCGGAATCGGTTTTGGTAAACCCTTCGAATCTGATCTCGCTTTGATAAAAGATTTAACTAGGCTAAAAACTCTCCTGAAACCGATTATGGTGGCGGTTTCTAGAAAATCTTTTATTGGACAGGTATTAGGTTTAAAGAACCCCGAGGATAGATTAAATGGTTCTCTGGCGGCTACAGCCATAGCGGTTTTTAATGGGGCAAACGCAATTCGAACTCATGATGTTAAGCAAACCAGAGAAGCTGTTAAATTGGCCGAAGCAATAGCTAAAACAAGTAAAAACTCAGAGACACCCAACTATAAGGCACTCGAATTAAACTTTATCAAAGAACCCACAGATGCAGGAGAAATAATGGATACTTTGAATGTAAGTGAGGAGGGGATTCAGCTTATGAAGGAAAAAACAGTTAACCACAACATACTTCTGAGCGGTCTCACCGCTTCCGCAGCTCTCTCACTCAAGCAACATATGTTATCTGTTGGCGGAGATGTGGCTATTCCCAAAGGAGTAATTGACTTCGAAGTAAAAAGATGCAATGTTCTACTCATGGGCACAACGAAACAAATTAGAAGAATTATCCCAAAAATAAAAAAGAACTATTTCGGTCTTCCCGAGGTCGCAGAGCTCTTGCTAAATTTGCTATAAAATTGATTCTGGCTCTTTTGTTTCATACGCCAGTCTCACCAGTTTTTGTGGGGAGGCTATTTAACTTTTATTCCGCCTTGTGGCGCTCCCGGCCATTTTTCAGTAAAGGTCGTATTCCTAATAACATCTCAAAAGAAAAGTGGGAAACGGCCCAAAATATTTGCAAAACATCATTCGGAACATAAAACTAGTTATATTAACTTTTTCAACTTGCAACGGTAGCTAGAAAGCCCTCAAGTTCCAGTGAGTGTTAATGTTCCTTTCTCTTGATTTTATTGTAAAAGTTGACTATTTTTTCAATGGCTTCTCCCAAATGACTTACCCCAGTCTTTATTTAGATTGTTAATTAAATTGTTAAAATCTGGAAAATAGAGTCCAATGGGGTATTTCGGCAATTTTCTTTTTAACATCATCAAATAACTTCTTAACATCTGGGAAGCCCAGAAGGCCCGGTTCTCCAGAATTCCCCACAATCTTATCTAATGTGGTGAATAACTCGGTGATATCCCTTTTTATTCATATTAGGATTTCCAATATTACCATACCTTCTAATAAATTCCTCTCTTATTATGCGAAATACAAAAAAATAAATAAAAAATAAACATTTTATTAGAATGTAACTTTTTCTTCGGTCCATAACTCTACCATAGATTTCGGCCATCCAATACTCAAAAGTTTTTTACCCGTATCCTTAGAAACAACACCCTTCTCCATTCTCTCGTGAACAGTCTCAATCGGAACCAAAAAAGGCCTCCTATCATTCCAATCCCACCCAATAAATAGTTCATCCTCATCGTCGATATAAAGACATGTTGCACGAAGCTTCTGCCTATGCTTCTCAGTATAGTCCTTAACCCATGCCGGAATATTTAAAGCAGTGAGACCCACCTCCCCACCCTTACCCCTAAACGGTACAAGCTCATCGGGCAAAATCACATCTGTGAGATGAGTATGACCATAGACTATTCTCAAATTCTTAGTTTCAACAACCTTATTCTTGGAAAAACTTCTCCACCAGTCCCGAAGACCCCTAATAGAAGCCTTACGATTATACCTAGTGCCAACAAGCCTATTCCAAACTTTCCTTCCATAAAGATAGAAAACACGCGGCCCGCCCAAAATAGCCCACAGAAAAATAAGAGCCCCATTACCCAAAACACCAAAAATGGGAAGCAACGCGTTCCAGAAACTTGCACTCAGACCAAGAAAACTAAGAGGAAGAAACTGCAAAATAGGAAACACCAAACCCAACAAACTCTGATTCAAACCAACAGGACCCAGAGGAAAATACTGAAATATAGCATAATTTAAAAGGGCCATCAATATGCCCAGAACAAGCAGGCCCACAAAAAGGTCACCATACCTACCAAAAGCCAGAGCTCCAGAACGAATACCGGGCAAAAGCTTCCAAGGCTGAAATCTAAAAATCCTATCAAACTGGTAACCATGAACAAACAAGTAACCCCTATCACCCTTATTAAGAGTCACAACCCTCTTAGCCTTACTCCCCTTTTTCCCTCCTCCTTCTTCCTCCTGCACTGGATAACAATCCTCAATAATACTCAGAGTATGCTCACCCGAAGGATAAACCCCCAAAAGCGGTCTCAAATCATAGTCATGATTACCCAAAAGATAAATCTTATCACAGTCCAACTTCTCAAGCAAATCAAAAATCGGCCTACTACAATACTCAATAGCACGATCCGAAGCATCCCAAAGCTCCAAAATATCCCCAATCAAAATCACCTTCTCAGGAGGCTTCAAAACCTTCTCCTTACGCTCGCCACCCCAAGGCCCCAATTTAACACTAAACTTCTCACCACCCTTTAAACGAATAAGCCAACTCAAAAACTGACCCAACTTCTCCGGCTCACAAACAATACCCTTCTCCTTTTCGCCACCAGCAACCAAGCCCAAATGACAATCCGAGATAACAATTATACTACCACCCATTCACAACACCTCCAACAAAGACAACAAACAACTTATCAATAAAACCCACAAAAACACCTATTAAACTTAACCCCACAACAACACCAACAAAAATTAGACCCCCAAAAAATGCCAAAAACTTTTTTACCCAAACTGTAAAAAGTCTATCCACGAATGGAGGAAAACAAATGACAATAAAAACACCACTATGCGACATGTTAGGAATAAAATACCCCATAATACAAGCCGCGATGGGGCCCTTCTACACCACAAAACTATGCTGCGCCGTAGTAAATGCAGGAGCGTTCGGAATAATTTCCCACACTAACCTTCTGGGAGTAGACCCTGTAAAAGAAATGGAAAAAAACATAAGATACGTAATGGAAAACTGCAAAGGAAACTTCGGAGTAAACATTAGAGTCGCAAGAATACAAATCGACGCCCCCGCCCTAATGGAACTAATAGTTAAACTAAGAAAAGAAGACCCTGAAATAAGAGAAAGACTAAAAATGGTAGTAACCTCAGCAGGAAACCCCAAACCCCCCGCACAATTCTTCAAAGAAAAAGACAAAGACCTACTTCTATTTCACGTAGCCCCCACACTATATCACGCCATGAAAGTTGATGGGCTCTGCGACGGCATAATATGCACAGGATACGAAGGAGGCGGACACCAAAGCTACGAAAGAGTAAACACCACCGTACTAGTCACCGAAGCAGCCAGACACTGCAAAAAACCAATAGTAGCTTGTGGCGGCTTCTCTGATGGTCGTGGTATTGCTGCTGCGCTAGCTATGGGCGCGGTGGGTGTTCAGATGGGCACACGTTTTATCGCTACTAAGGAATGTGAGTTCCACCAAAACTATAAGGACTTCATTGTCCGTTCAAAGGATTCTGACACGATGGTTTGTCAGGGTGCTTTTGGTCCGATTCGTCTTTTGAAGAATAAGTATGCTGAGGAGCATGGTGAGATTCTGTCTAGGGATGAGAAGATGGCTTTGGAGGCGCAGCTTGACCTTGAAGCTATCAGGGAGGATAACAGGAAGTACGCGTTGGTTTATGAGGGTGACATTGATAATGGTCCTGTTCTCTGTGGGCAGTCCTGTGGTAACATTGATGATATTCCGACGGTTAAGGAGCTTATTGAGCGGATGATGAAGGAGGCAGAGGCGGAAATCAAGAGGCTGTACTCATATTTGAAGTAGTTTGGGCTTCTTGAGAACGTTAGTATTTGTTCATTCCTAGTTATGTTTTGCTTCGCTTCCTGTATCCTTTTTTATTTTTGCAACTTGAATTGAAGTGTCTTGTTTTTAGGGTTTGGGTTTTTTTTGTCTGCTTCTTAAAGATTCATTTGTGAAATTTTTATTGCTCTATGGGTTGAAGGGGATACTTGGGATTAGTGGTCTAAACTTTGGAGAATAGTTTATCGTGTTGTGTTGGTTCATCTTGACTATTTTTGGTCTAAAATGTTGGGTAAAGGTTGGGAAGGGTGCTTTTGTGGGACGGTTGGGTACATGAAAATTGGGGGTTGATCTATGTTTCTGTTGGGGAGGGTGGTTGTCTTGGTTTCGACATTGTTTTTGGGGATGTTTTTCTTGGCTTGGTCATTGTTGGGGTTTGTGTTGGGTCTTTTGTTCCACTATTTTTAAATAATAGTTGTTTTAATTGTATTATTCATGTACGGATGTTTTACAATAGTTAAGAATTTTTGCAGTGAAGAGATTCGTGGTGTTTTGTTTGAAGTCCCCTTGTGAGTTGGTTATTTGGTATTTGCTTCCTAGTGTCAGGTCGGAGTTAGCTAAGGAGTTGGTTAAGCTTGGTTTTTCTCAGAAGGAGGTAGCGAAGAGGCTCGGAATATCCGAGGCTGCGGTATCCCACTACGTGAAGGAAAAAAGAGGTAAAAAGATTGATTTGGATAAAGAGGCTAGGAATGAGATTAAAAGACTTGCAAGCGATATGGCTTCTTCCGAGGCTGCCACAAATTTGATTCCGAGGACTTGCGAGATTTGCATCTTGGTGAGAAAAAGCGATGTCCTTTGTAAACTTCATAGAAGTTTGGACTCTGTTCCCGCTAATTGTAGGGTTTGTTCAGAACTTTTTAAATAAGTCATTTTAGATTATTTTTGACACTATGTTTTTGTTTTTCTTAGCGACAGGTTAGGGTTTCTTAATTCTATCTGGATTTATATTTCAGTTTTCAACTAGTTCTACCTTTTTCAATCTTTAGTGGAATAATGTAATAGGCGTAGTTTTTGTACGTTTTGTGTTTGTTTGCGGGGTTTAACTTGGGAAGGCTAAGAAGTCTTTTGTTAGGTCTTCTATTTTCCACTCTATTGTGGATGGTGTTCCTTCTCCGAGTGCTTCTGAAATTAAACCTTTTTTGTATGTCTTGAAGCTGTTTGAAGTTAATCGTGCACGTTCTTCGGATTCTCCACTTTGCGCCCAGTAGAATAATGCAAATTCTGTTACCTCTGCAAAAATTTCTTCAATTTCTGAGAATTTTGCTTCTCTTAGAAATCTTGATTTTTCTTTGCTTAACCTTTGATTCTCAATTTGGTTAATTAGGCTGGGATCTTCCATCAATTTCTTGGGTGAAACTCCAAAAACTCTGGTGACAGCTCCCAGAGCTTTCGAGGCTGCGTTGCGAATCTTCACGTCGCTCTGCAGTTTAATGAGGGTTCTGATAGTTTTTCCATCCACAAGGCCTTCTTCAGCGTAGCGTGTGATGGCAATTGCTGAACACAAGGAAATGTCCTTGTTCTCACTGCCTAATAAATTAATCAATTTATCCAGAGCCCTTTCATCAATTTTGCCTTTTTCTGCGTAGAACGCAAGTGCAAGAATCGCATTTATCTGTATTAAGGGCTCCTTCTCCTCAAGCAATTCAATTAATTTACTCATGGCTTCATCATGGATAATGCCTTTTTCCGCGTATCTGGCTAGGGCAAGTGCGGCGCTTGAACGTGTATAGCTATATTCCGTTTTAAGCAGGGATGCTAATCTATCTACTGCCCTTTTGTCCACCAGGCCGTTTTCAGCATATCTAGCCAACGCTAAGGAGGCATTTGCTTTTATGGTGTTATTTTCGTCGCCCAACAGCATTATTAGTGGTTCTATACTCTCTGGATCAGTAATCTTGTTTTCAGCGTACCAGGCGATTGCCAGTGAGGAGTTAATTCGGGTTGCAGAGCTGGGGTCTCCGAGCAGTTTGACTAGAGCGCCTAAACTCATTTTATTCAAAATTCCCTTTCTAGCATAATTTGCAATGGTGTATGATGCATTCATTCTCACAATAATGTCCTCATCGCCTAACATGGCAGTTAGATGCTCTAGAGCTCTGGGATCTATTATACCCTTCTTTTCGGCGAAACTTGCAATTGAATATATGGCATTTTCTTTTGTAAGAATCTCTTTACTCGTAAGAAGTTTTATAAGCTTGTCCAAAATTTTGGGATCCAACAACCCATTCATGGCGTATCTTCCAATGACAAAGGTGGCGTTTTGGACAATCTCCAAATTTGCGTCATCCAGCAAACTTGACAATGTTTTTAAAGTAGCTTCATTCACTAACCTATTCTCCGCGTAAGCCCCAATGGCAATTAATGCATGTTTCTTAACATCAACATTTTCGTCTTCGATTAGAGTAATTAGGGGTTTTAGAGCGTTCTCAGTAACCAAATTGTTATCTGCATAAAATCCTAAAGCCATTATTGCATGAATTTTGATACGTGCTTCCTGGTCGCCCAAGAGTTTCGTTAAACTTTCTAAGGCTGTTTTATCTACCAGCTTCTTTTCTCCATAGATGCCTATTGCTAGTGCGGCGTTCATTCTGGTTGTTGGGTTCTCGTCTTCTAGTAGTTTCACTAGTGGCTTCAAAACGTTCTTGTCAGTTAGACCCTTCTCTGCAGCGTAGGCTATTGCTAGTGCGGCGTTCATTCTGGTTGTTGGGTTCTCGTCTTCTAGTAGTTTCACTAGTGGCTTCAAAGCATCTTCTGAAAAGATTCCTTTTTTAATATATCTGGCTATTGCTAGTGCGGCGTTCCCTCGAGTCTTACTGTCTTCATCCTCTAGCAGCTTCACAAGGGGTTCCAAGGCTTTGGGATTCGTCAGTCCCCTCTCTGCGTAAATTGCCATAATTGCCGAAGCCAAGATTCTAGAATCAGCAGTTTTATCGTTCAGCAGAACAGTCAAAGGCTGGAGAGCGTCCTCAATTGCCAAACCTTTCCTAAGGTAGGATTCGGCTGCGTGTAGAACATTTAAGCGAACCTGACTATCTTGATCAGCAAGGAGTACTTTAAACCGCTTTAACACGTTTTCAGAAGTCAATCCCTTATCCGCATATCTAGCCAAAGTAGCTGAGATTGCAACACGAACGCCAGTATCCGCGTCTTCACATAGAGACAATAGTGGTTCCAAAGCGGATTCATCGGTTAGACCATTTTCTGCGTAGAATCCCAGGGCAATTGCCGCTTTGGTGCGAATGATGCCATTACTATCCTTGAGGAGAGAAATTAACGGGGTCAGAGCTCTCACATCAGTAATATGCTTTTGCGCATATAGACCAATTAATGCGGTAGTCTTCAGCCGAATATCCTCATTCTCATCATGGAGTAGCTCAATTAGGGGCTCTAATGCATTTGGTGCCACTAGATCCTTCTCCAAGTAATTTGCTAAAGCCACTACAGCTACTTTGCGGATATCTGCATTTTCGTCTCTAAGCAATTTTACTAACTCCACCAATGCATGCTCATCCACAAGACCATTCATAGCATAATTTACGATAGCGTGTACGGCGTTTTCTCGAATCTGGCTATCCTCGTCACTTAACAAGTTTATTATGGGCATTACAGCCTTTAAATCCACTAAGTTGTTAGTAGCGTACCATCTTGTAATAATAGCAGCGTTTTTTCTTATCGCATTATTATCGCTACCAAGTAATTCGATTAAAGGAGGTATGGCCTCGCTAGAGACAACACCCTTCACAGCGTGTCTTCCAATAGCGAAGGTTGCCGTCCATAAAAGATCAGTGTCTTTCTCCTTAAGCATCCTAACTAGAGGTTCCAACGCTCCTTCGCAGATTAATCCTTTCTCTGCATAGAATCCTACTGCGGCGGCAGCCCTCACTTTAATATCCGATCTTTCTTCATCAAGTAATTTTACTAAATTTTCTAAAGCAGCTTCATCAACCAAGCCTATCTCTGAATAACGGGCAACAGCATCCACCGCTCTCATTCTGACATCGTCATTTTCATCGACGAGTAATTTATTGAGGGGGTCTAAGGCCTTCCTGTTTAGGAGTGCGTTATCAGCATACTTGGCTATTGCCGCGGCCGCGTTTCCACGAGTGTACAAGTTTTCATCTGACAGTAATTTAATTAGTGGTTCAATTGCCTTGATATCAACAATTCCCTTCTCAGCATAGTTAGAAATCGCATTCGCCGCGTTTCCTCGAACAAAGCTGTCATCATCACTAAGCAAAGTGATTAATGGATTTAAGGCCTTGGCGTTAAGGATGCCGCTCTTAGCGTATAGGGATATAACTATTGCTGAATTGTCCCTGATCTCTGTATGGGGGTCGGCAAGAAGCTTAATCACCTTCTCTAAAGCCCCCTCGTCAATTAAATTGTTTTCCGCATATTTTAACAAGGTTATTACTGCGTTTCTTCTGATTGCCGCATCTTGATCTTCTAGCAGAGCAATGAGTGGATTGAGAGCTTTAGGATCAACCAAGCGGTTTTCTGCGTACATCCATAATGCGGTTGTGGAATTGATGCGAATGTTAATATCTTCGTCATCTAGTAGAGATATTAAGGGTTCTATAGCTTCTTTGTAAAAAAGTTTGTTTTCCGCATATTTTACTATCGCATAAACCGAGTTTGCCCGTATCTCCCCATTCTCGTTACTTAGTAGTTTTGACAGGGGTTTTAATGCTTTTTCAGAAAGCATCTGTTTCTCAGCATAGTATATTATGGTCTTGATCGCAATGTTACATAGAGAAATGTCTTGATCTTCTAGGAGGGGTACTATTGACTCCAAAATTTGCTCGTTTAAAATTTCATTTTTTGCATATTCATTTACCGCTTGGGCGGCGTTATAACGTATCTCAAATATTTCGTCACTAAGTAAGTTTGATAAGAGCTTTAGAGCTTTTTCATACAGTAAACCCTTTTTTGAGTATTTTGTGATGGTCTCTGAAGAAACTCTTCTCATTTCAGGGTCTTCATCTTTGAGTAGTTCTGTCAAAGGTTCGAGAGAATCTGTTATAAATAAATCCCCATCTGCATAGATATTTAAGGCGGCTGCTGCGTTGTAACGATTCTTAGGGTTTTTGTCGGATAACAGATTCACCAAGGGTTTTAGGGCGGCTGAGTTAAATTTCCCTCTCTCGGCATAGTGTATAATCGCTTCTGAGACTTTTGTAGAAAGTTTATCGTCTCCTTTTCCCAGCAATTTTATTAAAAACTCTAAAGCCTCCTCTTGAATTAATCCTCTTTCAGCATACTGCGAAATAGCGGAGGAGGCATTAATGAGAATATCCAAGTTCTCCTCCTCGAGGAGCTTCACTAATGGCTTCAGCGCCTTCTTGTTAACCATTTTATTCTCTGCGTAAAGTGATAGAGCTTGTGCGGAAATTACACGTATATCCTCGTATTCGTCGCTGAGTAGATTTATAAGTGGGTCGATTACCTTTTCACTAAAAATATGTTTTTCAGCATATCTTAAGATGGTAGTTGCAGAATTTAATCTAGCGTCTTTGTCAGCGTCTCTAAGATTTCTTGATAATTGCTCTAGAGCTTTCTCATCAATAATCCCGTTAATTGCGTAGAGTCCTATAATAGCTGCGGCATTTGTACGTATACTGCTATCTTTATTTCCCAATAAATCTATAAGGCGCTTTAGCGCCTCTTCATAAACCAGATTATTTTCAGCATAGGTCATAAATACTTTTAGAACCCTTGATAAGAGATTAGGATCTTCCACCACAAGCAGGGCTATTAATGGCTCAAGTAACCTATTATCAAACAGTTTGTTCTCTGCATATAATTTAATTACATCAACTACTCTGCTACGAAGAACTGGATTTTCATCGCGGAGGAGATTAGTCAAATATAGAAATATCCTATCATCAAAGAGCTCTTTCTCAGCGTAGGTACCTATAGCGTCTAAAGATTTGATGCATATGTCCAAACTTTTGTCATCGAGAAGAATTATAAGTGGTTCTAACGCTTCTTTTTTAAGGTAATCCTTTTGGGCGTACAATCCTAATGCAAGTACGGAGTTTACGCGTACATTTGCATTGTAATCCATCAGCCCCTTGATCAATGGTTCCAATGCGGATTCTTCGAGGAGTCCACCCTCAGCGTATCTAACAATTATACTAGAAGCTCTAAATCGAATTTCTGGATTTTCATTACTAATAAGTTGTGGCAAGAACTTCAAAGCTTCTTCGCTAAATAATCCCTTTTCTGAGTAGCGATCTAGTGCGGTCACAGCTCTCAACTTTGTATCAACATCCTCGTCACTGAGGAGTTTTGTAAGTGGTTTCAAGGCGTCTTTATAGTATAGTCCATTAACAGTGTACAAAATAATAGCGGTTAAGGCGTTTCTTCTTATACCAATATTCTCTTCAAGAAGCATTTTGGAGAGGGGTTCTAACGCCTTATTGGAAACCAGACCTTTCTCCGCATATCTAATAGTTCCAATAACCGCCCTAGTTCTAACATCTATATTCTCATCACTGAGCAGTTTTGTGAGGGGGTTAACTGCGGTTTCGTTTAACAATCCTTTCTCCGCGTAAATTCCAACGGCAAGAGCTCCGTTTGCTCTAACATTGGCATCCTCATCACCCAATATTTTAACTAGAGCCGGTAGAGCAGAACTGTGAACTAATCCGTTTATTGCATATAAAACTAGGGATATTGCCGCGGTTGTACGGGTCGTTTTATTCTCGTCCGAGAGCAGTTTGATTAAAGATTCGATGGCCTCTTCATGGACTAGGTTTTTCTCTGCGTAGAGTCCTATTGCTGCTACAGCCCTCATTCTCACATCACTGGACTTGTCAGAAAGCAGTTTGACCAGCTGTTTTAAGGCCTCCTCATTTACTAGGTTTTTCCCCGCGTATTGGGCTATTATACCAGCGGCTCCAGCACGTATAGCGTAGTTTTGATCTTCTAGGAGTGTAATCAGGGACTTTAGGGCTCTTATGTCTACATAATTTTTTACTGCATACAATCCCACTGCTGCTACGGCGCTCATTCTAATAGAATTGTCAGGGTCGTTGAGCAAACTAATTAATTGTTCTAGTCCTCTTTCATAAATAATTCCCCTCTCCAAGTATTGGCCGAGGGCATCAATAGCTCCCTGTCTTATATCTGTATTCTTGTCTTGTAAAAGCCTTACAATATGTTCTGTAGCGGAATTGTCTGTAACATTGTTTGCTGCATAATGACTAACAGCTTGCACAGCGTTTCTTCGTACATTATCGTCTTCATCATCTAAAAGTTCGATTAATTTTGGAAGGGCGCTTTTAATCACTAACCCTCTTTTAGCGTACAAACCTATCGCAAGGGCAGCGTTTGCACGGACATGTACATTCTCATCGCTAATAATTCTATCTAAATATCCTA
This sequence comes from uncultured archaeon, assembly GCA_964510585.1. GTDB lineage: Archaea > Asgardarchaeota > Jordiarchaeia > Jordiarchaeales > Jordiarchaeaceae > Jordiarchaeum. The sequence continues at coordinate 5,473 of CAZECW010000157.1, read as the reverse complement.
ATACCTCTTCCTTAATTATCTCTTTTTCAGCATACTTGGCAATTGTGAACACCGCATTTGTACGTGTAACGCTGTCCTCGTCTTCTAACAAACTCATCAAGGGCCCAATTAGGCCTTCATCGGCAATGTCTCTGCTCGCAAATTCCCCAATAGCAATGGCGGCATTTCTACGAATATTAACATTATCATCACTAGTAAGTTTAGTTACGGAAATCAGAGCCTTTTCTCCTATTACCCCCTTTTCAACATATCGCGCTATTGCTGCCGAGACCGCTTCACGGACATCATCATTTTTATCCTCAATTAATTTAATTAGTGGTTCAACAGCCACTTCACTGGTAATTCCATTTTCCGCATACCTAGCAACGGCAAGTGAGGCTCTGGCTCTGACATTTCCATCTTCATCTGTCAAAAGTTTCACAATTTGGTCTAAAGCATTTTTATGTACCAACTTACTTTCTGCGTAGCGTACCAGCGCTGATAATGAATTTATAACAATCCTTTTGTCATCATCAGATAAAAGTTTGATTAAAGGAACAAGCGCTCCTTCATCAACTACAGCTTTCTCAGAATACGACGCTACCGCTACTACTGAGTTAATACGGGTTGCATTATCCTCATCACTAAGAAGAGCTATCAGGGGTTTTAGAGCGCTAACCTCCATCATTTCCCCTTCAGCGTAGTACGCCAATGTGGCTGAGGCAGCTCTGCGGATATCAACATCAGGTTCTTCAAGCAAACTAATAGTAAACTTCAAAGCTTTTCCATTTAATAGCTTGTTTTTTGCGTACAGCCCGATGGCTATCAATGCATTCAAACGGATATTTTTTTCTTTGCTTTCCAATAGGTTGACCAAGGGATCTATTGCCCCATCACTCACCATTCCCTGCTGAGCATATAGCCCGATTGTAATTGCTGCATTGGCCTGAATATTTTGATTGGGGTTACTAAGAAGTAGTACTAACTGATCCACTGCGGAGGGCTCAAAAATATTATTCCTTGCATAATGTAACATAACCTCTGAAGCGTTAAGATAAATTTCTTCGTCTCCCTCAAATAATAATTTAATAACAGGATTGAGAGCGGCCTCATTCACCAATCCCAATTTTGCATATTTAGTAATCGCCTCTAAGGCTCCCTTTCTTATTTCGGCATTACTATCTGTAAGAAGGTGTGAAAGAGGCTCTAGGGCTCTTTCTTCAATTAGCCCCTTATCCAAATATCTGACCACTGCCTTAGTGGCGTTTAACCTAATTTTTTCATTCTCATCACCTAGAAGTGAAGTTAAGGGGTTCAGAGCTTCTGCTTTGACTAGACCCTTTTCAGCATAGCCTGCTACAATGTGAGAGGCTATTAGGCGGGTTTCATTGTCTTCATCTTGAAGAAGTCTAATAAGGGGTTCGAGTGCATCGCTAGAGAAAATGCCGTTTTCTAAATAATTATCAATTCCCTCAGCGGCAATACGCCTCGTTTCAACTTGGTTTTCACTTAATAGGTTTATAATAAAATTCAAAGCGTCAGCATCTACAATGTTTTTCGAGGCGTATTTAGTAACAACATAAACCGCGTTTCTGCGAATTTCACCATTTTCGGAACCCATTAAACTAACCATAGGCTTTAAGATTCTCTCATCCACTATCCCCAGTTCCAAATATTCAACAATTGCTTTTATCGTATGTATTTTTACCTCAACATCTTGATCCTCAAGAAGTTTGATCAAAGGATCTATAGCATTTCTGTCCACCAAGTTTTTCTCAGCATACCGTAATATTGCTAGTGCGGCGTTTCTCCTAACTTTAGTTTCGCCGTCCAATAGAAGTTTAATTAGGGACTTTACCGCTCTTAAATCTGTCATACCTACCTCAGCATAGTAAGCAACTGCCAAAGCCGCAAATAATTTAATTTCTCCCTCTTCATCCAATAGTGAAATTAGGGGTTCAACAGCCCTACCTTCAAATTTACCTCTCCCCGCGTAACTTGCTATAGTAGAGGCGGCGTTCCTTTTCACCGTGTAGTCTGAATCGTAAAGGAGCTTGACTAGCGTCTCCAAAACTTTCGACTCGTATACTCCTTCCTCAGCCATTTTGCCTAGAACTTGGACAGCGCTGGCCCTGACTGTACTATCCTTGTCTACCAGTAAACGCTCAAGCTTTTCCACTGCCTTTTTGATTTTCCCTTCCCTATACGTTTTCACTGCTTCTTCTACTGGCTTAGGGTACCCGCTGGACGTGTTACCCATTAAAAACCCTTCATATAAATGAATCATTAATTAAAGTGAACCCTCTCTTTCCAAAGAAAATACTATCCCCACACGGTAATAATTTTAACGGTTTGCGACGTGATGGAACCCTCAAAAAATTCTAAGAATTCAGCAGACAGAAATGCGACCATAGGCTAAATCTTCCACAAATTTATGTAAATTATCAAATTCTGACCTGACTACCTCCTCAATGTCCCTAGAAACAGCACTTAAACTCAACCCTGGTTCAAGAATGACTTGAACTGAGGCAATCATAGGCTCATTAATAGGTTTCCCTATCTGGCTAAGAAGCCATACGTAGACTTCCTTTAATCCTAAAACCTTTTTATGAATCTCACTCGCTATTCTGTAACTCAACAAATTGTATATTTTACCCACATGACTTACAGGATTTTTCCCCGCAGCAGCCTCTGAAGAGGTAGGCCTATTTAACGGAATCACTCCATTAACCCTATTTCCCCTACCCACTTGACCGCAATCCGCACCATCAGCCGAAGTCCCTAAAACCGTCAAGTACACCCCATTAACCCCCCTGCCTCTTACATCAAGAGCATTTATAACTATATCAACATCATACATGTCTACCTTAGAGTTAACAAACTGCTTAACTTCTTCCAAAACTTCCCCTTTCTTTCTAAAATAATCTTCCTCAGAATCAATGAAACGATCTACAAAGGCCATCGCCACAATAATTTTAAGATTATTATCCTTCCTAAATCCCATAATTTTAATATCCTCCCCAGTCTCGGGAAAGGACCTTTTAAACTCCTTAGAGTTGAGAAATCTCTCAGTTTCATACACTATCTTTTCAGTAGTACTCATTGGTGCAAACCCCACCGCAGCTGACGTGTCATTCGCACCAAGATACTTCCCCTTCCTCTCGAATATGTCAACTAGCGCCTGCGATCCCCTTTTAAGCTCAATCTGGTACTTTAAATGTTTTTCAGGATCCACGAATCTCATATTCTCTTTAAACCATTTCTTAGCAGAGTTAATTGTAATCTCCATAACAGGAATCTCAACACCACCCACTTCAAATGTAGCTCTGTCTCCAAACACCATAAGCATGGGTTTCTTAATCCTCCCCCCACCAAATTTGGTTTCCGTTTCACCAGCAGCAAGTAAACTCTTGTCCACGTTATGATGCATAATAGCTCCAAATTTCTCCATGTACACCTTGGAAAGAGCTATGGAAACCTCATTCATAACAGAGTCACAAATAGTATCCGGGTGGCCTACACCCTTACGCTCACATATCTCCATCCTCTGCTCAAAAAGAGGTACCTGTTTCAACTCATCTACTATAATATTCATAAACTTCCGCCTCCAAGGCTCTCTGAGAAAAATAGTCAACAACACCTAAAATAAATAAATATAAGGTTTGTATTTATGAACGTTTTTAACATATTCCTATGTTTCTTAATTAGGAAACACTCCTTACGAGGATCCAAAATTCATTGTATGCATTTTTTGGCAATCCTGTTACTCATTCGCTTGAAGCGTTTTTGCGCTTTTCCACTAGCTGGGTGCGGAATCTTTCCATAAAAAGAGGGTTAACCACATCTTTCTTGAATAAAATAACATAAATTAATGCGAAAAATTCAATGAATCGGAGAATGACAATGTATTAACCAAGTTTTTTTATGCCAAAATGCTTTTTAAAATAATTATTACTTTATTACTATAAAAAATTTATAATTTAAAATTTTAAAATAAAAATATAAAAATATTATTTAAAAACCTTTTAATTACTTTTACAAAATTACTTATGTCCAAAACACATTATTCCCAATCTCAATTACAAAACTAGGATGAGCCCTTATATCCTCAAACATGATAATTATAAAACCGTCGGCGAAAAGGTCCCCGACTTCTAGTCGCAGAGGGTGTCAATGTTTCTCATACTAAAGAAAATACAACCTGTAGTGTATAAGATCTCTTGCATAGTCAAAACAGTAATTCGCTATTTCTTCGAATCTAAAACAGATATTCTCTAACAAAACAAGTAATCGCTTATCTATATCCTGTTCGATTATTTTTTGTGTGAACTCATTTTTCAGTTTCGAAAATGTCCTAATCTCCTCCACTGTTATCAGCTTTTCCTCGGCATCCTTTTCGAAGTAAGACAGGAATATCCTTTCAGAAATTTTAGCAACACCCTCTCCCACCTTCAAGAATGATAGACGAATCTCCTCAGGGATTTCGATTTCGCTTGAAAAAATTGTCTTTAATGTTTCAGATATCTTTACCACATGATCCGCGATACTTTCAATTTTTTTAAAAATGACACTCCAAGTGACGCAGAGGGCGTTATCCTCGATGCCAATTTTTTTGGCAGCAACAACATTTCTACTGCCGATTATAAGAAGTCTTCTCATCAACAGATACAAGCTATCAATTTCTTCATCCTGCGCAATTATGTCAGAAAGAGCTTCAAGATTTTTTTCTTTCAAAGCCTGAACCAAATCTTTTAGCATAAGAGAAATAAGTAGGCCAAGCCTTCTGGCAACCTCCTTCACGTTAAAGCTGGATTGCTCAAAAAGATTTTTTATCTCCACTACTTTAGGAGACTCCGAAACAATCTGCAAACCGGATAAAGCGTTCAGCGTATTCGTTATCACCTTTCTCTGAGTAGAATCAATATAGTTTCTCCTAGTAATCAATTTAAAATTATCATAACCCATGAGATAGTTTCCAATGATAACAGCTTCCAACTCATCCTTACTTAAATCATCAATCACTATTTCTGTAACTTCGGGAATAACGCCCCTAAGGGAAGCCTTCTGATTCACATATGATATCTCAAGAGTGCCCTCAGGGCTTTTATAAACTGCTAGTTTATCCCCTCTTTTTATCTTATTCTTATCAACCCAATCCTTGGGTAACGAGATAACATATGACGATTTTCCCAAGGTTTGTATTTTGCGGAACTCCAAATTTTCGTCCTTTTCATCCTTTTGCATAAAACTACTATCCTTAATTATGGTGTGTTAACTGCTACACGCTCATACATATTAATGTAACTTGCTGTAATTTTTCGCTTAGATAGTATTTATATACTTATGCATATAAGGCACAATGTAATAATTATGTTTTTGGGAGTTAAGTTAACTAACCCCTTTTCGTCTAAATGAGGGTATGTCAGTCGAAGAAGTTTTTGAAGGCACAAACCTTGAAAACCTCCGCCACCTCCCCCGATTCAAAGAGATTAAG
>CAZECW010000156.1:0-24455 GCA_964510585.1 uncultured archaeon | reverse complement strand
CTTTAGGACGGTGACGGTGCTGGGTCGCGTTAAGGGAATGATTGCTGCATTCTGTCACCTTAAACAAGAGAGAAAGTATTTTATCCGTCCAAGAATCCTCCACGCAGAACCCATCTAATCACGCTAAGCCCGAAAAAGTCAAGATATTGCCAACTTATTTTTTCCCCAAGCGTCTTTTTTAGTTTTTGGATGTAGGTGCCTTTTCTTGAGTGTTATAGGCATGTTCCTTTTCAGTTATTATTGGTGGTAAATAGGTGCGGTTGTAGCAGGCGTAAAATCTGAAGTCGCGAGCTTTTTTAGTTCCCCGGGTTGCTTTTTGGGAAGATGTGGTTAAAAACCCGGTATGCAATCCTTCTTGGTGCAGAATCATCACTACATGCAAGCTCTACACCTTGCCTTTCACCCACACACAGCAAACCCCTAAAATTTGAACTGCTCAAGAGAAAAATTTTAGCAGTCACTTACAAAAAGCACTTGCTCGTATCCTTCTTAGTTTTCTTACGGAGCTTGTAGTCATCAGGCCGGTTCCTGGTATTTGAAGAGTATACCTCAAGAACCACTCTTTCAATAGGAGCTCAAATACATACAACATCCCCAATACTTGGAGCTCGTTAAAATCAGTTGCTCAATTTTAAAGGCTTTGCGAAGTAGCTTCTAACAGCGCGGTTGGCCTTCTGCACTCCAGTGACGCGCCTTCTTATGTCCCCTTAAGAAACCTCGCTAATTAAAAGTGACCTCTAGTATCTTGCCGGCTTAACCCAAAATATAAATTTAGGGAAAATAAAATAATCTTCTGAGGCGCCATATTTTCTCCAAAAGTAATGCACAAGGTAATGTGAAAATAGAAACGAGCCCTCCAAATAAGTCCCGAGCTGACAGCAACTTCAATATATTTACAAAATATTTGGCAATGAATTAGAAATAGCGTGTAAGTGGTGTCTGTTTGTGGGATATATTTCGATGCGATAAGCCTTTAATTGGTGTAATTCATCTTTTGCCTCTTCCAGGCTCTCCTCGATACGGGCTTTCTTTTAAAGAAATTTGCGATAGGGCTTTAAGCGATGCGGAGGCTTATTATTCTGGGGGAATGGATGGAATAATACTTGAAAACTATGGTGACGCTCCCTTCTATCCTAAAAGAGTGAGTCCTGAAACAGTGGCTTCAATGGTTTACATTGCAACGCAGATAAGAGAAGAAATTGATTTGCCCTTGGGAATAAATGTTTTGCGAAATGATGCCTTGGCAGCGCTCTCAATATCCTACGTGGTAGGGGGTAAATTTGTGAGAGTAAATGTACTCGGCGGAGCCGTAATCACTGATCAGGGCATAATTGAATCGGAGGCTTACAATGTGCTTCGGTTCAGAAAATATATTGGAGCTGATAACATTAGAATATTTGCTGATGTACAAGTCAAACATGCCATACAGTTAAGAGAAAGATCTCCAGAACTAGAGGCATACGAACTTCTGAATCGCTCCCTAGCAGATGCTTTAATAGTAACTGGGGAAAGTACAGGTATGGAAGCAGATATAAATAAAATCAGAAAAATAAAGGAAAAAATCCCCCAATCAAAAGTTCTAGCAGGAAGCGGTGTTAATAAAAATAATCTTTCAAAGTATCTTACCATATGTGATGGAATAATAGTAGGTACGAGTCTTAAGAAAAACGAAATTACCGAGAACCCGGTAGACCTTAAAAAAGTGAAGGAATTTGTCAAAGCCAAAATTTAGAGTAAACAGGAGTCTTTTCTAGATAGTCTTTTAAGCAATGTTCTCCAACTTATAGAGAAAAGGTGAGAAACTTTGAGTGGTTTGGAGAAGGTCTTCACACCAATAGAAGTAAAGGGGATAAAAATCCCAAATAGAATTGTCTTTCCCCCCACCGATACCAATTTCGGAACAGCCGATGGATTCGTTACAAAGATGGACTTGGATTATTATGAGAGAATATCAAGGGGAGGTTCAGGACTAGTCATAGTGGGGGCTAGTGCTGTAACCAAGAATGGGCGGGGTTTTCCAAATGTTTTGAACGTTTATGATGATCGGTATATAAATGGCTTGAAAAAGCTTTTTGCGGTAATAAAGAGAAATGGCGCTATTCCCGGCTTGCAACTCTCTCACGCCGGGCGACAGGCTTGGATGCCTAACTTTGAACCCGTGGCCCCTTCACCCCTACCCTGCGTCTTAAAAAGTGAGAGTCAAGGGTTGGTTATGGAGATGACGAAGCCTAGAGAATTGACTTTGGGCGAAATAGAAGAAATTGAGGATGCATTTGCTGCCGCTGCTGTTAGGGTTAAGGAAGCTGGTGCAGAGTTTATTGAGTTTCATGGTTGTCACGGCTATCTAATACACGAGTTTTTATCACCCTTTTCAAATAAAAGAGCTGATGATTATGGTGGTAATCTCGAAAATCGGGCGAGATTCGCTGTTAACCTCATTATGAAAACTAGAGATAGCCTTGGTGAACGTTTTCCTCTATGCTTTAGGATGAGCGCCGATGGCCGGGTTGAAGGTGATTTAAACTTGGAGGAATCTAAGAGGTTGGCACAAATGTTGGTTGATGCCGGGATAGACATTTTGCATATTTCTAGTGGTCGTTTCGAGAACATTGACTATATTTCCCCAACGAAGAATCTTGGAGAGTGTGTTAACGTTCACTTGGCTAAGGGCATTAAGGAGTATATTGATGTACCCGTCATAACAGTAGGCGCGATTTACGACCTTATAACTGCTGAGAAAATTCTCTGCGAAGAAAAGGCGGATATGGTAGCTATTGGACGGGCGCAAATAGCGGATCCCGAACTCGTAAACAAGTCTAAGCGGGGTGAATTTGATTCCATAAAGAAGTGTATTAGATGCAACGAATGCGGCTTATCGCTTTATATGGAGCCTGGAATTCGCTGTGTTGTAAATAAAGATTTGCCAAAAATCTCGCCAGACACGCCTCGCATCAAGGTTTAGCTGAGAACTATCTACGGCTTTTAAAATATGCAGTAAAATATTAAGTAAAGGTTTTCTTCTTTTTCGTTACCTTTTCTAGGCGGTCTTCTATGACGTCTACCCCTATGCCTGGCATTCGTGGTACATTTATGGTTCCATCACGGTTAATTTGGAATGGAGGTTCTACTATATCTTCTTTATAGTATCTGGCACTTGCCGATATGTCATTAGGTAATTTGTAGTTTGGCAAGCTTGCTATGGCTACATTCATTGCGCGCCCGATTCCCGTTTCAAGCATCCCCCCGCACCATACTGGAACCCCCTTTTCTTGGCAGTAATCGTGTATCTGCTTTGCCTTTTGTAAACCACCCACTCTGCCCACTTTTATATTGATTATTTTGCAGCTACCTAATTTGATTGCCGCTTGGGCGCTGCTTAGATTGGGAACACTTTCATCTAGACAGATGGGAGTTTTCATTTTACTCTGGAGTTCTGCATGATAAACCAAGTCATCATAATCTAGAGGTTGCTCTATCATTAATAGATTATACTTGTCTAGCTTCTGTAGATGATTCAAATCATTAATTGTATATGCACCATTCGCATCTACCATTAAGCTTATATCAGGATACGCTTCCCTTACCTTTTCCACCACTTCGATGTCCCATTGTGGCTTTATTTTTACTTTTATTCTGCGATAATTTTGTTCTAGATAATTACCTATAATTTTCAGTAGTTTATCAACACTCTTTTGAATCCCTATGCTCACACCGCTCTCTATTCGGTTCTTTACTCCGCCAAGTAGTTTTGAGAGAGAAACTTTTCTTGCCTTTGCATATGCGTCTATGAATGCTCCTTCGATTGCTGCACATGCCATGTTGTGCCCTCGTATTGGTTTTAACATTGATAAGAGGGCCTCTGGGTTTTCCACGTTTCTCTTAAGGATTGTGGGAATAATAAACTGGGATAAAACATGCCAAGCAGTTTCAACAGTTTCATACGAGTACCAGGGGCTTTGCTCTGCTACACACTCTCCAAATCCTTCAAGATCTTGTGTTTCTATTTTGACAATTATTGCAGTCTTATGGTATTCCCTTCCCAAGCTGGTCTCGAAGGGTGAAACATATTCCATTTGTATTTTTCTGAGTTCAATTTTTTCTATAAACATCTGATATCTACCATACTTATGTTTCAATTTCTTTTAGCTCATCTTCCAGTAAGTGTTCCTTTAAAAGTAGGTAGAAGTTGCGTCTTTCCCCCTCAAATATTTCCGAAATAAAATCTGCAGCGATGTATCTTTTACTAAAATAGTTTAAAAATAGGGGCCTTATTTTTTGCACCCAGTCTATAGCCAAATCTATAGACTCTTCCTTAACCCTTCTAATGCTTTGTGGTACTTCAATAAGTATAAGATCTGAATCTATATTGGAATTGCTTTTTACAACTATTCTAATATCCTTTTTGAGTGCTTTTGTTTCGTTCGCAATTTCCGCTCCCTCTGCCAACAGCTCATCTAAGTTAATTTTTGCATTTTTACCTTGCTCTTTATCTACTACTCTTTTAGATTTTAGCCACCATTCTGCTACGAATCGGTCGGTTGGCATTCCCTCATTGAGCTTGTCCTTCATAATGCCATAGTAGTTAGGAAGGTAGGTTCTGCAAATTACACCCAACTTTCTAAGGTTGAAGTTTCCGTTTAATCCCTGTAAGGGATCGAAAGTCCACTTTATCAGGTTAAATCCCATCTTGATTGCATACTCTCGTTGCTTCATTTTCAGCATATAGCCCAAACCCGAACTCTGGAGTTCAGGTAAAACTCCTGTTTGGTGGGAGTAGAAATATGACTGGTTATCTTTACTCCCTGGGAATCCGACGCAGAACCCCACCAGGTTTCGCCGTTCATCAAATGCACCAAGCAGTAATCCTCCATTATTCTGGAGTGCAATAAGTAAGGGTGGTGGGGTTGACTCCTCTGTTCCCCAAATACGCTTTTCCAACTCGCTGCATTTTTCAAAGTCTTCCAGTTTTTCGATTCTCTCTATATAAAACATGTTTGTCTCCACCAATAGAAATACTTAAAATAAAGAATCTTTCAATCCTCTTTAGAATTTTGCTCTTAAACCTATGGGTTTCACATCTCGGGAAAATTATGAGCTTTTTCAGTAGACAAATACGATTTTGTAGCAGGTACAAGAGAATTAAAAATAACTGTAGGTAGCATCTAGTGATTTAATTTTTCGGTCACATCCCAAAAATGGAATTTATCAAAATTTTAGTCTTTTTGAGGTAAATGAACAAAACTAACACTGCATATTCGAAGACATCACTACTGCAAACCATAACTTGGATATAAAGAAAAGGCCGTCTGAAAAATTCTCTCTATAACCAGAAAAAGTGGAGGAATATTACGTTCTTGAAAACGATAAAGGGTAACCGCAAAATCTCTACAAACAGACTGCCATAAAGGAAAGGCTACCCGCAACCAAAGTAGATAGACTCAACAGGCGTCCAAACGGTTCAATAAAAAGGCTCGGTATTGTGGGGTTTAACTATGTGAGGTAGCGCTTGCATGCCCGGGTGTTCTTTTTCCCATTCTTGATGGTGGTTCTTGATTTGAGGTTGCTTTTGGTAGGGAATTTAAATGACATGTGGACATAGGTAAGGTTCAAATATCCAAGGAACCAACTCAAATCCAAGAAGTGCATTGTTGTCGAAAAAAATGTTCATAACTTAGAGAATGGTGTGGCCTTGCACATTTATCTTGTCGACTGTATATGGCGTCAAGAACCCTAGAAGGAGAGATGATGTGTTTGGATTATGAAGACGAAGAATTTGTTAATTTTGCAGTGAAAAGGTACGTCGCGCTAATCAAAATTGCTCGTAGAGCTATACGTGAGGTTTTCAAAGAACCCAAACCCAGAATAGAGGAGGAAGCGCGTCTAATAGAGGCTCTACTAACTTCTTCGCCGCCAATTTATATCTGGGAAGACTATATTAAGTGTCTCCAGAAAGAGAGGATAAAGAGGATAATAGAATCTGGCGAGAAAAAGAGTCTTATTTTAGAAACGGTTAGGGAGGAGCTTAGCGAATACCAACTTATGCTGAGTTTCGAGTTAACAAAAGATAAAATTATAATCAAGCCAAAAGCCTTTCTGGGTAAAGAGGTTTGGGGTGTAGTGAACGAGGTGCTGAAAACTTACGGGTTTGAGTGGGTTTCAAGAGATAAGGAAAGCTTTTGGGAAAGGTAACTTCAATTTGCTTTTTCTTTTTTAACACTATATACGAATTCGTTTATTAACTTTTTAATCTAATTCATTTAGCTCTCACAATAATAAGAGGAAATACGAGGGCTTAAAAAGCTCAGAAGAACGACTTTTTGGCTTTCATAACAGTCTATCTCAGTGGTTAGAAGTGCCCAAAAATAGGCACGTAAACTTTAGTGATGTTGTAATTTCATATGGAAGGAGAGGAGTGAAATAGACAAAAAGATTTAATAATAATCTATTACTGGGATTTCTAGAATTGCGTGGTGAACAGCTATGTCGGAAACTGGAGCAAAACAAGTTGGAAAAAGGAATTTTATTTTGGTTGATTTAATTGGTCGTGTTAAAAGCACTGGAAAAGTTTTTGATACAACAATTCAAGAAGTTGCAGTAAAGGCGGATATTTTTAATGAGCGTGAAGTGTACAAACCACGACTGGTTGTGGTTGGTGCTGGTTGGGTGCTTCCCGGGCTAGATGAGGCTTTGGAAACAATGAATGTTGGTGAAACAAAAGTTGTAGAAATTCCGCCAGAGAAGGGATTTGGTGAGAGAGATCCTAAAAATATTAAAACTTTTTCTGCGCGGGAATTTCTAAAACAAAATGTGAAACCAAGACCGGGGATGACGATACGTGTAAAGGGGCGTCTGGCAACAGTTCAAAAGGTGGGTGGTGGTAGGGTGCGGGTTGATATGAATCATCCACTAGCGGGTCAAGTTTTAGAATATGAGGTGACGATAAGGAACATATTAGAGAAAGATGAAGATAAGATAAAAGCGTTAATTGAGAATAGACTTTCTGGTGTTGATTCTAACAAATTTAAAATTAATATTTCAGGTAAATCAGTTGAGATATCTATACCTACCGAAATAGTTCTTGCTAATAATATTCAGCTGGCTAAAATTGGACTTGTAAGTGATATCTTCTCAAATTTTGATTTTGAAAATGTTAAATTCTTAGAAACTTTTGAAAGAACCACTACGAAACAATCTTGAGTAATACTAACCTAAGTACCTTTCCTGTTCTGCATTCCTCTATCTTCTCCATTACCTCTTCGATAGTACATTTATCTCCTTCGAAGAGACCGTCAGGTCTACAGAAATCTATGAAACGACAGTCATAAAAGTTGCAATTTATTGGCGAATAAGTAATGGTAACTCCTTGTATAACTTGTTTTGCTTCTAAAGCGGCGGGAATATTTGAGTATTTAACCTCCACGACACGTACTCCTTCTTCATGAATCTTACAAGGATGTTCTATGTCACGGACGTCGATTATTTCGTACACTCTTTTCGGTTTAAGATTGCTAATACATACTTTATAAAATTCGCATTTTTCACATGGTTCAGCATGGCCCATGTAAACGAATTTTTCTCCTTTCTTTGCTTGTTTAACACCAATAAGGGTTAAAATGCTGGTCATAGACAATCCCAAAAATCCTTTAGATTACCCCCGTAACTGTTGCAGCTTCTTCTGCTAATTTTGGATTCATCTTTTTTTCATCAAGTATGGTATATCTATCACTTCTAATTTCTTTTGCACCACAAATCGCTTTAATTATTATTTCGCTATCTACATGAATATCTTTCGCAGTTGTAGGTGCGCCAACAGTCTTTAGAGTATCAACTATAGTTTTCCAATCACCACCATGCAAATACATCATGATTATAGTTCCAATTCCACATTGCTCTCCATGATAAGCTGAATTCGGTGCTATCTGGTCAAGTTTATGGCTAAACATATGCTCAGCACCACTTGATGGACGGCTTGAGCCCGCTAAGGCCATGGCAATTCCACTTTTAATTAGTCCTTCTACCACCAGTTGGTAGCCTTTTTTGGTTTTGTCCCTTACTAATTTTGCATTTCTAACTAGGTATTCGCCACTCTCTTTAGCCATAGTTGCAGCCTGCTTGTCGAATCTTTCATTTTTGCGCAAATGGGCTAGCTCCCAATCTTTTACAGAAGTAAGCTTAGCTATTAAATCTCCACACCCTGATGCGGTTAATCGGTATGGCGCTTTTGATATAATATCAATATCTGCAATAATTGCAATGGGGGAATTTGCCTCTATAGAAAATGGAGCGATGTGATTAATTTTTGCTCGAGGTGAAGCTATTCCGTCATGTGAAGCTGCAGTTGGAATACTAATGAAAGGTATATTCTCCTGCGAAGCAGAAAGCTTTGATACGTCTATTACTCCCCCTCCTCCCACACCCAATATTACCTTGCTTTTTAATTTTCGTACCTCTTCTCTAACTTGGTCAACAGCAAATTTTGTAGCTCTTTCTATCAGTTTAAATGAGTAATCTATTCCTGATTCTTTAAGCGAATTGGAAATCTTATCTTCAGTAACCTTTATTACTATAGGATCTGAAACTATCAAAGCCCCACCCGCAATGCCCAATCCCAAGCAGATTTCTCCTACTCTGCCAAGAGCTCCTTCTTCGGTCAAAATTGGAATATGCGCCTTTTTTCCTGTCTTAAATTGTAATCTCATTTCAGTTTTCACCGATTGGCTAAAGTCATTATTGATTATTCCCTACAATATTAATATTCCTCTTTGAGTTTTTCGCATTTATAAACGATAATTTTTTACGAAGCCCCCTTGGCCTAAAGCCTAGAGGACGTAACCTTTTGTTTTCTATAAAAATTTGGGAACATTAAATCTTATTCATTACATACTTAAAAATGAATCTGAGGATAATAAAAAATTTGGCAGTCTCGTTGCCATTCTTTTACGAAATATTTATTACCTAGTGGATGTTCAGTGAACGTAGCAATTCTAAAATTCGATTTTTCCTCAGCTAGATACTTAAGTGCCCAATATTTGCTATTAAAATGCTCACTTCTAAAACGCTTCAAAATACGAATACCTTTAATTCCAAAAAGCTGGGGAAACACAAATAAGCAAATGTAAAAGTATGAATAATTTCATACCTGTCTGAAACACTGAACCGCTTTAGAAAAATAGAACAAAAGCATCACACTTTTAGCAACTATTAATAATATCTGATTTAACGTATCATAGCCCAAAATTCAAAGCAATTAATATACCTAATTGAGGAAGGTAATAAGGACATATTCTCTGGATCTCAAAGGAGGACATAAGTTGTTATCACAAGAAGTTCTTAGCGAAGTAAAAAATACAATTTTACAAGGAATACCTAAAGAAGCTAATGTTACAGAAGTAGAATTTGAAGGACCAGAAATTGCAATCTACCTTAAAAATCCCAAAATTTTGGTCGATGACAGCGAGCTTGTTAAAGAGCTTGCAAAACGCATACGTAAAAGGTTGGTAATTAGATCGGATCCTTCTGTTAGAATGCCCCCCGCTGAAGCGGCGGAAAAAATAAGAAAAATAGTTAACCCCGAAGCTGAAATAACGAATATAAATTTCGATGAAAATGTGGGCGAAGTTATAATTGAAGCGAAAAAGCCTGGCCTTGTAATAGGAAGAAATGGAGTTACACTAAAAGAAATAACAAGGACTGTTCTTTGGAGGCCTTCAGTAATTAGAACTCCTCCACTAGCCTCAGAAATGATATCTAAAATTAGACATGCTTTGCAAACAGAGTGTGTAGCAAGAAAGCAAATACTTAGAAATATTGGTAGACGAATACACCGCCCCTTATTAGTTAAGGATGGTTGGTTACGTATAACCTCATTGGGAGGCTTCAGAGAAGTAGGGCGGACTGCAATTTTTGTGCAAACTGCTGAAAGTTCGGTTTTAATTGATTGCGGTGTTAATGTAGGCGTTTCTTTGCAGGCGTTTCCGCGGATAGACTTGCCTGAATTTGATTTGGAAAATTTAGATGCCGTGATAATCACTCACGCTCATCTAGACCACAGTGGATTTTTACCATTTTTATTTAAATATGGTTATGAAGGTCCCGTCTATTGCACTAAACCTACTCTGAACCTAATGACGCTCCTCCAATTAGACTATCTAGATGTTGCAGAACGCGAAGGAAAATTGCTACCTTATAGTCAGAAGGATGTTAGAAAGGCAATTTTACATACCATACCTCTAGATTATGGTGAGGTGACAGACATATCTCCAGACATTCGTCTCACTCTTCATAATGCGGGACATATACTGGGCTCAGCGATTGCACATTTACATATAGGCGACGGCCTTTACAATATCGCTTATACCGGGGATATTAAATTTTCTAAGTCCCGCCTACTAGAGGCCGCAAGCAGCACATTTCCAAGATTGGAAACTATTATAATTGAAAGCACTTATGGAGCACCTAGCGATATAATGCCTTCACGGAAAAGAGCTGAAAGAGAACTGGTGGAGATAATAAATGCAACTCTATCCCGAAATGGTAAAGTGCTTATTCCTGTTTTGGCTGTGGGGAGAGCGCAAGAACTCATTCTAGTGTTGGAGGAATATATGAGAAAAAGAATGTTACGTGAAGTTCCAATATATGTAGATGGAATGATAAGCGAAGCTACTGCTATCCACACAACTCATCCAGAATATTTATCGAAGGATCTACGTGAAAGAATTTTCCATCAAGGTAGCAATCCTTTTCTAGCAGAATACTTCAAGCCAGTAGAGGGAGCCAGCTCAAGGCCAGACATCATAGAAGGAGATCCCTGTATAATAATGGCTACTTCTGGCATGTTAAGTGGTGGGCCCAGTGTAGAGTACTTCCAGCTGATGGCTCCCGATCCAAAAAACACTTTGCTATTTGTCTCATATCAAGTAGAAGGTACACTCGGGCGCAGGGTACAGAAAGGCTGGAAAGAGATACCTATGAAAAATAAAGAAGGTAAAACGGAAATGGTGAATGTGAGACTCGATATTAAGACGGTAGACGGTTTCTCAGGGCACAGTGATAGGAGACAACTATTAGACTATATTCGAAAGCTGTCCCCCAAACCCGAGAGAATAATCACTTGCCATGGGGAAAATTCAAAATGTATTAGTCTAGCAAGTACAGCACACAAAGTATTTAAAATAGAAACTAGAGCACCACAGAATCTAGAAACAATTAGATTGAAATAAAAAATTTCACTATCCTCTATATTGCGTCTACAATAGCCTACTTGCAGCTCATTAAACGAGAGTCTCGATACTCCAAAAAAGTCAAAGGCACCTTAAAAGAAACCCACTTGCGTTTTTGCATTGTTGCTTGTCTCTCACTGCTTTTTAGAAGATGGCAAAAAAGCTTTTTTCCTAACCTAAAGAGCGTAATAGAAGGAAACTGAAGAGTTGCCGAGCAAATTAGGTTACCCATTGGGGCTATTTAAGTCATTATCATAGTTTTTAGAACAGTTGTGTAATGGTCTCTAATACTATACTCTGCAACTCTGGTTATTTTGGCTAAGATTTTCTGTGTTAGAATTGGTTTCTTAGCCTTTTTCTTAGCTATTATACGGTCCGCGCAATAAACCGTGGAGACTGCAAAGATATATGGATTTCTTCCTCCACGGGAGGTACTTCCGACTTTAGTTAATATGTGGTTACTTTCTTTCATTAGTAGATTTCTATACTCTTCTGTATTAAAGTCTCTATCTTTTAAACGTCTTTCAATAATTGGGGAAGATACTACGTCAGATATTACTCTACATAAATAATCTTCGCTCTTTCTGATTTTTGGATGCTCCCTTATGAATAAAGATCTTAAGTCTAGGGTTATTCTAATAACTTTTTTTACACTTATTCTATGACCTAATTTTTTAAAGCTTTGCGTAATTTCTTGTATTGTTAAAGGTGCTAGTTCTTTATATTCTCTAATGGCGAAAAAAAGACAAGCCGCAATGAGAACTATGTGATTCGAAATCTTTTTATTAATTTTTTTGACTGCTTTTTGATAGAGATAAGCAGCCCTATCCCGTACAGAATTCGAAATTTGGAGCATGGAAGTAACATGATCCAGTGACTTTAACGCTCTATAATCTGATTCTCTTTTATCTATTCTTAGACGTAGACTGTATTTGAATTTTAATTTTCTGTACAACGCCTGTTTATCCGAAGAGAGAGGCGCACCTTGACCATCATAAAAGAAGGGAGTACGCTGAAAATCGATATAACTACCCATACCGTCAACTAGGTGGACCCTATTGCCCAATGCTACATAGTGTTTATATTGGTTGGTTGATAAGTCATCTTCATTTATAGCGAAAATAGGTGCCAAATACTGCTTGGAAACAACTAAACCACACTCTCTACACACAAATTCGCCAGTATGTAATACTAAAGCACCCGAACATTCGGGGCAAAGGAATTTTTCGCTGTCTTGGTCCAAGAATAAACCACCATATTTTTAGATACTTTTAATATATTAATTTTTAATTAATAAAAAATATATTTTTAAAATTATTTTTATCAAAATTAAGAATAAAAATAATTCCTTTTAAAATACAAATATATAGTAGAAAGAGAGTAAACCGAAAGTATTAAATAAAAAAATAACAAAAAATACAGAAACCCAGTATTAAAACTTTAACCCAAGCAAAGCCTATAAAAACGTACATAAGCTGCGCTTCTTAGACAAAGAACGAAAACATGTTTTTATAGCAAATATAAAAAACCTCACACACTAGAGCGTTTTAGACAGAAATATGAAAAATTGTTTTTCATGGGAAACTCCCATACGCTTACGCGGTTCAGATAAAGTATGAAAATGTTTTTCATAACAAATAAAACAAAGGTGTAGAATGCACGGAGCACTTTTTTCACCAGCATTTCCACTAATGGAGGAAATTATGATAGGAAGCACCAGGGGAATCTTAATATGCTGAAAATTTAAAATAGAAAAATTTAATACCTAAAGGGCGTTTAAACCTCTGACAGGGAGCTCCGGTGGTGTAGTCCGGCCAAATAAGATTACTGGCTAAGCATAAGGGGCTTTTGGCGGTCGATTAGAACGCCTGCCTACTCGCCTCCTCGACCCGGGTTCGAATGATTAACACCGTGTGTTGATCCGAACCTCCCGGCCGGAGCACCAAAAAATCTTGTTGAAAGGTAAGATTTCCTTTTTAATCGGTATGAAAATGTATTCTTATTCTAGTTCTAACATTTTCAAGATTACGGTAATACAAAAAAACCGTTCGCAACGCGGTTTAGATAATTGAAAATGTTTGTTATAGAGTTGCTTGTCCAACCAAGCACACTTAGAATTATTCCTATCAATACGGTTAAACTAAGTACTGCTAAACCTATTAAAATTCCCTCCTCAACCAACGGTGAACCCTTATTATCTTCTATCAACTCTAAGATAAAATTTAGAGCCTTTCTATACATTATCTCACCTACTTCAATTTTTTGTATTATTGTCTGTCTAAATTACGATTTTTCTCTCCTCCCTTTTTCAAGGCTAACTACTATTTAAACCCCACAAATATTGCAGAATTTCTTATCATAAAAAAGGATTGATTGAGCGTGGCACTTAAATATCTTATTTTTAGAATATTTTGGGAAATATATGTGGACAAGTACTCAAAAAAATTGTACAAAAATTGAGCGAGTTTTTGAGAGAAAAGATAGTAAAGTTATTTGCAAATTAATATTCAAGTGTGATAAGCAGTGTGAAAATATAAATGAATCAGATCCGAAAAGCAGTCCTGCATGTATGTCCGAGTGTCTTAGAATTTTAAAAGAGGAAAATAGTGTTGACGAAATAGTATTTTTTTCCCCCGTTATAACTAATAGTTTTAGTAAAGTCCAGACTGAATATTTATTAGAAACTGCAAAGGTAATTTCTAGAATTTTTAAAGAGAAGCTCAAATTTAGTAAATTAGTTCAAATAGATTGCCCCAAAGGTAGTATATGCGAAAATGAAAGGAAATCATTTCTAGATATGATATTTGGTAACAATGACAAAAATGCGCTTATTTATCAGGATCCAATAAAAGCCTACTTGGAACTTAAACGAGAGGAATCTCATAGTAAAGCGCTCGCTACAGAGAAAAACCGTTGTTCTAGATGTCTTGATGAATTTGCATCTATACTAGAAAACCTCAGTATGCCACTAGAAGAAATCAAGCTTATAAAAAGATATAACACCCTTAGACCAAGTATCAAGAATAAGCCGAGGCAAGTTTTATACAATTATTTATTCTCCTCTATTCAAATAGAAGCGCCGAGCATAAGTAACGAAAATGAATTAGAGAATAGAATCCTAATAGATACGTATGAGGTCGGACCGTACATCATCACAATATTTTTAGTTAGAAGTTCAACTGAGAAGTTTTACCACGTTGACAAGATGGATACAAAGTTATTTGGAAAAAACATTCTTAAAGAGATAATCACTGAACATGCGGTTAATCAAATTCTCACAAATAAAAAAGGATTTTTTAAGATGGGCGAAGTAATTAAAATAAGAAAAAATGATGCCCTAAACTTTTTACGTTTCAAGTATCCTGAAATACCCGCTACCTCTTCTGAGAAAATAGCTGAAATGTTTAGCTATGAAAGTATAGGTATAGGTCGCATCGCGCCTCTACTTCTTGATCCAAATGTGGAAGAGTTCTATTTGGATAGAGAAGGCACAAATATCTATTTAGACCACAGAACATGGGGCAGATGCAAGGCTTCAATATCTTTGACTGAGAAAGAAATTGAGAGGATTATTACGCGTATAAGAGCGGAAAGCGAAATACAACTTGATGAATCAAAACCATCCCTTAAAACTGAAATAATAACAGATGATTTTCATGTTAGGAGTTCTATAGATATTTCACCTCTAGTGCCAGAGGGTGTACACCTAGACTTTAGAAAGCTAAGGAAGAATCCCTTCACAATTCCAGAACTTATAAATAATAAAACTTTAAATGCGCAAACAGCTGCATATCTACTCTTTTGTCTTTTACGAAGAATGAACATTACTGTAATAGGAGAACCCGGAGCAGGAAAAACAACTCTAATAAACGCTCTGGATATATTAACTCCCCCTGACTGGAGAAAAATTTACTTAGAAGATGTAATAGAGAGTATCCCTCAATCAGAATATGGGAATCATCAAGCTCGTTTTAAAGTTGAACCATTCGAAGGAGAGGATATTAAAAGGCGCAACAAAAGCAAGGAGATTATACGCCTGCTTCATCGCTCTCCTGATTGGGTGTTTTTAGGAGAGATACAAACCGCCCAAGATAGTCAAGCAATGTTTCACGCTCTTTCTTCAGGGATATCGGGACTGCAAACTTGTCATGGAGCGTCAGTTGAGGATATGATTCTACGTTGGGTTGTTCATCATGGCGTTTCTCCTTCATGTTTACGGGACTTATGTATAATAATTCAGATTAACCGTTTGAAGAGCTATTTTAGGAGAGAAAGAAAGGTATTACGTGTTTGCGAGATTGATTTTAAAAATAGGGAGATGTTTAAAGATATTCAAAGTGTTCTTTCCCAAGATGTCATTAAAGATATTTTTCTATGGAAACCTAAAGAGCAAGAATTGATTCTTTCTTGCGAATTATATAATACACCAACGCTTGAAAAAATAAAAAGCCTAAATTATATAGATGAAAAATCATTTTTCAGTGAATTAGAAACATACCAACAAGTATTCTCAGTTTTGGCTGAAAATGAAATCTTTGATTTATCAAGGAACATTTCGATTTTCCACAGTCTTTATGCATTAATTTCAGAACAAGAAATGGAGAAGGGAGTGGTTGATTGGGAAAGTATAAGAAGGACAATAATGGAAGAAATAAAAAGGTTATAAAATCAAAACCTATAGTCAGAGTATCTAAATTCTTCGGAAAAAATAATACTTTACGAAAAATTGGTAAAAGAATGGTCTCAAGAGAGTTGATACTTTCTATAGACCATTTTTTTAAAGAAGGGCAAGTCACAGCCGAAGAAGTTGCTGGAGG
The DNA here is from genome assembly GCA_964510585.1 of uncultured archaeon. Lineage (GTDB taxonomy): Archaea > Asgardarchaeota > Jordiarchaeia > Jordiarchaeales > Jordiarchaeaceae > Jordiarchaeum. Next base: position 8,419 of record CAZECW010000156.1, on the reverse strand, counting down.
CGCATTAGGACTCGGCCTTTTCCTATCTATTTTGACTCTAACTGTAGGAATTTTTTTTAATATACTATTAGCTGCTGTGCTTTCACTAGCAATGTTCATTTTTGCATGCAATTATGTATTGACGTATTTTCCGAAGAAATATACCGAAAATCGTTGGACAGTGGCTCGCTACGCTGACTTCATTTTGGAAGAACTCCTCTTCGTATTGTCTTCCACGGGGTCGATTTTTGATTTTATTCTATTTGTAGCTAATGCGGATTATCCCCTTATTTCTCAGGAATTCAAAAAAATAGCAAACTGGGTTAACTCGGGCGAAAAACCAGAGAAGTTGCTTGTAAACTTTGCTCACAATCAACCCACAGAAACCCTAAAAATCCACATTCCCACAATACTAAAATCTACAGAAATCTCTGATGATTTCGCTGAAAAAACCGTGAGAATCGCACAGCGTGAAATTAGAAACGAATATCAAAGGCATACATTAGAACTCGAAGCACGCTTACTCATAGTAATGGGCATAGGCTTCTTTATACCCATAGTAATATCTCTAGGATTATTAATAAGGGGGCTAGGTGCAAATCCACTCTTTTTAGTGATAATACCAATGCATGTTGTGATCCTAGTGGTTCTTGAACGATTCGTTACACGCAACAAAACTAACATCTTAGAAACAAAACCAAAACACACTTACAATTAGGTGGAATGTAACCAAAAATTAGTGTAGATATAAGATTCTATCTAATAAATGGAGGAGTATGAGATGGAGCTTGAAAACGAAGAAATTTTCCAAGAGATTTTGAGCTTTCTAACTTACTTTAGTGAAGAATTAAAAAGGGGGAAAAGCCCAGAAATCTCTTTGAATATAGCGGCTAAGAGCTATTCGGGGCCATTAAAAGAGCAGCTAACATCTATAGCTAACGAAGTTATCCTAGGGAGTTCTTCGCTAGAAGAGGTTTGGGACCACTTTGATAAATTATTTGGCAATGCTCAAATTAGAAGAATATTATGGTTAGTCAAGAAGGCTTTAACTAAAAATTCTCGAGAAACAGGTAAAATGCTCGAAAGAACCATATGGGAAATAAGAGAAGACCAACAACTGGTAGAGGAGCGTAAGAATCAACTCAAAGCACAATTATTTAAAATAAAGATACTTTCAGCTACCGCCTCAGCCATAATGGGGCTAATTAGTTCCCTCGCACCGCTATTTTCCATATCCTCAAACATTTTTCAATATCAATTCTTAACGATACGCATAATTGGATTTCAACTTGGAATTTATTGGCCCACACTAGTCACCCTGTGTACAATAAGCGTAATAACATCATATTCCGCCGCAAAAGTTGCAGAAACAAAACACCCATTTATATATGCTATTGCATCAGTACTACTTTTCTGGCTGTCCTTTACCCTAGGAATATTAGCCACAAGTATATTCACCCAAAGAGTATTCTAGTAGTATCAAGTAACCAACTTTTTGGTAATTTTTAAAACTAGATTTATCGCTTCTTCGGGAGACTCAGCCTCCAAAACTTTAGAATCTCCAATCATTTTGCCTGCGAGCAAATCAGATACCCCTCCTGATCCCTTCAACACAATGACCGGCTTTTTCTCCGCAAGAGCTAAAGCTATCTCAGACAGTGTACCGGGTCCTCCCGATATTGCAACCAAAACATCACTTGAATTTACAATCACTAGGTTCCTAGCTCTACCAATACCCGTAGCAATTACAATATCGCAAAACGGATTAGCCCACCTTCTATCCCCTTCAGGTATAATTCCAACAGTAATACCTTTTTCCTGTTTTGCACCTTTAGCTGCAGCTTCCATCACACCCGAGTGACCCCCACAGACAAGAATCATTCCTCGATTAGCAATCAGTCGCCCTATCTTCTGGGCCAGAATCTTTACCCTTTCGCTTATGTTACCATCACTTCCAATGACACCAACTTGAGAAGGCAACAAAATCCCTCCAGAAAAGAAATTAATGAAAACTAAAATATCTTGTCACAGTGTGAATTTAATTTTTACCCGAGCGAAGTGTTAAACTTGTTTTCTTAGCTATTTTCCCCTGTTCTTCCTCATTCGCCTTGGAGGATAGTAACTTACAATTTTTGGTAATGCTGGGAACTGAAACCAACCTAACTAAAAAATTCTCGAGTTATGAGCGACTAAAAACCTCAAATAAACCCCGAGTTAACCTGCTTTTCATGATCCTGAATCAATTTTAAATAAAGCTACTGACTAAGTTTACAAAGATACATAGAAGATATGAAACCCCCCACATTTTTAAAATTATAAGAGTCAATTTTAGAGCATCGGTGACCATCTGTGAAATACATTGTGATTATTGGAGACGGAATGGCAGACTACCCCCTTGAGGAACTGAACGGGAAAACCCCATTACAAGTAGCCCATAAACCAAACATGGATTATATCGCTATGATGGGAAAAAGCGGAATACTTAGAACCATCCCAGAAAAAATGCAGCCAGGATCCGACATAGCAAACCTGTCCATCTTAGGCTACGACCCACTAAAATACTATACAGGAAGAGGCCCTATAGAAGCGGTTTCACTAGGAATAAAACTAAAGAGAGAAGAAACAGCTTTTAGATGCAACCTAGTAACACTAGAGAGCGGAAAAATGGAAGATTACAGTGCAGGACATATAAACAGCAACGAAGCAAAGGAAATCATCAAAACATTAAACAAAAAGCTGGGCAGCAACTCTATAAAGTTTTATAACGGGGTAAGCTACAGACACATCCTACTGATAAAGAATGAAGAAACTGAAAGGGCAGAATGCACACCCCCCCACGACATAACAGGCAAAACCATTACCCCCCACCTTCCGAGAGGAGAAGGAAGCGAAATTCTACTAGAACTCATCAAAAAATCCCAAGAAATCCTAAAAAACCATCCAATCAACATAAAAAGAATCCAAGAAGGAAAAAAACCCGCAAACTCCATATGGCCATGGGGGCAAGGCAAAAAACCCCATCTAGAAAGCTTTAAAGAAAAATTCAGAGTTAAAGGCGCCATAATATCCGCAGTAGACTTAATAAAAGGAATAGGCAAACTAATAGGCCTCAAAACCATAGAGGTTCCAGGAGCAACAGGATACTACAACACAAACTATACTGGAAAAGCCGAATACGCCTTAAAACATTTAAAAAACCATGATTTCATCTACATCCACGTGGAAGCCCCAGACGAAGCAGGACACGCCGGAGACATAGAAAACAAAATAAAAGCCATAGAAAACATAGACCAAAAAATAGTAGGAAAAGTCCTGAACAATATCACTGACCTAGCCGATAACTACAAAATCGCAATTCTACCAGATCACCCAACCCCCATAAAAATAAAAACGCACACCAACGACCCTGTTCCCATAGCAATATACTGTAATAACGAAAAAGGCGACAAAACACAAACGTTCGACGAAAACTCAGCCAAAAAAGGCGCCCTAGGCTACCTAATAGGAGAACAATTCATGAACCTCCTAACCAAAAAAGAACACTCCCAACCCAAACAATAAACCCGCTAAAACACTAACCCTACAAAATCCAAAATACAAAAGTAGAAAGGAAAGGGAAGAATTGGGAGGAGGGAAGGACCAAAGACAAGTTGGGAGGAGAGAAAAATAACAACTTACCAACACGCCACGCAAATCCTATTAAAGAACAAACTTCCCTTTCCTTCAAACAAAGCGAACTCTTATTATCCCAATTAATATATAAACTTTAGTATTATCACATAAATACAAAGAAAATACCCCTACTCCCTAACAAACACAAATCCAAAAATTCAAAACACCAAATCAAACCTAACTAACATCACAAAACAGGAAACACCAAAAATTTAGACACCCAAACCCCACAAAAATGCCAAAAACCACCAAACCAACCCCAGAAAACAAAACCCAAAAAATCATGAGCAAAAAAACAGTAACAATTTCTAAACAGTACCCCTATAAAATATGAAAAACAAGCATGGATAAGCCACAAACAAATTACGAAACCGCTCCAAAATACAAATAAAAGAAAAAAGAAAAAGAGAAGGGATATATCAGTCCTAGTTTAGAAGCACCTGTGAATAGCAGCAGCGCCCTGCTCCTGGTACTCCTTCCGAGTGACCCACATCTTCTGGAAAGTCTTCAAAGAAGATAATATACTCCCGCCGATCCACACGGAGTACATCCGTTCCGGCGGCGCAATTATTTTGATTTCAATGTTTTCTGGCACTAGTTCACTAATCTCTTTGTGTAGGCGTTCCTTAAGGCCTGGAAACATGGTGCTGCCACCGCTGAGAACAATGTTCCCGTACAAGTCACGCCTCAAGTCAACATCACACTTCTTGACGCACTCCACTATTACCTCATCAAGAGGCATCGCATCCAGACCTACCACGCCTGGGTTAAAGAACACTTCAGGCGCCAAAAAGCGTTCACTGGAGATGGTGATGGTTTCACCATCTGGCAACATGTACGTCTTTTCCATACCCGCAACTTTCTCGGCCAGCTTCAACTCCTTCTCAGGGTCTAGGGCGACGTAGCAAAGCTTCTCCTTTATATCCCGCACAATTTCTCGCTCTGCGCTCGACACCAGAGAATAACCTCTTTGCCTCAGCAGTCGGCGGAGATACTCTGTAAGGTCTCTCCCCGCAAGATCTATCCTAGTGATAGCATGAGTAAGTGCAAAACCTTCATATATGGGTACAATGTGAGTCACACCGTCACCAGAGTCAATCACCAGTCCGGTGGTTCGCCCAGAAGCATACAGCGAAAGCACCGCCTGCATGGCAACATACATTGCAGGTACATTGAAGGTCTCGAACATGATTTCCGCCATCTTCTCGCGATTCTTACGCGGATTCAAAGGCGCCTCCGTCAGTAGTACGGGGTGCTCAGCAGGGTCAACCCTCAAATCATTAAAGAAGGTATAGTGCCAAATCTTCTCCATAGCATCCCAATCATTAACCGTACCATGCTCGACGGGGTAGACTAGTCTTAGTACGCCTCGCAGGTTTAGGGCTTCTTCTCCGATGTAGTATTCTCGGGTGTAGTGTTCTACGTCGGTCATGATTGAGGCGTATTTTGGGTAGCCTATGCATGTGGGCCATACGGATCTTGGTTGGTCTTCTCCTGCGTATCCGTTTTTGGTTAGTCCTGTGCCGTTGTCTAGGACTAGAGGTTTTGCGGCTACGAGTTCTTCTTCGGGTGGTCCTATCGCCATATTTTTTCCTCTTCTTTATTTTTTTATGATTTCTTTATTTTTAGTGATTTTTATTTTATTTTTTTGTGGTTGGTTTTATTGTTGTTGGATGTGTTTTATCTTGCTTTTTAAAATTAAGTTTTTGTTTGATTATATTATTGATTTTGGTTCTTTTAAATGTTTTTTTTACCTAATCTTTATCATCGATATCATCCATAGAGTTGATGTTCCCTCTTTTGTTAAGGTTATACGAATGGTGTCTGAGTGGTAGTGCAGGATCGTTCTAAGCATAGTTTTCGCTTAAATTTTTATAATGAATATGAGGGATGCAGTGATTATTTTTTTGAAGGTGAAAAACTGACTTTTGGTATTATCGGGGGCTTTTTTGGGGTTAGATTTATTATTCCGTGTTGGGAACTTTAATTTGGTATTGATTATGAGTTTCGTGCCCTGGTGGATGTCCTGCGCCATTCTGCCGTCTAGGGAAAAAGGCGCCACTTCCAGTTTGGTGGGTTGGTTTTAATATTTATTTAGATTAATAATCTTCGGTGTTCAGTATTTAATTGTTGTTGGGTGTGTTGGATTTGAGTGATCCCTTGATGATTGTTGAACGGGCTATTGGAGGCGTTGAGGCGCGTCGGATTATTTTAAAGGAGTTGTTAGAGGGTCCCAAAACAGGGTATGAGCTTAGGGATGCTTTGGCTAAGGAGTTGGGGGTTAATGTAGACGATATTAGTGACGCTAAACTGTATTTTAATTTGCAGGCGTTAGAAAATAGTGGACTTATTAATCGGTATCGTGAATGGAAGAGTAAGTATGCAGAGATTGTTCCCACTATGGTACAGGCGGTTCGTAGGTATCTGAATGTTAGAGCGCCTATCTTGTGTTTGTGCAGTTTAGACAGTGAGCCTCTACTGGTGAGGGAAGTGGGGCGGCGCTTAAGGGAGCAGACAGGAATCGACCCTGATAGTTATGTTTTTATTGCGGAGAGCGAGATGCGTACTAGAATTGGTGGTAAGCCGGACAATGCAGAGATTATTTGGATTCCTGAGTATGCGATGCATGATTTTAAGAGGATTTACGAAGTAGCCAAGAGTATTGTGGAAAGAGAAATAGGCAGAAAAGAAGTCATTCTAGATGTAACTGATGGTACTCGTATTAGTGCTGTAGCTCTGCAGCAATTGGCTTGGGAGTACGGTCTGCGTCTCTTCTATCTTAAGGGTAAAAAGGACGAAGCTCGCAAAGTCGTTTGGATCCGTGAGTAAAAATAGGCTTCAAATAGTATCTCTAGTAGCTCCTATATACGCTATTAAAAACATATTTTCATTCTCTGCCTGAGAAATGTAAGTTTATAGGTGCTTACCTAAAAAGAGTCTACTTGAGTCTTTGATAGTCGTAAAAAGAGTTTCTGTAATTTTTTAAATTATGAAATATTAATTATTTCTGGAAGGCTTGATTCTTGTAGGTGGGTACGGTAGTTGTGATATTTAGTTGGCTGCAATATTGTACGTCTTTTTGGAATCCTATTTGTGTTAAGTATTGGGCGTTAGGCGTGTTGTATATTCTTTGGGTTATGTTTTTTGGAATAGGGCTGTTTTGAATGTATTTTTTTATTATTTGGGCAGCAATGTAATCCTCTGGCGCGTATTCGTCAAGTCTTCCCACATGTATTATTGTGATTGGTTTTCTTGTCTTTAGAGCCATTTTTTTAGCTTTTTGGGCTACCGATTTGGCATTAATTAAACAACCTATAAAAAGGTGTGGGGCGATTCTAGCGTTGTTCGCTACTCTTGTAAGGTTAGTGGTGGTAAGTATTATGATTTTTCCTTTTACTATTTCCGGTGTGTATTCGAGTGGACTGTTTCCTAGTTGAAAATTTTGAATTTTGAAACCTTGTCTTTCCCCCGCCAGGACGACTTTGTCTCGGATTTCTTGCGCTAGTTTTTTTGCCTCTTCTACTGTTGCGGCTGTTATAATTTTTTTAGCCCCATTGTCTAATGCAGTAGTAATTGTTGTGCTGGCTCTTAAGGTGTCAACCAGAACTATAATGTGTTTTTTTTGTGCTGCTCTTAAGGCCCCTCGCGTCCCGAATGCGAGGTGAACCTCAAAGTCTTCCCCGTCTTGATTTTCCGTTGATTCTTTTTTTAGAGTTAGAGGCATTTTTTTCACTTTTTAGCTAGGAACTTAGTCATAGTATCTCCCCTTAGTCCTATGCGAAGTGTTTCGAGGGGAATAACATCGGTGGGTCTTATGTTCCCGAGGTTTACATTAGGCCCAAACCGTGTAATGAGCCATAACTGTTGGGATTTGAGTGGGGCTTCCCAGATAATTTTTTTGGATGGTATTTTGGCGACGATCTCTTCTATAAATGGTTCTTTTACTTTTCCTTCCTCGTCGTAGGGGCCTATTCCAATTCCGCTTTCCCGAGCTTCGATGGTTACATAATCCGCCCCGGAGTCTAAATCATTTTGAATCTGTTTTATGCGGTCAGAAATTTTGAGCTGAGCGTCCTCAGTTTTGATTTTTCTGCCCACTTCAGTTATTACGGTTTGAAACCCTAATTGTTTAGCCTTTTTTATTAGTTCCGATTTTTCCTGAGGGGATATGTTAACAACACCTGTGGAAATTTCGATGGCGGTAAATCCTAGAGTTTTGAGTGTTTCTAGAAACGCTTCAGTTTTTCCTATAATTATAGCGGCTTCTAGGGCGGAACCTCCACTGAGCGTTTTTATTCCGTGGGAATGATAGAGTTTTAGCTTCTTTTTCAGTAGATCTTTGGGCTGTATGAGCCAAGTCGCCCATCCAAACTTACAATAATCAATATAATTCGCGGCACCTTCAATTACATCTTTTGTTGTAGGGAGGCCTTGACCAGTATCAATAATGGCTGTTATTCCCTCAATTCTTGGTTTCTTTGTTCTATTTATCTCAGAGAGCTTGAAGATTTGATTATTATGATTTGTCAAGCCTATCACCAGTAATTTTACTACCATAGAAACCTACTGACTTTAGACTTGAGCCCCTTTTTAATATTACTAGTTTTTTAAAATGTTCTGATTGGTTTGCCCTGTTGCATAATTATCTCTTTTTCCTTTTAGTGCAGTTTTTCCTCTGCCCCGCCACGGGTTTTCCGGTGGCGGTTTAGCAGAGCTGGTTGTACACCGCGACCTTTAATTCTACTTCCCACTGGGCGGCCTCAAGTGT
>CAZECW010000155.1:0-12724 GCA_964510585.1 uncultured archaeon | reverse complement strand
TGTCCTTCTCTTCCATCATTCCTGTTACCAAAATTGTTCGGATTATTCCCCCATGTGCTACCTTTATCTATACCTACGCCGTACTCCATACTGGTGCCATTTGCAGTGTCTCTCGGCCATTGTGGAGCACCGAGAAGACCTAATCCAATACCATCATTTCTGATAAGCGCAGTATAGTTTTGAGGTTGATTGGGAGCTTTTCTATCAGTCCAAGTGCCACCGTTATAGCTTGTTGCTGTTCCTAGGTTGGTGCTGTCTACGTAGAAGTTCCACTGGTTTGTGACGTATATGGTTGCGAAGTCGTATATTTGGTTACTGGGGGTTGCGCTTTCAACTAGGACGGAGACATAGCTTTGATAGGCGTAGAAGGTGTAGGTCTTGTTTGTGGGTCCATAACTAAAACCAGTTACGGTGGTATCAGTGCTTAATTTGTATACTTTAACTTTAACTCTTAGTGGTCCTTGTTCTAGAAATTCTACCTGCCAGTTAATGTAGCAGTCCCAGTCTGCGTCTATACGGTCTATTCCTCTGTGAGTTCCAGTGGAGGCTATAAGGTTATATCCGCTGACCCAGAATTCTTGGAAGGATGCGTCGCCGTCTCCGTTGTATCCGCTGGGTTTAACAACCATGTAGGTGCCGTTTATTAATCCGGTTTCAAAGTGAATATAGCTTCCACTGCTGTAACCGGGGTAGGGTGTACCGTAGGTGACGTTGAGGGGGGTTGAGTATGTTTTGGGTGCTTCATTATAGGTGGTGTTGTAGTATACATAGTATGTTGAGGTTCCTCCCTTGGTGACGTTGGCTAGAAAAATGAGAGAGCAACTCTTGAGGTAATTATTGTAGGGTGAGGAGTGATAGGTTTTATTCTCTACTTGACTTGGCACTTCCACCCATTGGGATGTGGAGTCATTGTAGTAAAGTACTCGAATGCTGTTATTGTAACATTTTTCTTCGTCGAAGTTAAGGTTTACTATGACTGACTGGTTTATTCTATCATAATACCCTGGCTCTGTTACATTGACTTGTACCCGGTATCCCCAACTAGTATTCCACCAATTAGACAATGGCACAGGTCCGGGATTAGCCTTAGAATTGACTGGAGAATTGTAATTGATAAGGGAGTTTAGTGGAGCAGGTATCTGGTTGTTTGATGCGAGGATAGGCGCTATTATTAATACACTTAAGAATAGAGTAAGTGCAAGACCTAGTATATGTCTCTTATTTACTTTGCCAAGCAAATCCATCAACCTACTGGGATTGAATCAATTTTTCTAGGCAACGCTTTTCCCCATATGCATTTTTCTTTAATTTAGAAGCTTTAAAATTTATTCAAGAATAATATGTGATGATAGGTATATTTATTACTTTTGTAGAAGTCATAGATATCTTCCGCTTTCCTCTTTAAATTACTTTCCTTATTTGGAGGGAAGGTGACATGTCTTGATAATTTGCAGAGAGAAGCCTTACTTAAAGAGGGAAGACGCCGGCATCCTCAAAAAGGAGGAGAAGTACATCCATACAAAATTGTGGGTCACACTGTTCTCGAGGTATATGTACATATGTTAGAGAATGGCTTGACCCACACATTAACCTTACGAGGCGTATTTGGTACTAGAAACTGTCAGGTGATTTCTAGGTGAAGCCTAGAGGGCTGAGTGAAGGGAGGTTGTGGCAGAGTCCAATACTGAGAGTGAGGGATGGTGCATGGAAAGAATTGATAACGTAGTTGACTTCGAAGTTTAGTCTAGTGTGGTGGGGGGGGTGATGTGGTTTATGGGAGGAAGTGGGACTGCTAATAGATTGAATGGAAAGAATTAGAAGTGTGAGTTGATATCTTTAGTTAATCTTTAAAAATCAGCAGCCAAGTATGTGTTCAGCTTCTGGTGATAGTTTGGCGCTTTACGTCTTTTTTCCGGGTGGCTAGGAGAAGTAGAGAAGCTTTGCTAGAGGATATGGAGGGGTTAACATTTTTTCCCTTTAAGGTGTCTCGATCTCTTTTTTCCGGAACCGCGGAGGGGCTGCTTTGAACCAGAACTTTATGCATGTGGATTTTGGGGACTGAACAAATGGTTTTATTATTGCTTCCTTTTCGGGGAAGGTTTTTTGGGTTCTTTTTCTTAGGGCAGTTAATTTGACGTTTGTTAGAATAGGTGTGGATGTTCTTTTGTGATTTGGAGCCGTATTATTAATTGTTTGATTAAGACGGTTAAATCTTCACACTAAAATTTATATTTTCAGGTAGATATTTTTTATTGACAATGTGTTGATGGAGGATTGATATGTCGTTTTCCAGTGATGAGAAGTTGGAGATTGCCAAAACTTTTTGTTTGGCTGCCATTGTTGGTGGTTACCAGTTTGCTCAAAGGACGGGTAGTGAGCGTGATTATGCTGCGGCTCAGGGTTTTAACGCGGCTCAGAGTGTTAAGAGGATTTTTGGAAAGGATAGGGAGTATGCTTTGCGTTACCTTTTAATGTTGGGTGCGTCTCTTGGTATTCCTCACCCGAAAGAGATTAAGGGGAAAAAGGCAGAGGCGGAATGTAACCTTGAGAACTGCGGATATATGCGGACGGCGAGGATAAGTGGTGTGACTAACTTCTGTCCCCACTTCTGCGAATCCTTTATGAGGGCTTACTGCGGCGAGTTTGACATAAGCTTCAAGATCGAGCCCCCAAAGAATGGAAAAAATGGGAAAATTGAGTATAAAACAGGGTAATGTTTTTTATTATTTTCAAAACTTACATGAGTAAATTGGATTTATTTTGTTCTAAAGATTCATAATTTTTATATGGGTACTCCCCCAAATTTTATATAGACATCGTCCAACATTCGGCATTTTGGGGTAATAGAGTTGGCAGACGCAAGCAGCAGAAATAGTCCCGCTTTGGGTGAACCAACAACTGAGTTAAAGGAAGCCATCACTTCCATCTTGGTCAAATCGGGAATGAGCCCTCAAGACGCAGACAACTTATACTGCAAACTAAAAGCCTTCCCACCAAAATATCATAGTATGATTTTAAAATACGCAGAGCTATCCAGTGAAGTTCAATCAGCAGTATTATCCCTTCTAAAAGAACGAAATAAACCGGAAGAGATAGAGGGGGAGCAAACTCAAAGTGGTGCCACGACTCCCCTAGATGAGCAAGATTCAGTTGGCATTGGCTGTCAGAGCGTCTCTCCTGGATTCGCTGTAGGTGGAGAGCTTCAAAAGACGGAGGAAACATTAACTGAATCCCCGCTTCAAAAAGAAAATATAGTGGGGAAACCGCTGGGAGAAAAAATCGAGGGAGTAACAGTTGAAGCGGTAAGTATGGCAGCAAGCGGAGAAACAGCAACAATAATCCAAGAAGTGGAGGAAAAGAAGCCATCTGGCAAGCAAAAGGCTTTGCAAGGATACAGTTCACTAGAAAAGGATACTATAAGCAAAAAGGAGATGGAGGAAGTGTTGGGGCAAATAGAAAAAAGCTTTAGCGAAATGAGCTTAGATGAGCAGGAGGAAATAATGCCCCGCTACACCAAATTGAAAATATTTCTCTGTAAGGATAGGATAGAGACAGACGCCTCCTGCATAAAATGTCTTATAAATAAAACCATTGATTGTCCATTGTTCAAACCCCAAAAGTAGGAGGAGAACCTGGCTCAAAGGGTTTTTCAAAAGATTCGAAAATCATTTCAAATTTTTTCAATTCCTACGGACTCCAAAACTCGCCTCGAAACACGCTTATTTCTGTATTACGGGAAGAGGGTGTTTTGGGAGAGAGGTGTTTTCATCTATAAATTTATTAGGTTTGTGAATTATTTGTTTTTTGATGTTGTATGCCTATTATTAGTCTCTCTATTAATGATAGTTTGTTGGAAAAGTTGGATAACGTTTTGAAGTATAAGGGGTATTCTAGTAGGTCTGAGGCTCTCAGGGATTTTATTAGGGATATTGTTGTTGAGGCGGAGTGGGCAAAGGGGACTAGTGAAGAAACAATTGCGGTTATTTTGGTGATTTACGACAAGAGTGTCCACAGGGATCCCTTGTTTAGCCTGGAGCACAATTATGATGACATTATCCACACTCTTATGCACATGCATTTGGATCAGGTTAACTGCTTGGAGGTTTTTGTGGTTAAGGGCATTTCGACGAGAATCATGGAGATCATCCAGAAAATTAAACATATTAAAGGCGTCAAACAGGTTAAATATGTCTCAACGCTAGCAGAAGTTTAAGAGAAGCTATCGCACTTTTTAAAAAGTATTCTTCCAGCCTTTTAGAAGTATTCTCTTTGGCAAGTTAGAGAAGAGGGTTCCTCTCCTTTTTTGGCTCGGCCGTGAGAAACTCAAGATAACAGTACCTAGAGATGTGCCTGATTCTTCTAGTTCTTGGGAGGGGGTCTTCTTGTGGAACTGTTGAGGGGGGAGTCAATGTTATGGAGGCTAACGCTGTATCTGGGCCGGGATTTTTGATGCCGGTTGTCTGATTTTTGTAGTTTTATTAAGAATAGGAAAAATTTTTATGTATTTCTTATTAATAATATTGCTGAAAGTTAATAAAGTGAGGATTATGGCGCATATACACTTACCCGATGGAATCATGCCGCTTGAATGGTGCGCTCTGTGGTTTGCAGTAACTGCAGGGATACTCCTTGTCAGTCTCTACATGATAAAAAGGAAGGGAGCTTCCCAACGCCAAGTAGTACTATTCGCTCTTCTCACCGGTCTCCTGTTTGTAATAATGCAAATACCGGTTCCAGCACCTCTGGGAGGCACACACCTGAACTTCACACCTCTAGCAGGCATACTGGCAGGTCCATGGTTTGGGGCGATAATTGTTTTCCTAATAAACGTTTTCAGCGCTGCAGTGGGACATGGTGGGGTTACGGTTATCGGGGCGAACACCGTGGTTCTCTTTGTGGAGATCTCACTAGGCTTTGGCGTATATGTGGGTTTGAAACGTTATCTTAAAAGGAGAGATGTGTCTGCTGGGCTGGCAACCTTCGTAGCGCTTATTGCTGGAACCTTTGCGGCGGTTACCATTGTTACCTTTTCTGGTGGTTTCCAGCAGTTTCAAACCGCACTGGTTAACTTTTTGGGTAATCCTTTGATTCCTATCCCGCAAATCTTTCCGCATGAATTGGAGGCTTTGGGTGAAATGCTCTTGGGGTGGCTTCTGGAACCAGTTTTCGGCCCCATAATGGAAATAAACGTTTACTACGCTGTTTTCAACGCAATTATAGCCAGTACTAACTCGTTCAGCGCCTTTTTGGCTGCTATGCTGCCGGTCAATGCTGGTGTGGGAGTGATTGAGGCTGTGGTAACTGGGATAATAGTTGAAACTCTTGCTAAAACTAGGCCCGATATATTGGAAGAATCAGTTGTAGTAGAGGGTCCTATGGACTAGTGTGGTTGCCCATACAAATTGAATAGTGTATTTGGTAAAGTTTGAATCTTAATTTTTCAATTTCAATTTTTTGTTGGGAGGTGCTTGCTTTGGAGTTTCATTCATTGCTTCCTAATCCTATGATTATTGATTATTACTCTGGTTTGGATTCAGTTGTGCATAGGTTGCATCCTGTGGGGAAGCTTGTTTTTTCTTTGGCTATGGTTTTGGCCACAGTGTATCTTCAGAACTTGCGTTTAATCTTGGTTTTGTCGGTTTTGGTTTGGTTGTTGTTTTTTGTTGCTAGGTTGCCTTTGGGGAGGTTGTTGGTGTGGAGTGCTTTGCCCGCCTTTTTCGTTGTTTCAATTGTAATTTTTCTTCCCCTCATTGGTTATGGTTGGGAGTATATTCTCAAAATTTTGGTGAAGGGGATGACTGCTGCTTGGTACATGTTTTTACTGGTTTTGTCTACTCCTACTATGAGCTTAGGAAAGTATGTGTCTCGGATTCTTCCCTCCTGGTTGTCTGACGCCTTTCTACTCTCTTTAAGGTACATTTTCTACTTTTTTGGTGAAGCGCAGAAAACGTTTATCGCGGCGAATGTGAGGCAGGGAGAGGGTATTCCCTGGAGTAGAAAAATTAAACTCTTTGGATCCATGATTGTTAACCTGATTTTGAGGGGGTATGATAAGACTGAAAAGGTTTATGTCGCAATGAAGTCGAGGGGATATACGGGCCGGCTGAGCCTTGTTTCAGATGTGAGGTTCAGGTTGAGAGACGCGGCTTACCTTGCGTTAGCCGTAGCTTTACCTCTATTTCTAGTATATTTGGAAAGGGTGGTAGCATTATGACTTTGGCTATTAGAATGGAGGATGTGAAACATTGGTATCCTGATGGGACGCCTTCACTGAATGGTGTGGATTTGAGTGTGGAGGAAGGCGAATCTGTTGCCATACTGGGAGCGAATGGAAGTGGAAAAACAACTCTTCTCTTGCATTTGAACGGAACCTTGCATCCATCCAGTGGATCAGTTTACATATATGGGGTGAAGATTACAAAGAAGAATGTGAACTATGCCAGAAAAAATGTGGGTATAGTTTTCCAGGAGTCCGATGACCAACTCTTTATGCCAACTGTGCTGGATGATGTAGCCTTCGGAGCACTTAACACAAAACCGAGGGAGGAAGCCTTAGAAGAAACAGAAAAGCTACTGAAAAAATTGGGCCTATACCAGTTCCGAAATAAGGTTCCACATTTCCTTAGCGGAGGCCAGAAGAAGCTGGTTGCGTTAGCAGGTGTCTTAGTGATGGAGCCAAAAATTCTAGTAATGGATGAGCCAACGGCGAACCTAGACTTCGAAACAAAGAACATGATAATCTCAATCATAAAAGATTTAGAAAAAGAGCATAAATTAACTCTGGTGTTTACCAGTTTCGACGTGCAAATCATTCCCCTACTCGCAAACAAAGTGGCGATAATGAAGAAGGGCAAAGTGGTAGCATATGATGAAACAAGAAAAATTCTAACCGACGAAGAACTCCTAAGGGATGCGGGAATAGAACCACCGCCCTTCGTATCATTAGCCAAAAAAATTGGGCTCAGCAAAGTACCCTTAACACTAGAAGAAGCAGAGGAAGAATTCCAAAAAATGGGACTCCTCCAAAAAATGCCCGAAAAAGAAATGCAAATTAAACACGCAAAAATCATCTAAACAGTATCCATTGTTTAGACTATTAGGAGTTAAGCAATAAAAAGGGAGGGAGAGCTGACTAAATTTTTGGTTGGAATCCTTTTATTTTGATTCGAATCCCATTTTTCCGGGGTTCATTATGTTGTTTGGGTCGATTGCTTTTTTGATTGCTTGTAGTAGCTTGAATCCTTCTTCGCCGTGCTCTTTCCTCATCCATTTCGCTCTTAGTAGGCCAATGCCGTGGTGGTGGGCTACTGAGGCCCCTATTTTGTGGCAGGCTTCCAGGCCGTCGTTCCAGATTTCGGTGTACATTTGGAGGGCTTTTTCTCTGTCTGGCTCCTGAAAAGCGAATATTATGTATATGCTGCCTCCCTCAGGGTAGAAGTGGGAGAAGTGGGACATTATGAAAACATTTGGGTGTCTGTCGGTTATTGCTTTCTTTACTCCGTAGTAGAGTTCTTCCAGCTTGTCCCAGGTTGTTACTACGTCTATTGTGTCGGCGACTAGACCCATTTTTGCGCGGTCCGGGTGGGGGAAATACATGTCGTATCTGTGGTTCCACCAGTACTCGGCTAGTTCCTTTTCCACTTCTTTGCCCTCATTTTTCAAGCAGATTTTGGTGGTTTGTTTTTCTTCAAAGTCTACCATTTCTTTATCCCCGTCGAAGGCTAAGATTAGGTAGCAGGCTCCGGGTGGTATTTGTAGTTTGCCTTTTAGTGTGAACACTGTGTCTAGTTCATCGTAGAGCCTTATGACCGCTGGTCGGAGGCCTTTCCTGAAGATTTGCCTTACTGTTTCGAGTCCTGTTTTGAGGTCTTTCATTATGAATGCTTTGAATCTCCTCTCCTCAGGTAGGGGGTGCAGTCTCAGGGTTACCTCAGTAATTACTCCCAGTGTTCCCTCAGATCCCAGGAATAGTTGGTTTAGATTGGGGCCTGCAGAGGTTCTGGGTACTGTTTTTGTGCGTATAATTTCGCCGTTGGGCAGCACCACCTCCATTGAGATTACCATGTCCTCTATTTTCCCGTACTTGGATGATAGGGATCCCGCTGAGCGGCAGGCCACAAAGCCCCCCAGACAGGAAGTGTACTGGGAAGCGGGAAAATGTCCCGTAGTGAATCCCCTCTTGTTCAGTTCCCTTTCCAGGTCCTCCCCAATTATTCCAGGCTGGGCGGTTACAGTGGCTGACACTTCGTCTATTCTCAGAATTTTGTCCATTTTTTTAACATCAAGAATTATTCCCCCATGGATTGGCACAACCTGTCCACAGGCTCCAGCCCCACCGGCAAAGGGGATAACGGGAATCTTCCTGGTGTTGGCAAGCTTAAGAATCTTTGATATTTGCTCCTTGTTCTCCACGTGGACAATGTAGTCCGGTAGGGGCAATTTTTTGGCCAAATCAATCCACATTAATGCTTTGGGCCAAGCGTCCCGGGAGTAACAGATTTTGTCAGCCTCGGACACCGAAACATTTTCAGCCCCCACAATTTCCACCAGTTCATCATAAATCATCTTCTTCACAAAATCCAACTCCAAATTTTCCTTCACTACCATTCACCTTCCAGAAACTGGCAACTTCGTATAATTGTGATATTGATGAATGTTACGATAGGCTTAATGCAAATATTTTTGTGGTTTCTCTTTTTTGTTACGGTCTATGCCCCGTATAATCTTTTCGCTAGGAATACTGTGTAGTCGAGAGCCTGGGTTTTGGACTTCTTTTTGAAAAGCGCTTGGTCTATTTGTACTAAGCAGAGGGGGCAGGGTGTGACCACGTTTTGCACGTTTAATTTTTGGATTTCTTCAATTTCTTTCTTAGCTATCTCTCTTGATATTTGGGGATTGTAGAGGTTGAGTAGCCCTCCTGCTCCACAGCACCTTCCAGGCTCCCCTAGTTTTTTGAACTCCACTTTGGGCAGCATTCCTAGGAGTTCTTCCGCGTATTCCGTGGTGTATTTGCCCACGTGTCTGTCCAGGTGGCAGGGCGAGTGTAGGGTTACACTAACATTCTCAGGATGGTTGGGAACGAGTTTTCCGAATTTTTCCTTCCCAAAATCCTCCAAAATGTATTCAATTAGGTGCTTTACCTCGAAGTCCCCATTACTCCTGTCCCTTATTTCCGCAAGGGTTGCGGTGCAGCCCGCACAGGTGGTAACGACTATTTTGGCGCCCACACTCCTCATTTTTTCCAGAAAGTCCTTTTGCAGCTTCTCAGCGGTTTCTGAGTCTCCCATGAGTATTGAGGGGAGGCTACAGCATTTTAGGTCTGGCAATAGGGTGTAGTCAACCCCCATTTTCTCCATAACCAGTTTAGCGCTCTCCCTAATTTCTGGAAGAAGATTTTCCGCCTGACAGCCCGGAAAGTAGAGAATCTCAGCATTGGATTTTACTTTGTCCGGCACGTAGGGAAGCCCCAACATTTCCAGTCTCCCCCTAGCACTCTCCACCCTTTCCTCTTTATCCATTGGTTCAAATGCTAAACCATAATTGTTTAGGTTTTCAAGCATAGCCTGAAAGTTTGCAGGCATCAACTCTCTTCTCTGCTTAAATAGCTTTGAGCGGATGAGACTCACCACCTTTGGCACGGGCACATTTTTGGAGCAGATTTCCTGGCACCGCCCACACAAGGTACAATAGTACACCACATCCTTGGCCTTCCAAAATTCCCTTACAGTTCTTGAGAGTTCGCTGGTTATGCTTCGGGGACCAGAATAGGCTTCATGCTGAAGAACCTCAAGTATGGGACACACGACCAAACATAACCCGCAATTCTGGCAAGCCTCAACCTTTTTGTACGTTTCCTCCTCCTCTGGCCTCATGAGTACTATGTCTTCTTCCCTCATTATTCCTTCTATGTGTTCTAACTCCTTTTCCGGCATTTTAATTTTCCTCCGCCTTAACCTAACTTGACGCCTTCAATCCAGCCAGGTAGCCTGTTGCTATGGCTACGCCCATTCCGCTCTTTTCCGCCATATAGTTGTATCCAGAGAGTATGGCTCCCGCGGCGTAAAGGTTGCCGTACACTGGTTCCCCCTTTTCTGATAGGGGCTGCAGGTTTTCATCGACAAGGATTCCGCATGAAAAAAGCTGGTGTCCTCCCTTGGGAAACACTTTTCTACTAAGTAGCTTTTCCAGGTAGACCTCCTCAAGATTTATGCCGTCACTGCTGTAAACTGGCAGATTGAATATTGATTCTCTTATGAAATCCTTTTCCTCCTTTAGGCCTCCCCCCAGAAAGCCCCCTGAAGCCAGTATATACACGTCGGCCTCAATTTCCACTATTTTTCTGCCAACCTCCACCCTCAAGCTTTTCACATTTTTGTCAAATTTTGCATCCAAAATTTTGTATCCCCGCCGAACACTAACGCCAGCCTTTTGGGCCAAATTTTCAAGACTTTTGACCAGACGGTAGCCGGGAACCGAGGGGGGAAAAGAAGCCAATTCGAAAACATTGGCTCCAGTGGCTTCCGCAAGAGTTTTAATGTTTTCCTCGGGGGATTGAACTCCACAGGTGGGGATAGCCAAATGCTCTGCGGAACCTGCAACTTTTTGAAGACTTTGCCCAATCTTTTCCAGAACTTGTGGATCATCCATCTTTCTTGCAATTTCAATTGCCAAAATGTCTCCCCTACCCTCCAGACCGGGAACATCTATGTAAGCGTGGCTCACAGACTTGGGCTTAATCCCAAGGCAGGGTAATATGTCTGATAGGGATTGGGCGCAGAACTTGGAATCATAGTCGGGAAATCCCTTAACCCCCACCAGTACCAGTGAAGAACCGTCCAGCCTCCTCAAATCACCATTGTATATTGTGGAGGGGCAGAGACAGGTAGGCTTAAATGTTCCCAAAAAATTTGTCACCAAAACATTTTCATCAAGAGAGCCCCTAAAATTAACCCCTACAGACTTCATGCCCTCTACAAAAAAGTCTAAGGCCCTTCTAACGTTTCTCTCCGATTCTCGACCTCTCCTCTCGGGCTCAGATTTTTTGCCTCCTCCAATAATTGAGTAGGGATGATTCTTAACCTTTTCAGCTATGGTACGTACACCCTCAGAAGCAGAAGTGAACATATGATTAGGGGGGAGGTAACCCGCTACGTCAATTACACCCGATGATTGTATAGTGGCTCCGGAACCCTTCTCCGCAGCCAGAACTTTAAGCCCCTTTTCAGCCGCCTTTCTTGCAGCTGTCAAGCCGGCTACCCCAGCGCCTATAACGCAAACGTCTACCTTCACCTTAGTCCCTCCTCCAGAAATCTGGTAGTGTATCATAGTTTGCGACTCCAGCGTATATTGCCTGGTTAATTTCCTCCTCACTCACCTGGTCCCCCCGTAGTAAAACACATTTTCCCTTCCACCTCTCTTGAGCGAAATCCAAGGCATCTTTGTGAACCTTCTCAGGATTGAGATTAAGCTCATCGGCAATTATGGCAAGGGCTTTAAAGTTGCAGAAGGTGCTCTGACAGGGACCCATCCCCAGTCTCACCCTCCTGCGAAGGTCACTCAGACTGGTTGCAAACTCGTTTCGTAGAGAGTACCTTATCTCAGCCTCAGTTACAGACTCACACCTACAAATGGTGGACTTGTACTCAGGATTCTCCCGAGTAAGCTTCAAGACTTCCGGAGTGTTGGACCCATGTCTGCTCGCTATCCTTCCCACGGTGTGGGTGGGCATATTATATTCTTCGGACCACAATTCTATGTCCACTTCGCCCTCTGCGCCGGGCAGGGGTTCTATGTGCGTTCTACACTCAGCCTTTATGCCTAGCTTCTTGCAAATAAGGTCGGTCATCTTTTCCGCCATCACTCTGTAGATAACCAGTTTCCCTCCCTCAAAACTCACAATTCCCTTAACCCCATCGCGTTCCTCGTGATCCACCAGTTTAAAGTTGCGGGTGGCCTCATCTTCAGTTATCCACCATTCAGGCAGCATAGGACGCACGCCACACATGGTTCTTATAACTCGGGCTTCCCTGATTGAGGGCACGGCTGCCTCGATGCTTGAAATGAGGTACTCCACGTCATCATAGCTGGTTTCGGCGTCGTCTGGGCTCCCGAAAATGTCCCAGGCGGTTGTGCCCAGAACAGTTGTGTCGAAGTGTGGGAAGAGATAAACTGATCTTCCATCCAGAGCTCTGCAGACAACTCCCACCCCGGTTACCCTTCGGTCGAAAATAACGTGGGAGCCCTTATTTAGCCTGAGAGGTTGATCTATGCCTGCCATTTTCGATATTCGGGGTACCCAGGGTCCGGCGCAGTTGGCAACAAACTTGCCGTAGATTTCTTCAACCTCTCCGGTTCTTTTGTCCTTTGCTATTACGCCCTCCACCCTGTCGCCGTTTCTTATGATGTCGATGACCTCGGTGTAGTTGCGAACCACTGCACCGTGATTCTTGGCGGATAGGGCGTTTAGCATGCAGAGTCTGAATGGGTCAATGAACATTTCGTCAAAATAGGCGGCAAGGAGTATTTTGTCGCTTAGTTTGGGTTCTATTTTTCTGGCTTCCTCCTTGCTTAGCAGCATAATGGGGCTGGCTCCACGTAGGGCTGTGTACTTGCTGTAGTCTGTTTTTTTCGAGGTTCGGGCTTTGAGGTCAATTTCGTTAATAATGGCTGTAATAATTGGGAGGCGGAAAACAATGTGTTTGGCTATTTTTTGCAGGTATACGAC
>CAZECW010000154.1:0-2321 GCA_964510585.1 uncultured archaeon | reverse complement strand
GGGTATCCGTAGTCCGACGATCTCCGCCACTTTTTCCGCTATACTGAGTGACTCCTCCAAGCTCTGTGTTGTGAGAGAAATACATCCCTCCTCATAGACTAGCTCCTTTTCACCCCACTCTACCCTGAAACTTTTCAGGGCAGAAAGTAACTTGGCTTCAGCCGGTCTCCACCTGAAAACTGTGTAACCCTGATCCATGTAAATTGCCTTTACTCCTCCCAGTTTATCCTCTATCTCTTTCAAATCTAAGTGGACACTAAAAGTAACCTCATGGTTGGGGAGCAGGATGTTTAAAACCTTGTCTGCGAGCTGTTCGGATACTTCAACCAAAAAGAAGGATTTAGAAGCTATTAATACAATTTCGGGATCTGAACCCACATATCGAGATATCGCTGTGAGCGTAGCGTTTCTCAGAACACCCTTCTGGACACCACGCCGCCTCGAAACTATCCACCTGAAGGCCTCATTCATCCTCGCAGGAAGATTAATCTTTAAAATTGTCATAGGTACCACATGTACCATATGTACCATAATAACTTAAACCTTATGTTAACTTGATAGACACGATTAAGAATAAGACTCGAATTTTTATCAATACAAGAGTGCAATGGAAAAGTTAGTTGACATTCATCTCTAAAGTGTACTAAAAACTTTTACCCCTCCTTTATTAACAGAAATTATCCTGTCAAAAGTTTGAACATGGCAGAATCTGCCCTAAACATTAGGGTGCTCAAAATCTAAAAAACTCTACGATTAAAAATTGGTAGGGAGAATTATTTTAATCCCTTCTTGTATGTTTCGTGGAGAGTGTGGTGGATTTTTTTATGCGGGTTTAGTTGCTTGAACTTTTATACTAACAACTGCATCTCCGAACTCGTTCAAAATTTTCGGCGGAATTTTTAGTTCTTCAACTGGGTAGAGGATTATTTCTAGGGGAATGGTGGTTTCTCCAAGGATTTTTATGTCTTGGAATCCGGCGTTTTTTATAAGTTCTAGGTATTTGTCCTTTAATTCAGCGCCTGAAACACAGCCAATATAAGCGTTCACGTTGTTTCTTAATGATTCTGGTAGCTCCCTCAACAACACCATGTCTGAAATGATGATTCGCCCCCCGGCTTTGAGTACTCTGAAGGCTTCCTTAAAAACCCTCTCCTTATCCGGCGAGAGGTTTATCACACAGTTTGAAATGATTACATCTACTGAATTATCCGCTACGGGTAGGTTCTCTATTTCTCCCAGACGGAACTCAACATTCCTGTAGTTTGCTTTTCTAGCATTTTCTCTTGCTTTTTCCACCATCTGGGGCGTCATATCCACACCAATAACTTTTCCCTTTATGCCAACTCTGTGGGCTGCGAGGAAACAGTCAAAACCAGCACCAGCACCCAGGTCGAGTACAGTTTCACCCTCTTTAAGAGAAGCTAGGGCAACAGGATTACCGCAGCCCAGACCCAAATTTGCACCTTCAGGAACCAGTTTGAGCTCCTCATCCGTGTAACCCAAAAATCTACTAACCTCTCGGGTTAAATCACCACTCCCACAGCAGGGACTCGCTGCAGGAGCACAGCAGGAACTCCTTCCCTGAACTATCTTGGCATAGCCTTCTCTAACCATTCTTTTTATTTCATCCTTCTTATCTTCACCCATTTTGCCAACCTCTCTTACTTGATTATTGGAGTTCAGTGATCTATTTTCAGCACATCCTTCATTACCGGTCCAAGCATGTCCTTTACCATTTCCGCGAGTTTTTCCACTTTTATTAAGCCGATGCAACATACGTTCTCTCCTTCTTCAAAACTTACGACGACTAATTTGTCCTCGGGTTTAATTTTTGCTTTATCTCTGACTTCCTTGGGAAGAACCATTTGGCCTCTTTCATCTATGCTTATTATTGCTTCAACCTTGCAGCAACCAGATTCGCCTTTTTGCGTAAAACATGAATTACTATTTGGGGCTTGAACCATTTTTACCGCCTCAAAACAGTATTGTTCCCAACATATTTAAAATTTACTGAAAAATCAGAATTTTCAGAATAATACAATAAATAAGAACATATTTAGTACCCTCACCCTCCTCCAAAACCCAATTTGAAACACAAAAAGTGCTATTATGGCTTGAACATCATTAGACACAAATAAAAATACAAAAAAATCAGGATCAGCTTCAAATTGGGAAAAGCGTATTTGACACTCTCCGCGACTAAAGTCGGGAGATTCTTGCTTCTGGCTCGTCGGGAGCCTTCGAGGCAACGGGTGTGCCATCACCCGGTTAACACGCCCTTCCCTCAAGGGGAACGGCGTCTATGTTGGCACCCTCATGGG
>CAZECW010000153.1:0-7951 GCA_964510585.1 uncultured archaeon | reverse complement strand
GTTGTTAAGGAGGGGGTGGGAGCAGGTGGGGCCTCAATAGCAGCTTTTCTTAAAACAGGGAGTAAAGTTTCGAGCAAAGTGCTTTTGAGGGAAATCGAGGAAAATTACAGGAAACTAGTAGGGTGATTCAGGTTTTAGGGCTTGTTTTTGGTTTGCTTTTTATTTTTCCTCTACTGTCTTTTGGATTTTTTGTACAATTTCATTAAATATTTTGGCTGTTTGTGACTCAGGGCATTTTACTATGAAGGGTGTTCCACGATCAGTGTTTTCTGTAATTTTTGGGTCTATTGGGATTTGGCCCAGAAGTGTTAGATTCATTTCTTCGCTTATTTTTCTCCCTCCTCCGACACCTAGGATTTCGTGTTTTTCTCCACATTTGGGGCATAAGAAGCCGCTCATGTTTTCTATTATTCCCAGTATGGGGATGTTCATTTTTCGGGCCATTGAGACTGCTTTTCTGACCACGTATTGGGAGAGGTCGGAGGGGGCGGTGATTATTATTGCTCCATCCATTTCGGGTATGAGTTGAATTATGTTTAGGGGTTCGTCTCCGGTGCCTGGCGGTAAATCCACGAGGAGGTAGTCTAGTTCTTCCCAGTCTACTTCTGATAAGAGTTGCCTTATGGCCTTCATTTTTAGTGGTCCACGCCATATGAGCGGCATTTCACTATCACCCATTAAGAGATCCATGGAAATGACTTTTACTCCCTGTGGTGTGGTTACTGGTTTTATGCCGGTTTCTGTAGCTTTGGGTTT
This sequence comes from uncultured archaeon, assembly GCA_964510585.1. Lineage (GTDB taxonomy): Archaea > Asgardarchaeota > Jordiarchaeia > Jordiarchaeales > Jordiarchaeaceae > Jordiarchaeum. The sequence continues at coordinate 7,195 of CAZECW010000153.1, read as the reverse complement.
TTCTCCCCTTATTCCCAGTATTTTGGGTATTGAGGGCCCGTGTATGTCGGAGTCCAAGACCCCCACTTTTCTGCCTTTCATTGCTAGGGCTGTTGCTAGGTTGGCTGTTACCATGCTTTTTCCAACTCCCCCCTTTCCGGACATAATTATGATTTTGTGTTTTACATTGGCCATTTTTTCTTTGACTTTCTTTTTTTGCGCCATTTTTTCTATCATTGGTTTAATTTTTTCTTCTATTACTTTATTGGTTTGGTTTTCTTGTTCTGCCAATTAGTTCACTCCGCATAGGTTTTGCTTGTAGCACTCTTCTGACGGTGATGTGGAGAGGCTATTGAAATTTAGCCTTTTTGGTAAAAGGAGTCTTTTTATTATATAAGAGTATTCAGATACTGCAAAAATTCAGCCCACCAAGGCCTTTGTGTTAAAATAGCTGCAACTATGATAATTAGAGCTACCAATAATAATGGAAGGAGTATCTTTGGTTTCTGAGGTTCAAATTTTCCAACGTACAATCCATAAAAGACGAATGCAACTATGATTAGGAATACTAAGAGTAAGTAGCCCATTTGAATCGAACCCAATTTTTATTTTTCTCTAAATTAAGCACTGGGGGATATAGCTTTTTTGGTCATAAACTAGTTTAAAACGCATATTATATTTTTGAGTGTAAAAGTGTGGTGGCCCATCTTTTTAAATCTCGGCACTTGATTAAAAAATTGTAGGCACGCTTGTTTTTTTGGGATTTCATTTAGAAGTGTTCCATGAGAAGCAGCCTGTTAGCCTGGGAAAGGCAGAGTGGTGTGTCTATCTGACTGTTTCTGTGTGACTTTTTTAGCGTTACATTTTGGAGAGGGGTGGATCTTCGAATATGTGTGATATAAAAAAATGTTGGGGTTTAGGAGGATACCAGTGTTGAGGTTTGTTCAACGCCCTCCAGTTTCCTTATTTTTGTTACTAGAACATCCAACTGTGCCAGGTCGTCTAGGGAGGCGCGAACCACCACATCCCAGCTTCCATAAACAACTTTAGCCTCGGTGACATGATCGTATTTGGAAACGGTTTCCGCTACTTCGTGCTCCTTGCCCACCGCGGTTAGCAACATTATATAAGCGATAATTGCCATTGCCCATTTCTCCATAATTCATATTATTGTTTATATAATAGATTTATTCAACAATTTCAATTTATGGGTTATCCTAATGGAAACATTTTCACCATCTAAAATATTTGACCTTAATGAAGGAAAATTCTTGTTGAGTGGAGAAATTCACTATTTTCGTGTTGCTAAAAAGGAATGGCGGAAAAGGCTTTCAAAGTTGAAAAAAGCCCACCTAGGTGCGGTGTCCACTTACATTCCATGGAATTGGCATGAAGTGCGCCCCGGCGTATTCGACTTTCAAGGCGAAACAGTTGAGGAGCGTGACCTTGAAACATTTCTGGAATATGCTCGTGAAGAAGAATTGGGAGTGTTGGCGAAGCCTGGACCTTATATTTGCGCAGAATGGAGGTGGGGAGGCATACCAGACTGGTTGATTAGAAGGTTTCCCGAAATTTTGGCGCGTAACTCTAGGGGAAAACCTACCTTCTGGTTTTCTAAAAAGGCTCCGGTAATAACATATCTCCACCCCATCTACCTGAATCAAGCTAAAGAATGGATTGAAAATGTGGGTTCCATAATTGCAAGGCACCAGTACACTGCAGGCGGAAGCGTGGTTCTTGTTCAGATTGATAATGAAGCTTCTTATGGTTTCCATTTCCAGCCCTTTGACACGGACTACAACAATATTGTAATTGGTGGGGAAAATGGAGAAGGACTTTATCAGAAGTGGCTTAGGGAGAAGTACAAGTCAATTAAAGATTTGAATAAGAGATACCGCTCAAGTTTTGATTCCTTTTGGGTGGTTGAACCTCCAAGAAGAATGGTTAAAGATAGGCATGCTTTACCCTGGATTTTTGATTGGGTGGAATTCAAGGAGGATATGGTTGCTATTTTCCTCAGAGAAATTGCAGGTGTGCTGAGGAGTAAAGGAGTCAATGTCCCTCTATATACCAATGAGCCTTACACCATTCTTCCACCCGCAAGCATATCCAAGAAGAGTAAAGTGGTATATGACACTATTGATTTGTATCCTCAGCTAATCCAAGATTTGGAGTCCTTCACCGAGATTGTTAATAACGTTGAACGCTTGAAGGCGGAACAGGTAGGCTGTGCACCTTTGAGCTTGGAATTGCAGGCGGGATGGTTTGCTTCAAGGGTCCCAGACAACATGGTACACTTTTTGGAACGCATAGCCTATATTCACGGGTTAAAGGGCTTTAACTTCTACATGTTTTCAGGAGGAATTAACCCCCAGAATCATGGAACTACTAGTAAAATCTACTACCACGACGCGCCTTTGGACGAAAAAGGGGAGGAAACCAGTAAATATTCTGTTGTTAAAAGATTTGTGGATTTCGTAGATTCTTCTAAAAAAGCAACTAGTAAACTGGCAGAGCTAAGTTTAGGTTACTACCACCCCTACACCTATGCAAGACTTGTAAACGCAAAAACTGGCACCTTCCTAGAATACAGAACGCTGAGCATATTAATGGATAAATTTATGGGTGCAATTTTGGAGGCGGGATTTAACTTTGAGTTTCTAGACCTCAGACAACTTCCTATTCAGAAACTTGTCCAGAACCATGTTCTCCTCGTTTTTAGCTTTAACTTTATGGAGAGAAGCATAGTTGAGAAGCTGGAAGAGTATGTAAGGAGGGGCGGATTTCTCCTCATCTTCCCGTGTGTCCCAGAACTAGACGAGAACTTTGAAAGTTTAAAGCTAATGAAGGACTTTCTCAGAGTCAGAAAACAAGAAATATACAAGGAGAAGTGTGTCAATTGCGGCGGATTAAAGTTCAAGTCTCCAATTGTTGTAACCTTTGATGTCGAAAATGTAGAACCTTTATTCCTCTTTGATGGGAAAATTTGTGGTTTTAGAATTAATTATGGAAAAGGCTCGGTGGTACAATTAGGGTTTTTGCCGGGCGCTGAAAGTTTACCTTCTGTACTGGAAAAAGTGGGTTTAACCACAAGGCACTGTTTTTCTTCGGACAAAGTTTTGCTATGCGAGAGAGCAGGAAGTGATGTGGGTTACCTGCTTGTGTGTAATTTGGAGTGGAGAGACAAGAAGTGTGACATAACTTTCAGCTCACCCCAAGACTTGAACCAAAAGGTATTAGTAAAGGACTGCCTTGTTCCAAGGAGAAGCGCCATAATCTGGACTTTAGGACTAAAGTTAGGAGATTCAAAAATTAACTATATCACTTCAGAAATTTCCAAATTTAAGAAAAACGAATCCTATATTGAAATAGAGTGTTGGGGCTACAAGAACAGCCCAGGACTTATTTCCCTAACACTACCAAAAAAACCGAAAAGTGTCTCGGCCCCCTCAACTTGGGACGAAGAAAACAAGACACTTCTTGTCAACTATATTCACGGGAAGGAAAATGAAATAAAAATTGACGCCCAGGACAAAATAATAATTAAATTAGAGGGAGTAGAGCCTCTAAGTGAAGCCACAAATTTTGCTCAGCTAGAATATCACCTGAGGAGAAAAATAGTGAAAAGATTTTTCACTTAGAAGGGGGTGGGATTTGAAGTAAAACGTGGACCGTTATGAATATCTATGTCTTCTTCTTTGTTTTTGCCTTGGCTCTCTTTTTGGGTTTGGCAGTTTCCTTGGATTTTTCAATAAGCCCTTTTGCTTCCTTAATCCAGTCCTTGATGGTGTCTTGGGGGATTTTAGTTATTTTAGTTATTTCTTCTATTTCTTCCTCTTCAGTTAAAGCTAGATCCTCCAGTGTGAGAATGCCTATCTCTGCTAGTTTCTTGGCTTCCTGGTTTGTTAAGCCTTTAATTTTTGTGAGGTCTACGGATTCTATCTCTGGAATTTCTTCTACAGCTTTTTCTTTGGCTTCCTCCTTTACTTCCTCTGGCTTTTCGGGTTTAATTTTTCCAGTAAGCACTTGGGCGTCCTCAATCCAAAGTTGTGCTCTTGTTTCACTTACTCCAACTTTTTTGGCCAAGTCTTTAGCCTTCGCACTTGATAAGGCTTCTAGTGAGTCTATTTTGTTCTGGAAGAGTTTTTGAGCCAGCTTTTTGTTTAGCCCTTCTATTTTCGTTAACTCGGAGATTGCCCGTTTCTCGGCTTCTTCTAAGGACAACTTTTTTGTCTCTTCTGCTTTTTTCTCTTCCAATTTTTTCTTCTTTTCTTTTATGTAGGTCTTGATAGCGTCTATGTTGAATTCATGTGTTGTTTTTCTTCGCCGATCTATTCTAAGTGAGAGTCTTTTAGCCTCGTGCACGCTCAGTCCAGCGCCGCTTATTTCTCCAAGACTAAAACCTCTACCAATTTTGAATTTTCTAATATCTTGACTGTGCATAACCCTTGGTTCAATTTCTGACATAACATTGTCCTCCACAAGCATGTTTTTGAAACGCAAGGAGACATATTAAGTTTTACCCTGAAATAATAGTTATCACATAATTAATTAATTTCTAATTTTAAGAAAACTTACTTACACCGGAGAAATCCTTTAGTGTATCCGTTTATTTATATAAGGGTATTTTTGGCAGTTGTCCAGTTGCACAGCCCACCAATTCTTCTAGGGTAATGATTTTTACTTTGCAATCCATCATGATGGAGGAAGAGTATAAGTTGTGGAAACAGGAGGGACAAGCGGTCACCAAGTATTCCGCCCCTGCTTGTGAAGCGTCTTCTATTATCCATTCAGACATTTTGCTCCTAATCTGAGCGTAGGGAACTCTTATTGTTCCACCACAACAGTTTGAAGATTTTTTAGATTTAGATAGTTCAACTAATTTGATTCCAGGAACATTTTCAATTAGTTTTCTTGGCTGCTCGAAGATTCCCGAATAGCGGCCAAGGTGACAGGAGTCGTGAAACGCAACTTTAGCATCCAGTGATCTGTTAAAAACTATTTTTCCCTCATCTAGCAACTCATTGTAAAGAAGGACTGTGTGCTTAACTTCTAACTTTTGGGGATAGTCATGTTTGAAAGTCGAGTAGCACATGGGACAAATAGTAATTAATTGGTCAATCTCCTTCTCGGTTAGCAGTTCCAATTGTTTCTGGCTATAAGAGTCGAAATCCTCCTTATAACCTATCATTTTGAGAAATCCACCACAACACTTCTCCCCCTCTTTCATCACGGTGAAATCATACTTGGCGTTTTGAATATTTCCCAGCGTAGTCTGAGCAATTTGCGGGTAGGAGTATAACAAGACACAACCAGAATACACCAGATTGGGTGACGAGTCGGGGAGGCTATCAATGATTGGTCCTAGGAGTGTGTTTAAGGGTTGGGTTCTTTTACCTAGAATATTTCCCTCCTGGAGAATATTTTTCTGCAGTTCTCTCTGCTCTTCGGGAGGAGCTAAACCATTCTTTACAAGCTCTTCCCTGGCTACTTCTATTATGCCAGACACATTTACACCCGGCGGGCAAAAAACTTCACATTCCCTACACAGGGCACAGGAATATATACGTTCAATAAGGGAGTCCGAGACATTTACATTATTGTCTGTAAGGGCGCGGAGCAAAATTAGTCGGCCCCTAGCATTCCATGACTCCGTTCCTGAATATTTGAAAACGGGGCAAGAAACCCTGCAAAGTCCACAGCGATAGCAGCGTATAATTTCGTTGTAGATTTCTTTGAGCTTTGGATATTCCGCCAAGAGATAAACGCCTCCAAAAAATTTAGCTGACGTAGACCCAGGTTGTTACAATCAGTGTTAAGAGTTTAAGGAATTTATGTCTTTTCTAAAGACCATCGTCTAAAATCATTGTCGACAAGAATTGTTTGCCCTATAAAATACTAATCAAAATCACATTTATATTTGGAAGCAGAAAAATCAGTCAACCGTTAGTCATCCCCTAATAATTTGGAGGTCTGGTTATTTTGCACACTTCTTCTACAAGAAGCCTCCCCCTATCTATAAAAGCGAAATTGTATAAGTTCTGATACTAAAAGTAAATCTTTGGATGATTATAATGCCTTCCGTATATCCTTTAACTAGGGCTCGTAATGGGTTGGTTGTTTCCCCCCATAGATTGGCCTCAATCGAAGGATTAAAAGTGCTTAAGGGGGGAGGTAATGCCGTTGATGCAGCAATAGCAACAAACATGGTCTTGGCGGTAGTCTATCCACATATGTGTGGGTTAGGGGGAGACGCGTTCCTTCTCATATATGATGCGGGTGAAGATAGAGTTTTTGGACTTAATGCCAGTGGTAGGGCTACCTACGCTGCCAAGAGAAATCTCTTCAGATCCATGGGCTTCTCATCGATCCCCGTGAGAGGTATGCTTCCTGTGACAGTTCCGGGAGTTGTTGATGGCTGGTGCACGGCAGTTGAGAGGTTTGGGACAAAAACGCTGAGTGAATTGATTCAGCCAGCTATAGAATATGCTGAGAGAGGTGCTCCCATAACAGATAAATTTTACTGGTTTATAAATTCAAATATCGATGTTTTGACTTCCAGCCCGAAGTTGGCAGAGATGTACATAAGAGGAGGACGTATAATTAAACCGCGTGAAGTTCTAGTACAGAAGGAATTAGCAGCGACATTAAGAAAGTTGGCTGAGGGAGGCAGAGATGAATTCTATAAAGGGGAATTGGCCGAATCCATAGTTAAATTTTCGGAGGAAAATGGTGGTCTAATCACCAAGAAGGATTTAAAGGACCACAAGTCTAACTGGGTGGAACCCATAAAAACACACTACAGAAGCTATGAGGTTTATGCGTTTCCCCCAAATTCACAGGGAGTTACCACACTCATCGAACTTAACATAATCGAGGGTTTCGAACTATCCCAATATGGATGGCAGAAGCCTGAAACCATACACTTGATGGTTGAGGCTAAAAAGTGTGCCTTCAAAGTGAGAGATCAATATGTGACAGACCCAGAATTTGTAGAGATACCATTAGATAAACTACTTTCAAAAGAGTACGCTTCACAGCTCAGAGAAAACATAAAATATGAGAGAGGAGAACCTTTTGACACTCTCCGCGACTAAAGTCGGGAGATTCTTGCTTCTGGCTCATCGCCTTCGAAGCAATGGGTGTGCCATCACCCAGTTAACACGCCCTTCCCTCAAAGGGAACGGCGTCTATGTTGGCACCCTCATGGGGGCTG
>CAZECW010000152.1:0-4741 GCA_964510585.1 uncultured archaeon | reverse complement strand
CGCACCGAGATGTGGCAGGGGCATTGAACATAGGTGCCGTCTATAACGGAGGGCACATTAACTGGGTGATGGCACACCCATTGGAGGTTCAAATATGAGCTTCCAAGAATCCCCCGACTTTAGTCGCGGGGAGTGTCAAATATTACTCTTCTGAGGTTTTTAGAATTGGAAGCTGTAATACTGGCCGCTGGTAAGGGTACACGTATGGGTGCCCTATCTCAATTCATTCCTAAGCCACTTATCCCTATAGCCAATCGTCCCATAATTGAGCACCTTATTCTGGCATATAAGAAAGCGGGAATTTCCGATTTCATAATTGTGACAGGGCATCTTGGAAGTAAGATAAGAAACCAATTAGGGGATGGCGCTCAGTACGAGGTGTCGATAAGGTATAGGGAGTCTAAAAACTATAATTTAGGGCCCATACATTCATTACTTGCTGCGGAGGAAGAAATTTCTTCAAATAATTTTTTTGTGAGTCCTGGAGATTTCATTATAGATCCTAGGGCTATCGAAAATGTGAAGAAAAAACACTCAAGGGAGGGAGTGACTATTGCTGTAGATATCGCATCTGATTCCAAACTGGGAACTACTGTGTATACCTGCCCCACAGGGTTAAAATTTGGTCGCGTTTCCGGATTTTATAAACCTATTTTAAAGGGGGGAGAGCCACATCTATGTGTTAGCCTTCTTCTATGCAACGCCTCAATTTTTCATTACATTCACAAGGCCCTCGAAAAGGGATTAAATATACTTTTGGACGCATTAAATCTCTCCATCCGAGACGGCCAACCAGTTTGCTTCATTGATGTTTCTAAAAACTATTGGTTCGATGTGGACTTTATATCTGATGTTCTAAGGGCGAACAAGTTTGCGCTTATAAAAGGATTGGTACCTCGAAACAATTTCTATGTTAAGAACTCGAAACGAGTTAGAGGACCTATAAAGAAAAAGTGGAAAATTGGGTTAGATAGAACTTCTATCATAAGTGGTCCCACCATACTCGAATCTAATTGCCAGATTGGCCCTAGGAGCAAAGTAGGCCCCTTTGTGTCTATGATGAGTGAGTGTGAGATTTCCTCCAGCACGATTATCCAGAACTCTGTGCTTTTTGGAAACGCTATTGTTGAGGAAAATAATCAATACTCCAATGCGGTACTGTATAAAAATCTCTTATTTCCATCAGTGTAGAATTTGGTTGGAGAGGCACGGTTTGCCTTCTAAATATAGAATCCGGCGCATCTTTAAACCAATAATTTATAAAATAGCAAAGGGTTTTGCAAGTGCAGGTTTAACCCCTAATCAAGTTACTATCCTCGCACTTGGTTTATCTCTACTCGCGTCTATCACAATTTCGTATGGTTTTCCCGTTCTTTACGGAGTTTTAGTATTTATTACGGGTCTTTTAGATGGGGTGGATGGCGCCCTGGCCAAAATTAAATGCTCCGCCTCGCCCAGAGGAGGTATTCTGGACTCTTTATCGGATAGATACTCTGATTTTATTCTGATTTTAGGATTCTTATTTTGGGAGGAAGCGGCAAACTTTTACTTTTTAGTTCCACTCAATCTGTGGGCGATTATTTCTTTAGTGGGATTCATAATGGTAAGTTATACAAGATCTAAGGGGGAAGTCTATAACCTAGATTTGGACCGCGGTGTGGCAGGTAGATCAGAAAGATTGTTCATTATCTTCGTATTTTCCATTCTTTATCCATTAGACGCCAGATTGCCAATTTATGGTTTAATAATTGCGGGGATACTGGCCAATTTTACTGCGTTTTATCGTATTGCAGTAGCGCTTAAAAACCTACGCAGAAGCGGCATCACTACGTGAAAAATGGTTCACATTTTTTCAGTAAAAAGGGTGATAAACATGAAAAGTATTTAAAATGGAGTAAGTTTCTAAAATGTGATAGTTCTGATTATTCGCGCTCAGGGAGCTTTTATTTATGATATCAAATATTATTTTCACAGAACTTATTCGATTCGGTGTTGATTTTGTTGTATCTGTTCCCAGTAGTCTTTTTAAAAATCTCTTAGACATGCTGGATAAGGCAAAAGGGATATTGCATGTACCTGTAACTCGAGAAGAGGAGGGTGTGGGGATAGCTGCGGGAGCGTATTTGGGGGGTAAAACGCCAGCATTAATTATGCAAAATAGTGGTCTAGGCAACTCAATTAATGCACTTGCTTCTCTTAATATGGTTTTCAAAATACCACTTCTAATTCTAATAGCTCAGCGGGGTGGAAAAGGAGAAACAATTCCCGCACAGATACCTATGGGAAAAGCTACTCCAGCATTATTGGACGCTATAGGTATCCCACATTATACGCCAAAAAATGCAGAACAAATTCCTGAGGCTTTTGAAAGAGCAAAAAGTTCATTTCATAGTAATAAGGTTCCAGTAGCGGTACTAATAGAAATGGAATTGATGAAAAATGAAGAGAATAGAAGCTATTAAAAATATTGTGGAAGAACTTGAGAAGGAGTTGGTGATTTGCAATCTTGGCTTCCCCTCAAGAGAACTATATAGTGTAGGGGATAGACCTGAAAACTTCTATATGCTTGGTTCTATGGGTTTGGCTTCCTCTATAGGTTTGGGGCTATCCTTATCGGTAAATAAACGTGTAGTAGTTATGGATGGGGATGGATCTATTCTAATGAACTTGGGTTCTCTGGTAACGATAGCTAATTGGTCTCCTAGAAATTTAACATTAATTATTTTTGATAACAAGTCCTATGGGTCAACAGGAGGACAACCAAGTTATACTGCAGGTAAAACAGATTTAGCGGCTCTGGCGCGGGCTGCAGGGATTAAAAGAGTTTTTGTGGCAGACTCTCCTCAAAAACTGAGAGAAGCTTATAGGAAATCGAAAAAAGGGTTAACAGTAATTATTGCAAAAGTAGAAAAAGGAAACGCCGACGTGCCCATAATAGAAATGCACCCTCAAGATATAAAGAACAGATTTGAAAATGCGGTTAAAAAGTGAATAAGCCTAAAAAGCTTGGTAAGACGTAATTGCATCCTGGAACTTTTCCTGCAAATAGAAGAAGACATGTTTTTACATATTCTAAGGAATTGGAAAAACAAGCAATAGACTTAAAGAGAGGAATAGAGAAAGAAAAATTCTCAAGGCCGACAAGTTAATTTAACAAGTTTAAAGACCAACCCTCAAATTTAAGAGAACGCTAAATGGAAGGAGTTGATGTCTCTGCGTGAAATCTTCTACGAGTGCTTCGAGTGCGGTAATCTTTACCCTGCGGTGGGGCATAAGACCTCTTGTGAAGAATGTGGGGGAATACTTCAATATAGTTATCCTAATCTCCAACCTAAAAAATTAAGTGATTTAACCGAAAGAGGCCTTCCTGGAATGTGGATTTTTCAGAAAGTGCTCCCCCTACTAAAACCTGCTTCAAATATGATACATTTGGGGGAGGGGCGAACCAATCTTTACGAGGACCAAACAATAGCTAGAATGGCGGGACGCAGCGATGTTACTTTTCTTGTAAAGGATGAAAGTACTAACCCTACTGGAACTATAAAAGACAGGAGCGCATCGGTGGCCTTATCAGTTTACAAGGAACGCAACATACCAAATATTACACTTTCGAGTACGGGAAACACAGCAACGTCTTATGGATTATATAACCAGAGGGCCTTCAGAAAATTAGCCATATTCGTACCTACAGAAATGGAAAATTTGATTAATTTCGATGATGAAAATGAAAGAACCCGTATTATATTGGTTAATGGGCGGTACGTTGACGCTATGTCTCTTTCAATTAGAATGGCTGAAGAAACTTCATATGTACTGGATGGAGGTTTTGCTAATCCCGACCAGATAGCGGGTTTAGAGACTGCGGCGTATGAGGCCTACTTTCAGCTTTATGAAAAATATGGAAAACATGCGAGAAGTTTAATGGATTCTGGAAAAGTTTGGTATATTCATCCCACAGGGAGTGGTAATGGTCTACTAGGTTGGTACCAAGCGATTGAACGGTTGAGGGAATACGGCTTTCTTAAAGAATACATACACCTTGTATGTGTCCAACCTGAAGGGTGCGCCTCCATAGTAGACCCAGCCCTAAAAGGGCAAGATAGAATCACTCAGAGAATAAATTCAACGACTTGGGCAAAAATCATTGAAAATGAATATCCTAAAAATTGTTATCCGTACGTTAAATATGTGGTAAGGGAAACTCTTGGGCTATTTCACAAGGTGAACGAGGAGAAATCTAAGGAAATCTACGAAAACTCAGAAAGCATCTTTGAAATACAAATAATGTCTCCAGCAGCTATAGCCATTCAAGCAACGATAGAACTTGCAGACCAATTCGACTCAGGTGATGTGGTAATTATAGGGTACACCGGTGTGGAAAGAGAGAAAAGGCATTACAATTTCGAGAGAATTGGACCGGTATCAAAAGACGCAACCATAAGCCAAATTTTAGAGGAGAACCCCCAGTTACTGTATTAAACTCTAATAATTAAACCAATCTCCCTTGTTGCATAATTAACAATATCTCACTTTGCCTGCCCCCTCGAAGGGGGCGTAAAACTTATTTTTCCTTCAGCCCTATATTTTTTTCCCCTTTGAGGAGCACGTCCAAAAATTCTTCTATTTTTGGGTAGTATTATACACATGCTATGGGTAAGGCAGTTATGCGTAGGAAGCCTGTGCCCTACAAATACGCAGTAAAACTGCTCGACGTGAGAAGATTCACCCTATACAGCCTGGG
>CAZECW010000151.1:0-1697 GCA_964510585.1 uncultured archaeon | reverse complement strand
GCAGCCCCCATGAGGGTGCCAACATAGACGCCGTTCCCCTGAGGGAAGGGCGTGTTAACTGGGTGATGGCACACCCATTGCTTCGAAGGCTCCCGATGAGCCAGAAGCAAGAATCTCCCGACTTTAGTCGCGGAGAGTGTCAACTTCAGATGGTGGAAACTAGTTCGTCAAAAATGGAAGATAAAAAATAGACTAGGCATCTTCCAGAGGCTTCTCACCTAATCCTTTTTAGCCTTTTCTTTGCGTTTTAGTATCCATTCAATTATCCACTGAGTGTAGCCAACTATGGCCTCCAACAATCTTTTCTCGTAGAGTTCGTGGCGTAGTTTCTCATCCTTAACTTCCAGAGCCTTGCCCACCGTATCTAGGAATAGTTTCTCCTGGTAGAGCAATTGTTCTCCTATCACACTCAGCCATCTTTCTTCATATTTGGATAGGAAATCTGAGGAGAAATCACAATTATTTACCGCTTCGGCAGCCGTTTCACCCGCCTCTAAACCCGCCCTAACAGCGTAGTAGATTCCCTCCCCCGATATTGGAGAAACCATGCCCGCTGAGTCTCCCGCAAATAGTACTCCATTGCGGTAGCTTGGCCGCTGACAATGCCTTATGGGCAACCAAGCTCCACGCCGAAGCACTATTTCACCTCCCTCCAACAGTTTGGGTAGAACAGGATGCTTATTTAAGAAATAGTCCATATAGCTCCATGGCTTTTTGTTCATGGAGAACGCAAAAGATCCTAAGCCCACCGAAACGGTTTCCCTCTTTGGGAACAGCCACCCATATGCTAGTGGTGCAACCTCTCTTCCGGTGAAAAATAGGTAATTATCCTCAAACCTCTCATCTATGATTTTTTTGTCCATTTTAACTTCCACACCAATACAGAACCACATGTGGTCCCTCCAGTTTTCGCCCTTTTGGTCAAACCACACCTTCCAGAAACCTGATTTCTTCGCCACAATCGAGTGGGCGCCGTCACATCCTATAATTACGTCTCCTCTGAAAACTTGACCATCCGAAGAAACAACACCTTTAACATATCCCTCCTCCACAATTACGTCTCTTATGTTTATTCCCTCTTTGAACTCTGCACCGGCCTTTATGGCCATTTTGGTCAGGCAATAATCAAACTTGTCCCTGCACACCCCAAAGTATCCAAGCCCAGGCATGGGGAAAACCTGTCCTTCATAATTGGGAGGAATATAAGTGACAATGTTTTTGTACACCCTCTCAATGATGTTTTCTGGTATCTCAAATTTTCTCATAATCCAATTGGCAACCCCGCCTCCGCAAAGTTTGTATCTTGGCAACTCCGCTCTCTCGAGGAGGAGGGTTTTTGCGCCTCCCTGAGCCGCCTTCATAGCAGCCATGCTACCTGCTGGTCCCGCTCCCACCACTATAACATCATATTTTTGCATTTACATCCGCCCTCTAAATTGGAGAAATGTTGGAAGCCAATTGTTTTGATGAAATTTTCTCTAGAAGGGATTAAATTTTGGTCACTTTATGTTTAACAGTCTTTGTGCGTTTTCCCCAAGGATTTTTCTTTTGAATTCTTCGCTTATTGAAAGATTTTTTACGGCTTGTATCCCGATATTGAAGGGTGTGAATGGGAAGTCTGTGGCGAAGAGTAGCTTGTGCTCTATGCCGTTATCTGTGTAGGCGCTCCAAGGGAAGTAGGGGTAGAGGCTGTACCA
>CAZECW010000150.1:0-36238 GCA_964510585.1 uncultured archaeon | reverse complement strand
ACCCTCATGGGGGCTGAGTCTTGTTTAGCCCCTTAAAGCCCAAGCCAAACCCTTCAGCTACCAACAACTATTTACATACCCTACTTTCAAATAAACTTTTTTGGCGATTCATCCCCACGACTTGAAGTCGGGGGCTTTCTCGCCAAGGTTTTGTAAAACTTAGGTTTATTTATATTTGTTTTAAAGAACAGGGTTTACCTTGCCCAATTACCCGGATTGGTGAGTTTATTTATAGTTGTCTTGGGCTGTTTTCACTTCTTCGACGACCATTGTTCCAGAGACCACTTGGTCTACGGAGTGGATTACTGCTCCTAGGCTCTCGATTTTTTCCTTAACTTCATTGTAGTTTAGCTTGTTTCCTTCGATTGTTATTTTAACACTTTCAGTTTCGGCGTCAACCTCTATGAGTGTAATGTTGACTCCCATAACTCCGTTTACTTTTCCCAGCTCTTCTGCAAAGTCTGGTAAAACTGGTTGATGTGGTTTAAGAACGTCGAGGACTAAGCGTTTTAAGCCATAACTATTGCCCATTTTTCCTATGGCACCTCGCCCAACTGCATTAAATTGAAGGATACTATTTAAAAGTATTGGCAAACTCAAACAAGCTAAATTTTCACAACTAAATCTACTCTAAGACCCAATTTTTGCACCCCAATGTGTAGTCGAAATGTTTGGTGTTTTAGCATGTTTATTGTTGCTTGGAAATCTGATATTCTTTGAGGCAGGATTTTTCGGTACAATCTTGACAACTCTTACTCGTGTTGCGCCATCGTTCTTCGAATATTGTGGAGTAGTAATTTATGATGCGCTCGTCATTTGTTGCCTCGGCCACGTCTCCTTTACCGGAAAGACCGCTGCTGGTTAGGTTGGCGCTGCCTCGAAAGACCACTAATCCGTCTGCAACTATGAATTTGGTGTGGGCAAAGCTGCAAAGCTTAATTTGTATGTTAGATTCGGATAATAGCTTTGTGAGGGCGTTGCCCTGCTTCCAGGCATTTTTTCCCAATACTTGAACGTCTGGTGGAGAGGTGATTATTCTAATATTTACTCCGTTTTTCGATTTTTGGATAAGGGTGTCGAGAAGGTCGATTCGGTAGATTTTATTTTCTGCCCTTAGGGTTTTAACTTCGAAGAGCAGGTAGCTCATAATCATTATTTCGCTTGATGCCTCCCTCAAGATTTGGATTGCCTTTAAGCCGATTTCTGGTCCGTGCAAAACCATACTCATGGTTTCAGTTTTCTGGGGTTGCATACCTTCCTTTTGTTTTTCATAAATGCTTTCTAATAGTTCGGCTCTTTCCTTATACTCATAAATTTTGGTTCTAATTGAGTTTCCTAATTCTTGCTTTATTGGTTTTTCTAGTAATTTGGAAAGTATTTCAGCCGATTTTCTGTAATTCTCACTCGCTTCTTTGAATTGCTCCCTTTTCTCTAAGTTAATCGCCTCAGTAGCTATTTTCCAAGCCACTTTATACTCCTTTTCGAACCATGTTTTCTCGTTATTAGACAAATTCATCACTTGGGAGACCACAATTTTTTCAAACTGAGATTAGTAGCCATACTAAGGCTAAAGAAACTCCGCAGATAAAGAATGGTAAGATAATTATCTTTAAAGTGTTTACTGTTTCTTCGATTCCTTTAAAAAAGACATTTAGCTTTTTATCAGTCCAAATTTTAATGTTGGCAATGTTGAAAACTTTTGTTCCAATTTCCACCTCTTCCAAGTCTGCGATGGCTCTTCTGGTGTTTTTCACTATTTCCTCAATTAAATCTTCATGGTTTATTGCTCGGCCTACGGGATAGTAGTCGGGTTGGTGGATGGATGGTGCATTCACAGTGTGTGTGTCAGAGGTGAGAACTTCAACTTCGTCAACAAGCTTTTCTTCTAGAAGGCGGCTAATTATTTTATCTCTCAGCCCTATAATCATATTGTTTCCATCAATAACAATTAAGGCTGTCCTCTGCTTCCAATGGTTGTCCTCGAATCTTTTAGGAACATCAAGCTTCTCATCATCCAGCCAAGTTTCAATAATGTTTACTGTTATCCCTTCCTCCCCCAATCCATAATCACGATAAACACTAGGAACCCTTGTTCTAGATACGCCGTATCTAATTTTGGTAGCCTTTTTTAGGGATCCCATTTTTCTTATTGATTCTTCAACAGCGTTTAAAATGTTTTCAGCTGCAGGAGTGTTGGGTTCCACAAGAACTTCTGTGTCTAGAATGCAGTTATGAGAATCTATGAAGAACGCGCTATCGCCTTCCAAGCCACTTTTTTGCATTTCATTCTTGGCTCTTTCCAAAGCGGACAAGCCTACTTTCAGGTTGATATCATCTGTTATTTCGGGGGAACGGGTGAAAATCATAATTATACTGTTCCCCATGACCGCAGAGAGTATCTTAGCCTCATTTTCGTGTACTCGATGGAAAGGTGTGGCTGAATCACTAAATTCGATTTCTTTTAGTTTCCCGACAATCTGTTTAATTGCCTTTTGGGTTTCTCTGGCGCTGCAAAGGTTCTGGGCGTGAGTACACGCTCCATGAGTAACAGAGAGTATAGTATCATTTTCCTCCTCGATTTTTTGTGCCAGGAGGCGCGGGAGGGCTGATGAGCCCGCCCCCTTGAAGGGACCATAATGAATAAAGGAGGAGAATATCAACCCCTTCAATTTGTGGTTCTTTTTGGATCTGAAGGCAACTAGAAGAGCTGGAAGGCTTGCCTTTTCTCCAAATTTGTCAGTAACACTATCTATCTTTTGTGAATCCTTAAGAATCCATTCCAAGAAAAATCCACGAATCAGCTCATAACCACTAACTCCTAGTCTCTTTTTAATTGGCTTTTCTATTATGTGAAACGCTACAAAATTGGGTGTTGCAAGAATAGAGGCTGCGATAATAAAGGTAACCAGCCAAGGAGCGATGAAAGTGGTTTTAAGGTTGCCCACAATTATTGCAAGGAAGGTTATTCCAGTAATGGGGAGAATACTTGAGAGCAATATACTGAGCGGGATTCCAAAGGTGGAAATAGTTATCAAAATTACAAGGCAAAGTGCAAAAATGAATGCCGCACCAAAAAATGTTGCGATTAAGGAAAGATCGGGAATGTTCATAATTCCGGAAATAAGAGCTCCTGCGAAGAAGAAAAACTCCCACACAGCGACAAAAATCAAACAAAAAGACAATGATCTTGATAGTGAAAAAATGGGGCTCCTAATCTTCCCCACCAAGTACAGTAAATAGGAAGAAATAAACATTGGAACCGCAAACACAAAAACACCCACCCCAACCCCATAGAGTAATATCCTCTCCAAATTGCCTCCAGGAATATAAGAAACTACACCCATCACAATACTCAATAAAAATCCAGTCAGAGCCAAAACCCGAGGCGAAGGAGGATTAAAGGGATAAGAAAAAATCTGGGTAGCCCTCTCACGCAATGTCAGCCTCTCAGGTTTAACTATTCTCAGATACGTACTACCGTTCCTAAAAGTGGGCAGAATACCTCACCTCATAGAAATATGTATTTTATAATATTAGAATCATCAATTATAAACGTAATCTAAAACAGAAACAGGCATGAAAAAAGCGCTATGAAGACAAAAACTAGAATTTCCCTGTTTTTGGTATGATGTTTAATCTTCTTTTTAATTTGTGTTCAGGGTTAATAACTTTCTTAATTTAGTGGTGGGGATTAGATGTTATTTATTGTTTGAACTAGCGGAAATATATGAAACTTTCATCAGGTAAGTACATTTTTACTCTCTTGTGGATTTCTTCGCGGTCTTCGATTTTGGTGTAGCCGGCTTTTTTAAATCTTTTCTCCATTTCTATGTGGAAGAGAGGAACTCCTTCGGTAGGCCATTTTTCGCATAGATAAGTTATGAAGTAGACTCTCTTTTTGGGGTTGAAATTGATATAAAGAAATGTTTTGTAGGGATCATCAAATAGCACTGCGATTGCAGTTATTAGGTATCCTCCCTTAAATGTATCGTAGGCCTCGAGTGACTTTTGTTCCTCTTTGATTCTCTCATTTTCCTCCCTAATGGCTTTTACAAGCTCGTAGGCTTCCTTTAAATTCTTTAGTTGAAATATTAACTCAGCACGTTTATAGCTCTTTAAAGGGAATTTGGGCACCCACACCCCATTGATTACTTCTCCTATAAAGTGTTTACGCATGGGAGACTTTACCTTCATTTCTATCAACTTGATTTTGGTTGCCTGTTCCTCCAATATTTTCCCCAAAGATTGCCCTAAAAAATACTCAAGTTGTTCAGGGATAGAGCTAGTGACATCTTTACCTTCTTCTTTTGTTAACTGCTCACCATCGCTAGTTAAATTTTCCTCCTTCGAGTTCTCAGCACCATAAATCATTTTTACACCTCATCCACATAAAAGTTTATTCTATGCGGTCCCCAAATTCATGGTTAACCAAAACAAATTTGAATATACATAACTTTTCCTTGATCTCCACTTTACAGTTAGAGTATGATTATAAAAAATTTCTGGTATTCCTTAAAAAATTCGATAGTTTTAAAGGTTGGACAATTTTATGTATTGGAAGATAATGAAAAGTTACAAGGTGTCTATCTTGGCAATTCCAGCATTTTCAAAAACAGTAGACACTGACAAAGTGGTTATTGAATTGAAAATGTTGACAAAACACCTAAAACTTACATTTGACCGAAACAAGTGCATTGGATGCGGAATCTGTTTAACAGCCTGTCCAAAGCAAGCTATACAGCGTGGACCAGTAGGAGCCTCCCTGAAGGGTTTAACAAGTGCCCCCACAGTAGTAATAGATCAAAAAAAGTGTTCCTTCTGCGGTGTCTGTGAAATATTATGCCCATTTGAGTGTTTCGAGCTGACCATAGATGGAGAACATGAACTTATAATTCTTGAGAAAGGAGCCTTGCCCAAAATTGAAAAAACAGAAGTATACTGTGAGAAAACAGGCCGAAAAGCATACAAGTTTTTCGAGGGAGAGATAAAAATACACAACGAAAAGTGTCCAGGAGGATGCTCCACATGTGTGGAGATATGCCCAGTCGGGGCGTTAAGTATCCCGAAAAGAAAGAGCTGGGAGAAGTCGGGAAAGGTTGAAATTGACAAAGAAAAATGTATTCTTTGTGGAGCTTGTATTAACAGTTGCCCCGTTAAGGATGTTATAGAAATAGAAAGAAACAAATTCCACTATTCAGGGGAACACACACGAATATGGGACGAGATCTTAGAGAAGTTAAAGAAACCAACAAAGTAAAAATGAAACAGACACCTTTTGAAACAGTTTTCTGAAATTTTCATTCCTCTCCTTCAAGGTAATACCCCCCACCACATCTTTCTGAAAGGAAATTTGTAATACGAAGTATTATTTACATGTTCATCCTTTTTTAGAAATTTCGCTAAGCCTATGGAATATCAGGCTCGGCCCCAGATCCAGAAAATTACATGATGAATCGCAGATGCCGCAATTTACGCATGCTTTGCCCATGTGTCCCATCCTAAGTAGGAAGTATAAAGTTGGTTCTATTTCCTTCCTCTGCTTAATTACTGTACAATCTAAGCAGACACAGATTGGGCATGCCCTTATGCAGTTTCCGCATTTCCTACAATTTTCAATTAATTTCTTGAAATAGTTATATGCCTCTACCTCGGATAATTTATCAAAATTTTTAAATTGTTTTAATTTGTACCTTTCTGCCTTCAAAATTGATAGAGCCATATTTCTCTCAGCGTGTTCCAACACTTCTTCCTTTGCTTTTTCCAAGTTCAATTCTTCTGAGCTTAACTTAATAATTTTTAATCCCCTTTCTGAGTTTATATGTATTAAAGTTTTTGTTTTATCGTTGTCCTTAACAACTTGAAATGAAATGTCTGAAATATTTGGTTCCCTCTCCCCACACCTTTTACAACTCTCTTCCAAATCAAGCTTCTTCCCCAAAATATAATTTTTGTTTCCACCCTCAAAACTAATATTAAACTTATTGCCGTCTATCATCTCACTAATTACTTTACTTGCGTCAACCCGTTCTTCCTCTAATATTTTTTGAACCTTTTTTGGTGAAACCTTGCCGTGACATTCCTCCCCCAAAATTACCAAGTTATCTAAATTTGCTTGCTTCCTTTTTTCTAGTTCAACCATAGCTCTAATATCGCATGGCTTTGCTATAACACCTATTTTTCCAGCGTTTTTTAAATTCTGCTGGATATATTTGGGCACACTATTAAGTCCAGAAAGGTAGTACGCACTGAATTGAGAAAGAGGTATAGAGGTTAGTTGGTCTGGATTTTCTATTACTACTGGAGCCAGACTGTATCTATCCTTTTTTTCTTGAAAAAGCACAACTTTTTCCACAAATTTATTTTCCAGCATTTTTTTGAGAATAGTTTGGATGGCTCCTCCTCCATATGTTGCAGATAATCTTTCGTCCTTACTGCTCGCTATTACATAGTCACCTGTCTTCAATTCCGAAATTCCCGTTCCATTAACTTTCATTTGAGAGTAGATTAGTCATAGCTTCCCCTCGCCTTAAGGGGGTAGTCCCCTCATAGTCAAAGGTTTACCTACGAGGCTCACACTACTTAGCTTTTAGTTTGCCTAATTGGATTGGGTCCTAGTTTCGCGATCACTTCTGTTACCTTTTTGATTATTTCAGCGAATAATGATCCCTCTGCTGAGGAACAGTAGTAAATTTGCAAACGTTCTTCACTTAATCCTATAGCACGCAATACCTGTTTTAAGTATCCCACATGTTTAGTTGCAGATATGTTCCCTGTTTCATAGTCGCATTCTCCTATTCGTCACCCTATTAAAAGTACCCCATCTGCTCCTTTGCATAAAGCCCTTAGTATGTAGTCAGGATGCACAATGCCTAAACACCTAACCTTAACCGCTCTTATTGATGTTGGGTATTGGCTTCTGATTGTTCCAGCCATATCAGCTGCACCGTAACCTCACTTCAAGCATAAGAACGCAGCAATTTTGGGAGTGAAAACTTCAAAATTTAAACTCATAAAGAACACCCCGACTAAGTTGTAAACAGAGCATCAATGTACGTTTCAAACTGTTTTGGCCTGTAAAACCTCACAGTCATAGCTCTAGAAGGACACATCGAAGCGCAAGAACCACAACCTTTACAGATTATCTCATTAATCTCAATAGCACCATCCTTGACCGTAATTGCACCAATCGGACATACATTTACGCACAATTCACACAGATTACACCGATCTTTATCAACTGTAGCGGATACGAGTTCTATCGTGTACCTACCTTTAATTAGGGGTATCGCTGCTGCAGCAGCTGCACCACTGGCATGAGCCACAGCTTCTGGTACAGATTTGGGTCCATGAGCCGCGCCTGCAACGTATATTCCTGGAACCTTAGTATCTATTGGACTAAGCACCGAGTGTCTCTCTTTATAGAAACCTCCTGGACTTCTATCTAGGCGCAGGATGCTTGCTAGCCTTTCGGAGTCTTTGGAAGGAACCATTGCAACTGAAAGAACCACTAAATCAGCCTCTATCCTTTTTATCTCACTGTTCAGAGTATCTTCAACTCTAACGATCAATTTCTTTGTCTCGGGATTCTCTCTAACTGAGCCGACATTTCCCCTAATGAATTTTATGTTATATTCTCTCGCTCTGGTATAGTATTCTTCCCAAGCCTTCCCTGCGCACCTTATATCCATGTAACAGATTGTTACCTCTACGTCTGGATATTCCTGCTTTATTAGCTTTGCATTCTTTATGGCCACCATACAGCATACGTCAGAGCAGTACTGATTGGAATTCAAATCTCTAGAGCCAACACATTGAATCATAACAATACTCTCAGGTTTCTTCAAATCAGATAATTTCACCAAGTGGCCGCCGGTTGGTCCATTAGGTGCAAGTAATCGCTCCAGTTGAAGCTGTGTAATGACATTCTCATACTTGCCATAACCATATTTTCCTTCTGGATTATACTGATCATATCCGGTTGCGACTATGATTGTACCTACACTTAACTCTATTTTTTCTTCCTTTTGGTCCAAGTCAATTGCTTTAAATTCGCACACTTTTTCGCAGAGTCGACACTTTATACAGTGTTCCATATCGATTATAGCTATTTTGGGCACTGCTTGGGGGAAAGGAATGTAGATTGCTTTTCTGATTCCCATATTTTCGTCAAACTCTTTTGGTCTGAATACTGGACATACCTCTTCACAGACACCGCAACCATTGCATTTTTCAGCGATGATGTACCTAGGTTTCTTCTTAATTGTCACCTTAAAGTTACCCAAGTACCCTTCTATCTTCTCCACTTCTGAGTAGGTTAATAATTTAACATTACGTTCTCTTGCTACTTCAAGCATTTTAGGACCTAGAATTCATATCGCACAGTCATCCGTTGGAAAGATTCTGTCTAGTTGAGCCATTTTTCCTCCTATGGTAGGGCTCTTTTCAACTAGAAAGACTTCAAAACCATCATTTGCAAGGTTCAAAGCTGCTTGAATTCCTGAAATTCCTCCACCAATAACGAGAGATTTTCTCTCCACGGGTATTACTCTTGTGGGGATCTCTTCAAGAAAGTTTGCACGAGCCACGCCGGCTCTGATTAGATCTTTAGCCTTCTCCAGAGCTTCTTCCGGTTGATTCCTGTGAACATATGCATCGTGTTCCCGTATGTTTACGAATTCAAGCAATCCAGGATTTAGCCCCGCATCCTCCAGCACTGCTTTAAACACTGATTCATGGGTTATTGGAGTGCAGGACGCCACTACTATACGATTCAAATTATTTTCATTAATGCTCTTTTTGATGAGGTTTGCGCCTGCTTCTGTACATAGCGAAGTTGACTCCTCAGCCACAACAACGTTTGCTAGTGTAGAAGCGTATTCTTTTAACGCTCTCACATCGATAACGCCTGATATATTAGTGCCTCAGCCGCAGACAAAGACACCTATGCGTATATCGCTTTTCTCAGATATTTTTTAAACACCTCCTAAAAAGTGTTATAAACTCGCAAGAGACAATTCTTCAGAGAGGATATAATTTTTTCGTAAGATATAACGGTTAAGAGTTTTTGAATCAAAAATATGTTTTCAATCTGCTTCTCGCTCATAAATAAAGTTTTGCCTCTGCATCCCTTCTGGTCTTTATCGTTCTACACAAACCCTTCCACATATGTTTCTACGAGTGAAGGAAGAAAATATGTTTCATAGCAAAGAGAAATGTTGCCAAGACATACAGTTCTTGATCTGAGAAGTATACGCAAATATTTTTGTACAGCACATTTTTTAAGGTGATCTTATTTTTTCTTAATTTAAAGAGTGAAGTAGGTTGATGGTTTTAATGGAACGAGAAAAAATAACTGTGCTTGATATTAAGAGAATGAAGGAGGAGCGTAAAAAAATCGTTATGCTAACCGCCTATGATACTCCCACAGCTCAGATTTTGGACGAGGTAGGAGTACACATAATTCTGGTGGGTGACTCTCTAGGAAACAATGTTTTGGGATATAAAGATACTCTTTCCGTAACAATGGAAGATATGGTGAGACACACAGCCGCTGTACGGAGGGGAACTCAGTACGCTTTACTTGTGGGAGATATGCCTTTCGGCTCCTGCATAACTCCCGAGATTGCTGCGAAAAACGCTATGCGTCTAGTTCAGGAAGGTGGAGCCGAAGCCGTTAAGCCGGAAGGTGGAAAAAGGATAATAGAAGTGGTGAAGGCGATTCTCAACCTTGGTGTTCCAGTAATGGGGCATATCGGACTCACCCCACAATCCATACATATTTTTGGAGGTCATAAGGTTCAGGCCAGAACTGAGAGGGCAATAAAAGCTTTACTTGAAGATGCAAAGGCTCTAGATGAGGCGGGCGTCTTCTCGATTGTGCTTGAGGGGATACCCTGGCAGGTTGCTAAGCTAATAACAGAATCAGTGGAAGCTGCCACCATAGGAATAGGCGCGGGTATCCACTGTGACGGACAAGTTTTGGTATTGCATGATGCCATAGGGATTAACCAGGGCTTTAAACCAAAATTTGTAAAAAGGTTCGGAAATGTAAGAGAAGCCATTAAAAACGCGGTGCTACAGTACAAGGAGGAAGTAGAAAAAGAGCTTTTTCCCACAGAAGAATATTCCTACTCACTTAAGGAAGATGTAGCACAAAAACTGCAACAAATCAAAAAAGAAATAAGTAGAAATCCCAAAGAATAAATTTGACATTTAGCTAATAATTAACCATTCTGCAACCTTGATTCCAACAATTCCCAGGACAAACAGTATTTTCTACACATTTTTCAAGACTGATTTCTAACACCCAATCAGTTATAGTCAGGTGGGGATCCTCCGAGACTGCATAAACCCATTCTCACCAGTATAACAAGAAAAAAGAAGGAATAAAAGAATTAAATGCACTTTTTGGATTGGAGCAGTTTTCTGTCTCCTAGGTGAGAGGACTTTTTAATTTTCCCCCTCCCGGAAAAGGCTTAATATTTCGCCTTCTTGCAAAACGGGAACAAAAGTTGTTCACCGGAAGACAAGTCAGACTCCAGCTGAAAGATGACTTAGAACACCCAAACACGATTTTGCGACAAAAATCTTCTACACCCAAGAAAAACATATTAAACCATAATTCACATAACACCCCTAGCCTTAATATTTCCAAATTGAAAAGAATTAGTTAGTAAGTATCTTTATATTATTTAATTGTTCTCTATATAGAGGAGTAAGAGTGATAGCTTCCAAAAGGGGGAACCTTGTGGAATTAGTTAGTTCAGGGAATCTAGAAATAGATGGTTTGAGTGGCGGTGGATTTCTCAGGCATTCCTCTGTTCTTTTTTTGATCGAAGCGGGAAGCATGGGAGAGATAGTGGCTCTTAACTTGTTTGCTAATAGATTATTTCTGGGGGATACGGGTTTCATAATAGATTTTGATATTCCCACAAATAGAATTAGGGAATGGTTTAAATTTAAAAAGTTCAACGTTGAAGAGTTGGAAAAAGATAGACGGTTTTTTATGATAGACGGTTTTACGAGGATGTACGAGGGGCCCCTCTCTAACGAAGAACATATAATAGAAAAACCTAGAGACATTGTCCACATCAATGCTTACTTATCTGAACTTTCACAAATAATTGAGCAACGAAAACCCAATGTTTGTATTCTTGTGTTTTCCAGCAACTTGTTCCTATTTAGGAAACGGCAACTGGACAAGGTCATAAATTTCATTTATCAAGCGATAACAAGATTTAGCCGGCTCGGCTTGTGTATCTTTGTTTTAGATAAGGGTATGCTGGAAGAAAGAAGCCAAAAAATCCTAGAGCATATGTTCGACTACGTTTTAGACATTAAAATATTTGAGGTGAACAGAAAGTTTCAGAAGTATTTGAGGGTGGTTAAATCACCATCTCCTACTTATCGAGATGATTTTGTTCCATACGAGATAAGACCCACAGGATTTGCTCTGAGTACTAAAACCGTTGAGGATTTCGATTATATAAGTCAACAATTGAAAATGCTAGAAGAAGGCGTCCTCGAATTTCTAGAATCGAGAGTGATTATTCAGGACCCAAAATTTTATCCTATGGTTTTTGAAATGATGATAGAAGAGTTCGGATACGAGGAGGCCAGTAAGTTTATGTACCATCAGGGAAAAGTTGGCTTTCCATTAGTTAAAGATTTCAGGGAGCAGTTCAAAATAACTGATCTTAAAAAGGCGGCTGAATCATTGGCTAAACTAACAGAGCTCTGGGGACAGGGGGCCACAGACTTCACATTTGACGAAAAAACAAATAGTTACAGGTTTAGAGTTGCAAATTCTCCTTTCTGTTCACATTTCAAAGGTCTTGGTAAGGCTACTGGTTGGCTCAGGGCGGGACTAATAGCGGGGGCCTTCGAAATCTTTACTGGAGATCATTACGTGTGTGAAGAGATAAAATGTGTAGCAAAGGGGGATGATTATTGCGAATTTATCGTAAAACATTCACGGGTATGAAAGCTATAGGTGAAAATGTAGGCTCGAGTTTTTACTTGCTTCCTGGGTGAATAGTGATGGAGTTGTTAAGTACAGGCATTCCTGCCTTCGATTTTTTGACACGAGGCGGTTTTGAGAAGAATGCCCAAGTCCTACTGTTAACTGAAACCGGAACTATGGGTGAGATTTTGCCCTTGCAGATAATGGATTTTAGATTAAAAAAAGGAGACTATGGATTAATTCTGGACCTCGATTTACCACCAATGCGGATTAGGGAATGGTTAAAGTTTTTTAATTCTAGGTTTGAAGAATTTGAGAAGGAAAAAAAGTTTTTCCTGGTTGACGGCTTCACCAACATGTACGAAAAACTCCAATCCGAAGAAAAGTTCATCATCGATGATCCAAGAGATATTCTTCATCTTGACGTTTATCTCCATGGGACTATTCGATTCATGAAGAAATATGAGCATAGCTTTAATGTGTGTTATTTGAGCAACATTATGCTGTCAAAAGGGAGGGATGTAGACAAAATTATTAATTGGATATACAAGAGTAAGATTCTACTAAGTGAGTTTGGTACATCGCTTTTCGTTTTTAACAAGTCTATGTTAGATGACACGATAATAAGCACATTAAAGCACATCTTTGATTATGTTGTTGAGCTTAAAATATTTGAGGTGGACAATAGTTATAAAAGATTTCTCAGAGTCTCCAAATCACCCACACTGGACTATGTAGACGACCTCATTCTCTATAATGTGGGGAGAAGAGGAATCGAATTAAGCACAGAAATAATGGAAGAATTTCACAGAATGAAGCAACACCTAAAGATGCCTGAAAGAGGTGTGGTTGAACTTTTAGGTGCAAGAGTGATTATAAGTGAAACCAGATACATGGCACAATTTATCAAGACCATGATAGAAAAATTCGGCTACGAAGAAACGTACAAAATAATCTACAATCAAGGCAAAAAGAGAAGCAGAGTAGTGGTTGAAGACTTCATGAGACAATTCAAACCAAGTCTAAGCGAAGCGATACCAATATACACTAAATTTAATTCACTAAGAGGATTCGGCCGATTCATTGGCGAACTCAATGATACAACTAACATGCTCCGCACAAAACATTTAAACTCCCCCATATGCAACCAATTCCAAAACTTTGGAAAACCCATAGGATTCTGGTTTAGCGGAATAATATCCGGACTCTACGAAATACTAACTGGAAGGAAGTGCTCAACACAGGAAGTAAAATGTGTTGCCAAAGGAGACGAATATTGTGAACATGAAACAAAACCAGAGGTTACATAATTTGTAGTCCAAACACATGAGTTAAATATCGAGAAAAATTAGCACTCATAAAAAATTAAAAGAAAGTAGTTTACTCCTCATCCCCGTAGTCTTCTTCCTCTTCTTCCTCTTCGTACTCTTCCTCTTCTTCTTCCTCTTCTTCCTCTTCGTACTCTTCGTAGTATTCTTCCTCTAAGTCGTGGACGCTGTCGCAGTCGGTGCCTATTGCTTCTTCGATGACATCAGCTATTTCTAATTCGTGGTCTTTTTTGCATTCTGGACTTCTTACGCAGCCCATCAGGAGGTCCCAGAGGGTTTCATAGCTGTTGACTAATTCGGTCACTGCTTCTATGATCTTCTTCTTTGTGGTTTTTAGGTCGTCGATTCCCAGTTCTTTTATTAGGAATTTATCTGTGATTTTCGGTATTTTTATTCCTCCTAGAATGTTTTACTTTTACTTTTACTTCGGGTGCTTTTTTGTAAGTTTAGTCCATATCTAAGGATATTTTATGAAAACTTTGCAAATTTATTCTTTACTGTTGGAAGCTGGAAGATTTGTATCTTTTAAATTTATGGTTTGAATGCATTTATCGCGTGATAAAAATGGTGTGGTAAGAGTTCTATTTAGAAAGGACGAATTGTTTGGGCTTTTTAGATAAAGCTGATTGCGGGGGAATGAACCCTTATTTGAACTGCTTTTCTTAAAGGTAGTACAACACTGGGAAGATTTACCGTTGCGAAGTGTATAAGAGTTTTTAGAGTATTATATTTTTAAAATTTTCTAGAAGGTGTTAGTTTCTGAGTTGTGATTACTGTACAACCTCCAAAAATTTTAAGTTGGAAAAAAAGGATTGGATAGCAAAACACCGAAATTTTTACCCTAGACAGGCGTGTTAAATAGATGAGAGTAATAGAGGATTGGCAAAAATGAAGATAATAGTTTGTGTTAAGCAGGTGCCCGAAGTCACCGAAGTCAAGATAGATCCCAAGACTAATACACTAATACGTGAAGGAGTACCTTCTATTGTTAACCCATTCGACGAAATTGCTGTGGAAGAAGCGGTGAGGCTAAAAGAAAAACATGGAGGAGAAGTTACAGTGATAACAATGGGTCCGCCACAAGCTAGACAGGCGCTCTTGAGATGTTTAGCGATGGGTGCAGATAAAGGAATTCTGCTTACAGATAGAGCATTCGCTGGTTCGGATACTTGGGCGACCGCCTACACACTTGCCCAGGCAATTAAAAAAATGGAGTACGATTTAATATTATGTGGAGCAAGAGCAATTGATGGCGACACGGCCCAAGTAGGACCAGAACTGGCTGAGAACTTGGGAATAACTCCCATCACTTATGTTAAGAAGGTTGAAATCGATACAGAGAAAAAACGAATAACGGTTCATAGGGAAACTGAGGAAGGCTACGAAGTCATTGAAAGCCGCTTGCCAGTCCTTTTGACCGCTATTAAAGGTTTAAATGAACCTAGAATTCCGGCACTCAGAGAAATAATGCTCGCCAAGAAGAAGGAAATTAAGGAACTCAACCTTGCAAGCATAGGGGGAGAACCCCAGTCATACGGTTTGAGTGGCTCCTTCACAGAGGTTGTGCGAATATTCACCCCAAAACAGAGAGGAGGCGGAATAATCATTAAGGAAGAGGATCCTGCGGTCGCCGCCAAGAAACTAGCCCAGCTACTACTTGAAGAACCCATAATAAAGAAACTCAGGGAAAAGGTGAAGTGAAAATGATTCGAGTTATAGTAGATAAGTGCACTGGATGTAAAGTTTGCGTCTCAATATGCCCCTTCGGCGCAGCTGAAGTAGTTAACGAAAAAGCTCAAATAACAGCAGCCTGTAATCTTTGCGGTGCCTGCGAAAAGTCCTGCCCCGCCCAAGCCATAATTATTGAAAGACCTAAACGCGCAGAAATAAACCTAGCGGAATATAAAGGAGTATGGGTATATGCCGAGCAAAGTGAAGGAAAAATAAAAAACGTGGCACTGGAACTCCTGAGTGAAGGAAGAAAACTAGCAGACAAGCTGGGACAGGAACTCGCAGCAGTTCTGATAGGAAAAAATGTGTCCAACCTATCAGACACTCTTATCGCTCATGGTGCAGACAAAGTTTACTTAATTGAAAATGAACTTCTCGAAAGATACAATAGCGACGCTTACACCACTTTGCTCACTGCAGTAATATCCCAGTATAAGCCTTCCATAGTGCTTTATGGAGCCACACTTAACGGTCGCGACCTAGCACCCAGAGTAGCAGCCAGACTAAGGGTCGGCTTAACCGCAGACTGTACAGGCTTAGACATAACTGACGATGGTTTGCTTTTACAGACTCGACCTGCATTCGGTGGCAATATTATGGCTCAAATTCTTTCAAGATACACGCGGCCCCAGATGGCTACTGTTCGACCCAACGTTATGAAAAGAGCGCCACCCGACCCCAGTAGAAAAGGTGAAGTTATTAGGGTTGAAGCGAATATCAACCCCAGAATCATTAGGGCTAAGGTTGTCAATGTGGTTAGGGAAGTTTCGGAGGGTGTTAATCTAGAGGAAGCAGACATTATAGTTTCCTGCGGACGCGGAATTGGAAAACCAGAAAACATACCAGTGGTTGAAGCTCTAGCTAAGACTCTCAACGCCGCTTTGGGCTGTTCAAGACCGGTAGTAGATGAAAATTGGCTGCCCCATATGCATCAGGTAGGCCAGACCGGCAAGACAGTTGCTCCCAAACTCTACATTGCGGTCGGAATTTCGGGTATGATTCAGCATCTTGTAGGTATGCAAACTTCAGACATAATAGTAGCCATTAATAAGGATCCTGATGCTCCCATTCTGAAAATAGCAAACTATGGTGTGGTTGGAGATCTATTCAAAATAGTTCCAGAGCTAGAAAAAGAGTTGCGTAAAGGACTTCGAGGAGACTAAAAATTCTGGTTTTGTTGGTTATTAGCACTCTCTACGACTTTAAGTTGGGGGGGCTTTTTCCACAACCCCCATATGTTAGAAGCGTTTCGGATATAAATATGGAAATATATTTTCATGGCAACGATTCTGAAAAAAATTAGGAATTTGTTGCGAGGAAATGCGGGAAAAAATTGACATTTTTCCCATTCCTAGTTCATTTTAGATAAGGGTAATGTTTATCATTTACCCTTTAGTAGTTCGCCGGCAATTCTTAATTTTTGTATTTCGTTAGTGCCTTCGTATATTCCTATTATTTTTGCGTCTCTGAAGATTCTCTCAATTGGGTAGTCTTTGACGTATCCGAATCCGCCGTGAATTTGTAGGGCCATATTTGCGGCTTTCATGGCGATTTCTCCTCCTGCAAGTTTTGCCATAGCTGCCTCCATAGAAATTCTTTCGCCCTTGTCCTTGAGGTAAGCTGCTTTGTAGGTCAGTAGGCGTGCTGCTTCTATTTCTGTGGCCATCTCAGCCAGCATCCATTGTATGGCTTGGAATCTTGCTATGGGTTGGCCGAATTGAACCCTCTGCTGAGAGTATTTTAGAGCCTCATCAAGGGCTGCTTGGGCTACCCCTACACCTTGAGCAGCGATGCCGATTCTGGCTTGGTCAAGTGTGATCATGCCCACCCTGTATCCTTCACCCACTTTGCCTAGTACATTCTCTTTTGGTATTCTACAGTCTTCGAAGGTAAGAGACTTGGCGGTCTCAGAGCAGTGTATTCCCATCTTTCTCTCGGGCTTGCCAATCTTGAGCCCTGGGGTATTCCTATCAACTATCAGAACGCTTATGGGTTTCCTCTTTGGATCACCGGTTGCACCGTCTGTTACTGCGAAGACTAGGAAGACTCCAGCCACCAGTCCATTTGTTATCCACTGTTTGGAGCCATTTATAACCCACTCATCTCCATCAAGTACTGCTGTGGTTTTTACGTTTGAAGCATCACTACCAGCTTCCGGCTCAGTTAGGCTGAATGCTCCAATGATTTCCCCTTTGGCAAGTTTTGGGAGATACCTTTTTTTCTGTTCCTCTGTGCCGAAGTGGTTAATTGGCCAGCAGCATACCGAGTTGTGAACGTGAACTATTGTTCCGATGGAAGTCCATGCGCGGGAGAGCTCCTCTATGAGGATTGCTGCGCTAATACTGTCTACTCCCGACCCTCCGTATTCGGGGGGTATTGTTGCTCCTAGGAAGCCTAGGTCTGCCGCCTTTTTTATGACTTCCCTAGGAAATTCACCCTTTTCTTCTGCTTCGTTGACTTTAGGTATTAGTTCCTTTTGAGCAAATTCCTGAACAGTCTGCCTTATCATTTCCTGTTCTTCGGTTAGGTCAAAATTCATTTTTAAATCACACCTCTAAGCCGCGTTTGAAGGTTAATTGTACAAATACTGTTCGAATGTATTCTTCACAAGTTTTGAAACTCTATATTATATATTTAATCTGCAAAAATTTTTAAGCATAAACAAAGAAGTGAAGCTTGATTTCATTATAAACTTTACTGAAGAATTCAATGTGAGCTGACTTTAAACTATTTACACTCCAACAAACGTTAACCCGAAGAAAAATAAATAGAAAGGAAAGAGGTTTAAGGGGGTTTAAATCCTAAAATCACCCTATCGTCTCTCTTAACGAATTCTGCAGTGACTCGGGTACCTATTTCTATTTTTTCTGGGTTCTTAGCGTCCACAAGAATGAGTCCACTTATGCTCGGTCCAGAATCCAGTTTGACCACGCCGTACACGTATGGGTTGTCTCTTGAGTGCCCTGCATTCAGCATGTGTGTTGGAGCCACAGCTATTGAGGTAAAGGCCACTAGTTTCCCTTTGCCCTCAAGTTCCACCCACTCCAGATTTGACTTTATGCACTTGGGACATAATGGTCTGGGGGGCAGGTATACTTCACCGCAGTCCTTGCACTTGGTACCCATAATTTTCTTTTCTTTGAGAAAATTGTAAAACGATTTTACAGAAGCCTCGGGAACCAACATTTTTTTACCTCCTGTAAATATGCACCGCACAGGTGGCTCCAGTTCCACCCACATTGTGGGTAAGCCCTAGCTCTACACCGGGAACTTGTCTTGGACCCGCTTCGCCCCGGAGCTGCTTCCAAATCTCGACAGCTTGAGCCGCCCCACTTGCACCTACAGGATGCCCTTTAGATTTTAGTCCCCCAGAGGTGTTTATGGGTTTTTCTCCGTCGCGTGCTGTTAACCCCTCCTCAGCGGCTTTTCCACCTTCGCCTGGTTTAAAGAATCCCAGGTCTTCGGTTGCCACTATTTCTGCAATTGTGAAACAATCATGAACTTCAGCCACCTGTATATCTTTGGGGTCCACTCCAGCCATCTTGTATGCCATCTTTGCCGCTTCCCTAGCTGAAATTAGGGATGTGATGTCTGGCCTGTTGTGTAGGGCGAATGGAGCGCTTCCTTGACCTGTGCCTATTATATGTATGGGAGTATCGGTGAATTTTTTGGCCACTTCCTCGGCAGCTAGGAATAATACTGCCGCGCCATCAGTTATAGGTGAACAGTCATAGAGTCTTAGTGGCCATGCTACTATGGGGTTTGAAACAGGGTCTTCAAGGAAGTCCATTTCGTCCCTCCAAGAGGGGACAGGCTCCCCCTTCTCTTTTAATTTCGCTATTCTCCTTTCCATTAGCTCCTTTATGGTAATGGGGAACTGCGCTTTGGGGTTTAGTTTTCCGTTGTTGTGGTTTTTAATGCCCACCATTCGAAGTTGTCTTATGGTTGTCCCGTACTTTTTCATGTGTGCTGTGGCTATGGCTGCGTATAGTCCCGGGAAGGTGGCTCCTGCTGGAAACTCGTATGAAACATCGCTAGCCGCAGCAAGTGCGTCAGTTACCCTAGAAGTCGGAAGATCGGTCATTTTTTCCATCCCAGAAACACACACCACGTCATGTAATCCAGAGGCGATAGCCAGTATTCCAGCTCTTATGGCGATGCCGCTGCTGGCGCAGGCTCCCTCTGTTCTGGTTACGGGTTTGGGTGTTAAGCCTACCCAGTCAGCCATCAGTGGGCCGTTATGTCCCTGCCCCTCAAAGATGTCGCTTGAGAAATTTCCTAGGAACATGGCCTCTATATCCTTGTTATCTATTCCTTTGTCTACGGAGTTTAGTGCATCAATGTATGCTTCTACGAATAGTTCTCTTCCAGTTTTATCGGGGAATGCTCCAAATTTTGACATTCCCGCTCCTATGAGCGCTACTCCTCTTGCCAGTTTGCCCATTTTTTATCGCACCACTATTAAACTTATTTAGGACGGCTTTATCAGTATAAACATCAGGTTTATAATCTTTTCACCAAGTTTCAGCAAAAGTTTTAGGATTGATGTAAACTGGCACGACTAGACGGGGCCAATTCTTTACGGTTTGATTATGTTTATAGCAATTTTTAGTGGGTACGTTTCTCTGTTGGATGCGTACTTTTTGGTTAGGGGTGTCCTTTAAGGTAGGTATTAAAGCCTCAAGTTCAGGGCCTAATTTTGGCAGTTAATCTGAAGAGTTTGTTGCACCAGAAATCCATAAAAATATTTACTTTGTGCTGGCTTGTGTTGAGCTGTTTTTTGCTATTTTTTTCTTCTGTTTTTCTATTTCTGCGATTTTCTTTTCGTACTTCTCTTTGAGTTTATTGTACATAGCAACATCTATTTTTCCAGACATCCAACGTTTTTTCAATTCTTCCAGTAGGATTCGGTTTGCCTCCTCTTGACTCTCTAAATCTTCTTGTTCCTGTGTCTTCTCTGGAACGGATGGCATTTTGACTTCTTTTTTAGCTTTTTCTGCCGCTTCGGTTCCGTAGCTCATTGACCTATATTTGGCTTTGGTGCTTTCCAATTTTTCTTTTAATCCATACAAATCGCTTTCTTCCTCGGCTCCCCCATAAGGAGGCTCTCCCCTCAGAGCAGTCTCACTTAAAGTCGAAGTCTCGGCTTTTTCCAGCTCCCCCCAACGATATACCCCTTTTCTACTAAGGTCAACGGTCTCTGCCTCCGGGGCTCTTTCAATCGCCCTGTCATATGCGGTTACTTCTTCATCATACTTCACTGGAACTTTTACTTGTGGTTTTTCGGGAGTTTCCCTAAAATAGGGGCGGCGATATTCCTCAGTGGTGGGGGTGGGTGGAGTTCTTACTTCGTACCTCCTCGGCCTTGTATCCTGTGGTGTTCTTGGCACTGTTCCTTTTCTACTAGATTCCAAGGCGCAGAAGGTAACCAGTCCCAAAAAGAGTATGATAAATGCCAGCGGCCAGAGGGCAAAAAGTAAACACACTGCAAATCCCAAAATGGTTAAACAGAGCACCAATCCCGCTCCAGAACTTCTACCATCTCCCATAATAATCCCTAAGAATACTCCACATACCGTCATTAAAACTCTTTCTTTTGGAGCAGCCCACTTAGTTAAATTTGTTATAGATAAGAAAATAGAGAGCCTTCAAATATTCTTATTATGAAGTGGAAAACAATCTATAAATGTGTGAGTCCCGATTTAAATAGGTTAAGCACATCGTATGAGAGGAATAGTAAATGAGTGAATTGATTCCACTAATAAAAGAATTAATATCTACCCCTGGAGTTTCCGGTTTTGAAACAGAAATAGCTCAACTTATTGTTTCCAAAATTGAGGACTATGTAGATGAGGTTAAGGTTGACCGACTGGGAAACGTTTTAGCCCAAGTTCAGGGAAAGGGAGCCGCAAGGGTTCTAGTTGACGCACATATGGACGAAGTGGGGCTCGTCGTAAAAGCCATTGATGATAAGGGGTTTATAAGATTTGAAGTTTTGGGGGGAATAGATAACAGAGTTCTTCCGGCGCAGAGAGTCATCATTCACACAAGAAAAGGAAAAATTAAAGGCAGCATAGGCATCATCCCACCACACTTCACCACCGATAAGGAGCGAGATAAGGTGATTCCAGCTGAAAACTTGTTCATCGACATCGGCGCATCAAGCAGGGAAGAGGCCATGGAAGCAGGAGTGAGAGTGGTTGACCCAATAACTCTCCACAGAGGCCTAGATGAACTTTTAGGAAGCCGCATCTGTGGTAAAGCCTTCGATGACAGGATAGGCTGCCTCGTGGCAATAGAATGCATAAAGAGACTAAAAGACCAAGAAATCGCAGCAGACTTACTTTACTCCTTCACTGTAGAAGAAGAAAGAGGACTAAGAGGAGCTACGGTATCTGCCTACAGCCTAAAGCCAGAAATCGCATTCCCGATAGATACCACAGGCGCAGCAGATTTCCCGGGAGTAAAGCCCTACACTACAACCATAGAATTAGGAAAAGGGCCAGTAATCCGAGCAGTGGACGTGAGATTCGTTTCAGATAGGCAGCCCAGAGAAATGCTAATTGAAACCGCTGAAAAAATGAACATCCCCTACCAACTGGCAGTAGCTATGGGCTCCACAGACGGAGCTGCAGTACAGCTCGCCCGCGAAGGAGTCGCCACCTGCCCCCTGTGTGTACCCTTAAGATACACCCACTCACCAGTAGAGGTGGTGGATCTGAGGGATGTGGAAAACACTATAAAGCTACTTACAGAGACACTCAAAACCATAACCTGAAAAAGGGGGAATAGTACAAGCGCAAAAGCCTTTGTAGTGTAAAGGAGTTTTGACTATTTTCCACGACGAAGATGTCCACAGTCTTGTGTGTCCTAAAGATTCCCTCTTGCCTAGTTAATGGTGGCAGAGAAAAGGTAAACCTTTATTTCAGATGAATAAGGGGCATATAGGGCAGTCACCCTTTTTTAGAAAATGGGAGTAAAAAAAGGTAAAGATTGGAGCATTTTTGGGTTCGTTATCCTGTTAGTCCTCTTATTTCTTTTTTCCTAGCTAAAAAGGGAAATGTTGAGACGTTTCGTAATTTTGAAGAGTGTTTTTGCCTTAAGGTATGTGGTGTGGATTATTTTTCTGTCATTTCTAGTTTTAGGACGCAAGTGTTTTCGTTGTTTTCTAGGCGAATGTCTTTAGCCTCACCCAGATTTAGGGCTTTAAGTGAACCAGCTAGTAGGAGAGTTTGGACACACATTGGACAACCCCTGTATCCCATGTTCTTTCCCACGGCATTTAGGGGTAGGTATATGCAATCAACAGTCTTCATTGTTATAACGCCGTTGGAGAAAGAATGTTCAGACTTTTCTTGTGCTCTGCTGATTCCTAGCTTTTCAATTTGAGTTAAGAGCTCTTCCACAGTTGATGGCAGCCTTCCACAAAAAATCTGTTTGGCTGGGCCTTCAAACAGTTTAGATAACAACTCGGAAGCATTGCGGGCTATTAACATGGGATTCATACCAACCCTGTCTAAAGCACGGAATAGGGTGGATAAAATTAGGGCGTTGTAGCTTGGATCTACTTCGCGCATTATGTTGTACACCTCGCAACTATTTTATTTTTCTAACAGTTTTATTTTAACGGTGCAAGTGTCCTTATTGCGTTCCACCTGGAAACTTTCAATCTCAGCTATATTTACAGCTTTGGTTAAGGCAGATTCGCAGAAGGCTTGAATGCATAGTGGGCAGGCGTTGTATCCTAAGCTTCTTCCCAACTCAGCTTGGGTTAGGTATGCGCAGTCAACTATCTCCATGATGATAACATTACCCGAGCACGAGACTTTGGTCTTATCAGGGTCTGCTGTCTGGGCGGGTTTAAAAAACGCTTCAGATATCTTGCAGTGCTCTTCCAATGTTGATGGGGGGTTTACACCTAAAAGCCGTTTAATCGAAGCACCTATTGTGGATTCCATTTCTCTGCCAGCCTGACGAGCTAACAACATTGGGTTTAGTCCCATCTTATCCAAAGAGCCTACAACGGTGCAGAAAATAAGAGCATCAATAAAGGGATCCAACCTCGAAGACATTGTTCCATACACCTCGCATCATTTCGATATTGATGAAAAGGTCTTCAGTATGTAGCTCTTTTTTTACAAAATGTTCTTTCAGCGATGTTTGCGCTTCCCATTTCAGATTTAATGCACACTAAATATATTCAATTATAGTATTATATACCTTTTCCCTTTCTAAGAACTATGTTGCAAAAATGTTTAATTTTTAAAAAAAATAATGTACATTTTTTTAGAAATGGAAAAACGTCTGCATTTAGCTCACGAAAATCAAGTCTACTATCCTATGTAGCAATTTTCTCATTATCCTGAAAATTGAATGTTGAGCCCTTTGCCCTCCCAAGAGTGTTTTTTGGCGCTCCGCATCATTTGGAGAGCCCCTATTTTCCAACCTCCGAAAAACAATTTGAACTGGTGTTCCCTTTCAAAAGCAACATCAAAAAGCAAAAGTATAAACACCAAAAAGTAATATATAGTATACTCAGTGCTTACAGAAACCATTCTGGTTTTATTATATATTTCACCTCTGGGAGAAGATGCAGTTTCTAAGGCGACTTTAGATATAGATCTCATCAACTCCCCAAATAGTTAGAGTTTGGTTCAGGGTTTACTTAGGAGCTCAGGTCAGTTCAAAAATCACTTTCGCCTCTTACTCATCGGTTTCTCCTTACCCTCCTCTTCATTCCATCACTATTTCTCTCATCACACTACTCAATATGCGCAACTAAAAAACTAATTCCACACCATCCATTAAATTTTTACTTAGCTTATTTAAGGTTATACCATTCTAGTGTGGGTTTCTGATTCCAATCATAACGGATAGGGAGAAATGAGGATCTGGGCTTATAGTAGTGACTCTTGAGAATTTCAATAGTCGAAGAAAAACATGTAGATCCCGCAGATTCTGTTGGGAATATAGAAGAATTAGGTTCTTCTTACTTGATGGGAACCTAGTAAGGTTTGCAGTCTAAGATGTTAAATTGGACATACTTCGGTGCCGCCTTGATGACTGCGAATTTTCTCTTGATGCCCCAAATACATGATATTTCTTACATATTTGTTTTCGCACAAAGATTACAAGCATTGCTGGTCTTGTCAACAGTTGGCTTGAATTGTTATCTTTATAGATAATAAAAACTTTTAATTGCGTGGAGTGAATGGAAGAAAAAATGTGGTCAACTGGTAAAGCCGCGAAGGTCCTCCGTGTCCACAGGCAAACAATTCTCGCACTTCAACGATCATCAGCCTGCCGCTTTTGTGCTGGGGGGTGCGCTCGGCTACGGTGAAAGGCTAAATGCTCAAGCAGCTTGAGCAGACACAAAAAAGGAAGCGCATGTGCAAAAAATTGTTTCGTCATTTCACGGGCACCGGCACGAACTCCTGATGCCCCGCTCCGGCACCGATGGAAGGATGTCGGGCGGAGATGTTGGAGGAGTCAATGCCGTTGACAAGTGGGTCGCACCCCACACCGCTGCTACCTCGGAGCTGAGGATCGACGACGCAGGGCATTGTCTACATCCTATCCCACCCGGGGTTGAGCATGTTGCTCGGCGGTGGATGCCGCGGAGATGAGCCGCGGGCTAGAGGGCATAGAGTTAACCCTCCGCCAGCAATTGGCGTCAAACAAGAAAGCATTGACTATGTTACCAAAGTTAATGTTTTCTAGGAACTCTCAGAACTATGTGGGTCAAATTATCTCGACGAGCACTACAAAACATATGTTAAAATAATGGAAAAAATAAAATGACTGTACTTCTCCTAAGAGGGCAATCATTGCTTTATGTCTAATATACCTCTAGAGTCCGCCAGTATATCTGGCATTGCATATCCAGCTTTCGTTATGCTGAATCCTCCATCCACAACGATTACCTGGCCCGTTACATAGCTCGCCCCTGGCGATGCTAGGAAGGCTGCAACCTCCGCTACATCTTCTACTTCGCCCCACCTTCTGGCAGGTATATTTTTCCAGAGATCTGGTAAAGCCGCCTCTAAGGGTTTTGATAAGGGTGTGCGTATCATTCCGGGCGCAATTGCATTCACAGTGATTTTCCTGTGTGCCACCTCCATTGCTAGAGATTTTGTAAGTGCTACTACAGCAGCTTTCGCTGCACTGTAATGAGACAGGAACACATCTCCATTGATTCCCGAGATTGAAGACATATTGATTATTCTCCCGCCTTCCTTCATATTTTTGAGGACGGCTTTGCAGAATAAGAATGTGGCTTCAACATGAACTCTGAACATGTCTTGCCATTTTTCTAAAGGTATGTCAACAAGAAAATATGGCTCCATTATCCCTGCGTTGTTCACGAGGATGTCTACGCTTCCAAAATTGGCCTCGGTTTCTTCCACAACCTTAAAAATGCGTTCGCTGTTCCTAACATCGCATTGTGTATACATTGCTTCTCCGCCGAAATCCTTAATCTCATTAACAGTTTTTCTCGCCTCGTCCCTGTGTGTGTTATAGGTCAAGCAGACCTTCGCTCCTTCACGGGCAAAACGCAGGGCTATTCCCTGTCCAATCCCTACACTGCCCCCTGTCACCAAGGCAACCTTACCCAACAGTCTTCCCCTAACATATGTGACTTCCACAGGTTCGGGAGCCATTTTAGTCTTATCTAAGGCTGCTCTAGGTTCGGCTTCTTTCACTATAACGGTTTCGATTACCTTTTTTTCCTTTGTTTTCTCTAATAATTCTGCACTTTCTTTTTCTGAACGCATTTGTTTCCCTCCAATTATCTAAACATACACGTTGCCTTTCAAACTGAAGTGCTTATAAAAATGTATCAAAGTATAGTTAATATATTCATTTTTCTTCAAATATTTAAAAATTATTATAGG
This sequence comes from uncultured archaeon, assembly GCA_964510585.1. Classification (GTDB taxonomy): domain Archaea; phylum Asgardarchaeota; class Jordiarchaeia; order Jordiarchaeales; family Jordiarchaeaceae; genus Jordiarchaeum. The sequence goes on along the minus strand of CAZECW010000150.1, from coordinate 10,322 downwards.
ATTGACCCCCATCTTAAGTATCTCATTTTTGAGAGGAGAACTTCATAGTTCTGCTTTTGTGCATAGACTATTATGACAAGTGCCCGTAGCAATTATGAAAGATTCAAAACAAGTTCACCGTATAATTTCCTTGAAATAGTAGCAAATTTTAAGTTCTATTACACCCTTAACGATATTTTAATAAGCTTGACAACGTTTTTTTCAGTTGCAATTTAGTTCTTCAAAATTTTTTCAAGTGAGGGAAATTAATTTTTCGCTTTTTTAAAAGCCGAAAACGGAAATTTCCTAATTTAACATCGTCAATAAAAATAAAGTAAAAAGATAAATTTTGGATTCATTCATCATACTAGGTTGGTTGCTATTATCAGTGCTTCAAGTAACTTCAGCTTTATTGGAGATGGTTTTTTAAGGGTTTGGATGGTTAGTTTTACCCTGTTAATTCGGCTTATTGTACCTTTTTGGTTCTTTATTATCCTCTAGGAATGTTTTTGTGCATCTTAGGGCGACTTCGCCGCATCTTTCTATGCCAAGTTTGCCTATACAAGTGATGTCGACTGTATCGCTTGCAAAATAAAGGCCTTTGATTTTCTTTGATTTTGTTTCAACATTTGTGGGGAATGCCATCTGGCAGTATCTGCCGAAATTAGGCGACCAAGTAATTGCTGAGTAGAGAATATTATCTTTGAAGCCGGGTATCATCCATTTATTGACGATTTCAAGAACTTTATTTTTGATTTCTTCCAGCTTTTCGTAGGAAACCTTGTTTGGGTCACCTTCATACATCAGGTAGCCTCCCGCTCGCCCTCCAGGGATGTAAATCTGGAGATAATCGTACTTATCAGGTACGATGGCTCCAAATACCTTTTGCTGGACGATTTCACCGATGTAAATGGGGATGCCTGAAGTAACATCGAAGCAGTGGAAATGTCCGGGAAGATCTTCTAGTGTGCCCTTTTTCAATATGAAGTAGCATGATAGGTCGTTTGTATATGTTTGTATAAGTCGCTTAATATATTTTAACTCGTCATTGCTTAACATTTCGTCCTTTAACAATCGGGGATAAGCGTCGTAAAGCGGTACATTAACAATAACATTTTTTGCCTTGATTTTATAGTTTAAAAGCGTCGAGTTATCCATAATCCAGACGCTATCCACGGAGTTGTTTTTAATTACGATTTCTTGTGCAGTGTAGTTGGTTAGAATATCCGCACCTTTTTTTTGGGCTGCCTCAACCAGAGGTGTTATCAATGTTTTAAACAGAGACCCTCCAACAACAGTTACATAAACAAACTTCCCCTGTATTAAGTTTCCTGTTGTCCAAGCGCTGTGAGGAAAACCATATTCTTCAGGTGAAGTATCTGTTACAATACATCCCAGATTAAAAAACTGCTTTACCAGTTCGTCTTTAACATTTTGATCTAGCCATTCTTTTAAACTGAGATGAGTCATTTTCGTCAGTTCTTCTTCAGAATAGGATTGCATCTTCTCAAGTGTTTGCGTGAATTCTAGTTTTTGCGACTCGGTTAGTTCTATTCCCGTCATCTTTTTAGCAAAGTCTAACATTGCCTTGCCCCCCTTCCAGTCATCAATTGACAAATATTCAGGCTTAGTAGCTTCCTTCTTGAGGAAACCCACTCTCCAAGGCACCAGTTTAAACTTGAGATCCAGACCCGCTTCCTTACATGCACGATAGAAAGAACTTTCCTTCGGATTACTTGTTCCATATACCGTATCCCATTTGCCAAAATTGTCGAATTTTACGCCATGCCAGTTTAGTTCACAACATTTACCACCTGGTTTAGGCATCTTCTCCACAATTAGAGTGGAAAAACCGTTTTTTTGCAAGATATTTCCTAAAATAAGGCCTGTAACGCCACCGCCTAAAATTATTACATCATATTCGCCTCTTATGTTTACTTCCATTAAAGGCACCACCCGTAGAGCTATTAAAAATCGCTTTATTTTTTAATAGTGGAAATAATTAAATATTTTAAGTTTTTGATTGAATTATTATCATTGCCAACTTATTCCTTCACTTCTAGCGCCTTTTGTAGTTTTGATGCGGAAGCCTTTCCCTGTAAATATGCGGGTGTTTTGTTTCAGAGATTGGTTAAGCGAACCGCCCCTTAGAACAGTTCACCAAGCTGGCGGGGGAATTCAGGGTTATCCTTCAGCAACCCCAAGAAGGAGCATATTATTTCAAAGTTTTAGGGGTCGGTCACCCCCCATCCACATTTGGAGAAATCCTTCAGAAGCCCTCCTCTCCCAGAAGGAGAATTCAAACCCAGAATTTTTTCCAAGGGGAAGCAACAAAACATTCGTAAGATACTCAGATTCCTCTGTGATCTAAAGTTAGAAAACCGACCACATTCCATATGGCTGAAGGGCTGGAGGTTCCCTAAGTGACGGACTCCGGGCTCCACAGATGGAGCTGCAGTACAGCTCGCCCGCGAAGGAGTCGCCACCTGCCCCCTTGTGTGTACCCTTAAGATACACCCAGATACACCCACTCACCCGTAGAGGTGGTGGATCTGAAGGGATGTGGAAAACACTATAAAGCTACCCACAGAGACACCCAAAACCATAACCTGAAAAAAATAAGGTGGCGGTAAGAAGGGGAAAAAGAAAGTCTTCAGAAAACAAAAATTAGTGGTTAGGTCGCTTTTTCTCTCTTGATTTCAAATATGACTGTGCCACCGCCGCCATACTGGGGACCAGGATCTATGCACTGTATGTATTGGGTTTCTGCACTCATCCAGTCGTCCTTAGGCAAGTCTTTAGATAGGGCGGGAAAGAGGGGAATTAAGCCGGCCAGCGCATAGATGCAAAGGCTTTTTGCGGTGTCAAGAGAGAGGTTTTGACCCTCCTCCACAATGAAGCGGTCTCCAACCTTGTGAATTCCACAGTGACCTTTGACCTCTTTAACAGTAACTATAATACGATACGCCTCCAATTCACCTCCAACTAATAAAAACACATAGAATGTACTTATTACTGTTTCTAAAGGGGGAGAAGTAAAAAGTAAAAGTTTTGGTTGTGAGTGGGTGGAGATTAGAATCCAAATAGGCGCTCAGAATTCTTGTGCAGCCATTTTTCCTTTACTGAGTCCTTGAGGGGAAGCTTTTTCACTTCTTCGATACATAGGTCGAAGGGCATTAATGGCCATGAGGTTCCGAATAGTACCCTGTCCTGGAGTAGAGTGTTGCCATATGTTATTAGAGGCTCCCAGCCTGTACCTGGCATACCAATATATTTTGGGTTTATGGTTGTAATGTCAGTGTAGACGTTGGGGTGACGCCACAGTACACCCATAAGCTCAGTAACCCAAGGCCACCCCGCGTGTCCAGCAATTATTCTTAGCTCTGGAAAATCCAGACACACCCTATCTAGGTATAGGGGGCGGCCGAGATCCATTCTCCTTATGTGTGACCAGTTCATAGAGGTATGTAACCAGACTATCATGTCCAGCTCGTCACACTTGGAGTATATGGGGTAGTACTTTTTGCTGCTGGAGTAGAGATTATGAATGAAGGGTCTCATTGCTATGCCTATTAGGCCGTCATTGTATGCTTTTTCTACTTGCTCCACAGCCCTTTTGCCCTTGTGGGGGTCTGCACCTCCAAAACCCTTAAACTTGTCCGGGTACTCCCTCACTAGCTGCGCTATGTGGTCATTTAGAACTGGTTTCCCAGTGTTGGTTTCTTCATCCATAGCAAATAGAACACAGTGATCGATGCCCAAGCTGTCCAACATCTCTACAAATTTTTCCATGGGCATAACCATATCCTCTGCCTTGAAGGGATACTGGAGTTTAGCAATATCGTCAATGTTTCTTGGAACAGTAAAGTCTTCGCCCAAAAACCTTTTTCCAAAGAGTATCATGTAGCCGTACTGAACGCGGGGTATTTCCAAATTATACTTCATACACTCCAATGTTGGGGGGAAGACTAGGCAATCTATGACCAAGGTCACCACACTCCAGAATATAAATGAAAATTTTGAACTATGTCCAAAAATTTTTATTACTTACTCTTTCTTTTCCTTTGTTAAATCCTCTATTCGCACAATTTTATGTGTCACCTGATCCATGGAGGGAATCACAACTTGTCCCCACTCAATTTCTGATTCTAAACCTAACTTTTCTTTAATTCTCTGGCGTAAACGTTCTCGGAGTTCTTTGCGGTCTTTAGTCTTTTTTCTATCATATTCTGCTACAATTTTTAGCTTATCCATTTTTTGGGAGTATTTCTGGATTTTGAAAATTGCCTCCTCGGTTTCTGGAAATTCCTCAAAAATGGTGCGCACATCAAAAGGCACAATGGTTTTTCCTGCGACTTTAATCTGCCAATCTGCACGCTCAACTATTGTAATTCTAGGATGTGTCCTTCCACAAACGCAGGGATCATAGTACATGTCCACCAGATCCTCCATGTCGAACCTCACATATGGTGTACCCTTTGTTGCAATATTTGTGGTCACTTGCTCACCCCGCTCAGCGCCTGGAATCAACTCTCGGGTTTCGGGATCGATCAGCTCCGAGAGAACCAAGTCCTCCCAAAGGTGTCCGCCTTCACACTCAGGGTAACAGCTGTCCACAGGCCAAACCTGAGATTCTCCGCCTCCAGCGTAGAAGTGAACCTCAGCATTGCAGAAAGCCCGTTCCTTAAGCCTCTTCCTTGTCAAAGGCGTTAGCACCTCGGCACTAACCAGAATCTTCTTGATGCCTGAGAAAAGCTCCGTGGGCTCTTCACCCATCTTGATCGTCTCCTGAATCATAAGTTGTGTGAAAGTTGCTGGCAAAACTAGAAAGTCTGGCTTAAAGTATTTGGTTAGAACAGCTGCTCTCTGAGCGAAGGGACCAATCGAAGCACCAATGACCATCATCTGTTTTACTCCCATCCGGTTACAGGCTACCACCAAGTTGGAAGGTGACCAGTGCCAGTTTCCAAATTGCTGAATAACTTTTGTTCCCGGTCTAAAGCCAGTCGCCCAGAATGAACGGGAAAGATTCTCTATCATAATGATTAAGTCTTCTCTGGTTCGTCCCCCGAAGGTAGGTACTCCAGATGTTCCTGTTGATACCCAAATCATTAGTTTTTTGGGTGGTACACAGTTCACCCCTCCGAATGGATTCTCTGGCGACACATCTTTTCTTATGTCATCTTTTTGGATTATGGGTATTCTTTTTTGGTAGTCTTCCAAGGATTTTATGTCTTCTGGTGTCACGCCTGCTTGACTGTATAATTTGTGGTAAAATTGTGAGTTCTTGTAGACGTAGTCTACCTGTGAAATTAGTCGTTTTAGTTGGAGCCGTTTTAGGTCCTCTTTGGGCATTGTTTCTATGTTGGGGTTCCAATATTGTTTGTAGCTTTCCACTTTTAGTTTCCTCCTATAAATTGTAGTTTGGTGGAATTATTCGGGCATGTGTTCTCCCACAAGGGCATTTTTCGAATGTTAGTGTGGCCTCGATGTCTGTCTGGTATCTTATTAGGGGAGTTGCTTCAGCGAATAGGTTTGTTATAGTTAGCATTCCCTTTTCTTCTGGTTCAAGTGGTTCGCCTGTTTCCTTATCGGTGATTTCTACTATGAATCCATCCTCCCAGACATGTAGTCCCTTGTGCTCTGGACAATCCATAGCGTAAAATAGGTTGTCTTGGACGTCCAGCATTGAGTACACTTCAGCTCCCCATTTATCCGTAAGGGTTTTTCTCTCTGTAGCGCTTGGCGTAACTTTGTCTTCTCTCACAATTATTTGTTGGTAGCCTAACTGTTTAGGGTTGCCCTTTTCTTTGTTTATTATGTCCTCCATAAACATTAAGGCAGCCTTATTAGTGTACACTGCGGTAGGTTGAAAGAACCGAGCAGTATGTATGGTTCTTGCCATATCCACAACGATTATTTCCAAGGGAATCACGTTTAGTTCTAGTATTTCACCAACATTTGGAGGAGTTGCAGCCCCAAACATTGGAGAGAAATATGCGAAGTTTAGGGGTTCCCACCCATTGCATTGGACTTGAATTGTGTCCCCGTTTTTAATTCCCACCATTATGCACTGCCGAATTAGGTGTTCTACCACTACTGCATGATCCGAATTAGTTATCGCGGTTCCTACAGGAGCACCTTTTATGGGGAATTCGGGAGGGCTTATAGGGTAAAGGATTTTGTCCATTGTTGTGCATAGCCTTCCTCCAAAAATGTCTTTGGTGGCTTCCACGTCCTCCTCAAGTTCGGCTCGGGTTGTGACTGGAATATGTTTGAGGTCTTCTGGCTTGTTAACTCTATTTATACTATTACGCATTTTTTTCTGGTAGAAGGGGGAGTTCCAGTAAACATGGTTTAGTTGGGTCCTAAGCTTTGACTCCTGTATGGTTTTTATTTGTTTTCGCTCTGCAAACTCTATGCTGTTCCAAAAAGCGTTCTTCACCATTTTCGGAATCACATTCATAACCTCACAAAATGGTTATCAGCTGGATTAATTGTTTTTATTAAACATTATGGACATAACAATGGTACTTCCAGCCTTTAGCTCCAATAATAAATAAGTTATATTTAAGAGTTTATACAAAAAATACACCCACGAGCCCTTTTTTAGAAAAGAAAAATGCTTTCGGCATTAGCTGATTGAAAATGTTTTGGTTAGTGTTCTATTACGATGCCGTAAATTTTGAAGTTTAGTTTTTTGTAAAGGTTCCGGGCTGGGATATTATTTTCGTATACTTTCATCTGGACTTCTTTTATTCCGTCTTTTTTGAATTTGTCTAGGAGGGTTAATAGTAGGGTGGTTCCTATGCCCAGTCGACGGTATTTTGGGGAAACCCCTAATTGAACTGGTATTCCGGTTTTTCCTCGAGTTTCAAACATCAGGAAGCCGGCCATTTCGCCATTGTACTCCGCGATGAGCGTTTGTTCTAGAGGCCACTTCTCAGCGAAGTCCATGGTCATTTCTACGAAGGGGTCTGGGCCGTGGCTTAGGGATTCGTTTACTAGGTTTACGTATTCGGGGAGTTCATTTTTTTTAAGGTATCTCACTTTAACATTCTTGTTTATGTATTCTAGTGGTAGGTTTTTTAGGTCGTGTGACATGTAATAGTATATTTCGCCTCCTCCATAGGAGCTCATAACAGTTTCCCCTTTCATCTTTGACCGAATAATCCAGGAGGTACCCCAGAGGATATTATAGTTGTTCTTTCAACCTCTCTAAATCCGAGTTTATCCCTTAAAATTAGCAGGGTTAAATCGTTTTCATCCAAAACTTCACAGGTTACTATGTCCACCTTGTGGGCTTTAAAGCAGTTAAGAATGTGTTTGAGAAGGGCGGTTCCCACGCCTCTTCTTCGATACTTCTTTATTACTCCAAACTCTGCTATATAGCCGAGGCGGCCTTTCTTTGTGTCTGCCACGGTGCATAGGCCCATTCCTACTGGGGTGCCGTTAATTTCTGCAATGAAGGAACACTCGGTGCTCACTTTTTTTAAGAAGTCCTGTGTTATTTCGGCGAAATCTCGAAACTCCTTCATGGTCTCATTATGTAGCATGGCTAGAGTCTGTGCGTCTTTCTCGGGGTCGTACCTTCTCACCTTCACGTCACTTGGAGGGTTCAGGTCGGGAATTTTATCTATTTCCAGCTCCAATGTTACATAGGTCAGTGACACTGGCCCCCAGCTAAACCAGTAATTCATCAAGCTCTCCTCCTGTCATCTTGTTTATTTGGAGAGTGCCTATAATAAAAGCTTTTTCTTTATAAAAACAAAAAAAAGAGATAAATTGTCTATAAAGTACTCATCGAAACTTGAAAGTATAATGCTTCCAAATACAGGAGAGTTAAAGACCTATTTAGGGCTAAAAACGCCAAAAAAAGAGGAGTTAGTCTACTCTAACTCTCCTGATTCGGAACGGAGGAGTAGGTTTTATTCGGTATTTCCTCATAATTTCGAAGGAAAGCTCCGGATTTTGGAGCATTTCTTTTAGACCCGGAACATGCGCGGCACCCGTTACAACGAGGATTTTGAAGTTTTTCAGGCCTTTATCCAGGTAAGTTTTAATAATGTAGTGAATTCTTGCCGCCATAAGTGCGTTTCTCTGTTCGATGAGAACATTCCACAGGCTTGGAAACGTTTTCCTCATTATTTCGGTGTTTGAGTCGAAAATATGCATTGCCTCCTCTTTGCGTCCCTCCTCCCAGAGTTGTAATCCCTCAAGCTCATTGGATCTCACATACCTTGAAGCCCTAAGCCAATTTCTAACCTCTCTCTCGGTGGCCATACTTCTTATTCGAGCAAGAATTTCAGGTTCTTCCATGTCAATAAGCCAGATATCGGTATCCTTGTTAGCCAGATGATCAGTTGAAATAATGAATTCACACTTGCGATCACAGTTTCCTCTTTTGGGACAACTTAAACATACCCGCTGCAGACTATAGTATCGAAGAGGGCACAGCTCCAGAGCCACCGCGTCGGGCTTGAGTTCCCTTACCCTCTCCATGACTTCCATAATGCTAGTTTTACTGAAGTGGGCTGTTCCGATAAATTCTACATATTGGGAGTAATCAGTTTCCCCTCTCTTAACATTTATTGGAACCTCGGTGCTTGAAGATTCAAACATTTTCCCGGTTATGCCCTCCTTTACCTCCAATAAAATTGATTCAAAAAGGGTTAACTATTACTTTTTTCTCAGCCGGACTTCCAGTATCCTGTTTCTGAAGTTAGCTTTAGCCGAATCACAGTCTACTTCGCAGGGCAGTTGAATCACTTTGTAGAACATTACTGGAGAATCGGTTCTTACCTCCAGTTTTCTCTCAGTGAGGTTAAGTTTAATATCATCTTTGCTGGCTGCTGGAACCTCCATAACCACAAGTAACTCTTGGGGGTTATCTATTACGTCCACCAGTGTATCTTTACTCGTTTCTGGAATAGCCACCACTGATGGTTTCTCGGGTCTGGCTTTTCTTGGGGTGGATCTTGGTGGCTCTGTTTCAAACCATTCTGGCTGATATTCATTGAAGATTATGGGTTCTTCTGACTCCCCCTCCTGCACATTTAGGGGTTTATGAGAGTATTCGTATTTTACGAATCCTTTATAGTTTGGGCCTTCAAAGGGCATTACAAATGACTTTTCGCCAAACTCTACCGACTCCACTGCTTCTCCTAGGCTCTCCAACATTCTTCGAATTATCTCGTCAAACTCAGTCCAGTCATCAAACCCGAATAGATCCCAGATGCTCCTTCTTCTTTTTTCCATTTTCTATCCTCTTCCTTTTTTGTTTTGCTTATTGGGTTTTGGAATACTTTGTATGCCAATATATTCAGTCTACATTGAAGTATATAAACTTACCCTATTGGGAAGTTACTAACCAAAAAAGTAAGAACGATAACTATTAGAACCACTCTCCCTAAATAATTATTAAAGGACACCAAGTTTCACAAACCAGCACCCCCACTGCCGAGTTGGAATAGTTATGAGGGATATCAAAAAAATCAGCACGGGCATACCAGCACTAGATGAACGTTTAGGCGGAGGCATACTCTCCAACTCAATTGTTCTATTATCTATCCAAACGGGTGTGACACTTATCCAATTTACTCGGTGGAACGTCCCCAAACAGATTGATAACCCTCACATTATACTTGTAAACTTTGCTCTACCTGCTGTAGAATTCCTTGATCGTTCGAATGTTAAATCCATTTTTATAGATGAGAATACCAAAGTTCAGAGAGACAATCTTTTCACTCTTATTGATTGTTTTACAGAGGCAAGCGATACTGTAAAAAAGGTTGATGGTGGGGTCATATACCAAGTTCAATATCCTTTTGACCCAAATAGGCTGTATTCGACAATGAAACAGGTTAGGGAGGATCTGGGTGAAAATAAGTCTGCCCTGTGGGTTTTTGATAGTTTAACTGATATGAGCATCGGTGTTTCCGAAGAGGAGTTGGTAAAATTCTGTAGGAGGGTATTCCGCTTCCATAAGAGCTTTAGGGACATTGCCTTTTACCTTTTAAACTGGGAAGCCCATGAAAAAAAGTTTAGAGCCATAATGAACCAATTGGCGGATGTGGTGATTGAGTTCAAAGTGGAGGAAAAGCAGGATAAACTTAAGAACTATCTTCAAGTCATTAAAGGGGTTTTTCTAATTGATACAAAAAAACTCTACTATGAAGTGGAGGGGAGTGGAGAAACCATTTTTTACAACCCTTGGCGAGAAAGCCCCCGACTTTAGTCGTGGGGATGAATCGCCAAAAAGGCTTATAGGCTTGTGTGTTGATGAATTTATGGGTATCAACAGATGGAATACCGGCATTCTCGAAACCAGGTCTATCTCATCA
>CAZECW010000149.1:0-23668 GCA_964510585.1 uncultured archaeon | reverse complement strand
GGCTCTTGGAAAACAGTCTACCAGCGCCTCGTGCGAGCGTACCGGAAACCGCCCCCTGAGACCAGCACCCTGCAAGCAGTCAAGGAGGTGATTGTAACACCCTAAAAAACGGGAGTTGAAAGCAGAGGAGAAACCGCGCCTCGACAGTCCCCTTAGAAACACTTGGTGTTACTGGGAAGGTTAGGGGAATGCGGTGAGATCTGGGAAGCGTGTTGCAATAGTTTCGGATAATGCTCCGTTAGGGTTGGAAGAGCCCCCCCTAACATCATTGTGCACCAAAGACTTTTTACGCCCGTCTTTTTTATTACATAATACATAATCTTTTATAATTTTTAACATAATTCTCAACTTTATCTATTTCAACTTTTTGGATTTCACATTTAAGCGCCAACTCCTCCTCTCCCCCAAAATAGCCTCCTCCTCACCAACGAATCTCAAACCAATCAAAATGATAAAAATGGTATCTATCCTGAATCGGATTCCAACCAAATACACTAAAACTCATTGAAAACATCGCCGAAAACCATTAGACATGTGGCCTCAGATTCTTACCCGCACCCTCCAAGGACTAGAAACCACTTATAAAAAGAGGGAAAGAAAAATAAATAAATGAAAATAAAGTCTCCAAACACAAAATTATTCTCCTCTCCCCCCACAAGAAAGGTGAATAGAAATGAAACTTTTTGAACCAATCCAAATAGGCAGTATGGAACTCAAAAACCGCATAGTTATGCCGGCAATGCATCTTGGATACGCGGATCAGGGTTATGTGACCCAGCGAATAATCGACTTTTATGCTGAACGAGCCAAAAATGAAGTTGGACTCATTTTGGTAGGCGGATGCTGGACCGAATTGTTGGGCAAAGGAATGGATACTATGCTCAGAATAGACAGCGATGAAGCAATTCCGGGACTCTCAAAATTGGCTAAAGCCATACATGAGGGCGGTGCCAAATGCGGCGCCCAGCTTTACCATTCAGGTAGATACGCCTTCTCAATGATTATTGGACAGACGCCAGTGAGCGCCTCAGCGGTTCAATCCAAGTTTACGGGTGAAACTCCAAGAGCAATGACAAAGGAGGAAATAATTCAGACAGAGAAGAATTATGGAGAAGCTGCGCTGAGAGCCAAGAAAGCGGGTTTCGACGCTGTGGAGCTAATAGCCTCAGCAGGTTACCTAATTCCGCAGTTCCTCTCACCACTCACCAATAAACGGGACGATGAGTATGGTGGAGACCTAAAAGCTAGGACGAGGTTCGGCGTGGAGTGTATACAAGCTATAAAAGACAGAGTCGGCGACGATTACCCCCTAATTATGAGAATTTCAGGAGATGACATGATGCCCGGTGGAAACACCTACAAAGAAGTAAGGGTATATGCTCCAATATTTGCAGAAGCGGGAGTTGACATGTTCAATGTTACAGGAGGATGGCACGAGTCCACAGTCCCACAGATTACTATGAATGTTCCCCGCGGTACCTACGTTTGGCTTGCTGAGAACGTAAAAGAAGTTGTTGATGTTCCAGTTATGGCGTGCAATCGGATCACAGATCCCCTGCTGGCTGAGCAGATTCTCCTCGACAACAAGGCAGACTTAGTGGGTATCGGTCGAGCTTTAATCTGCGACCCAGAGTGGGCCAGAAAAGCTAAGGAAGGACGTTTCAAAGAGATTCGCCAGTGCTTAGGCTGCAACCAAGGCTGCTTTGACCACGTGTTCTTGTTAAAACCTGTGGAGTGCCTGGCCAACGCTGCAGCAAGCCGCGAAGCAGAATACCAGATCAAGCCAGCCGCCAAACGCAAAAAGGTTCTCATTATTGGCGGCGGACCTGCAGGTATGGAGGCTGCTAGAGTGGCAAAGCTTAGAGGACACGAAGTAACACTATATGAAAAGACCAATTCACTGGGCGGCCAATTAAACCTGGCAGCGGCGCCCCAAGACAGGCGGGAATTCAAGAATCTTGTAGACTACCTGTCCTACCAAATGAGCCTACTCGGTATTAACGTGGTTCTGGGTAAAGAGGTCACCCCAGAAGTGGTAAAGAAACTGAAGCCTGACGTGATTATCGTCGCCACCGGTGGACGCCCGCTGATTCCCAATATTCCTGGTGTTGACGGCCCAAATGTTGTTAAGTCTTGGGATGTGCTCGCGGGTAAGGTGGCTGTGGGCAAGAAAGCGGTAGTGGTGGGTGGCGGCGGTGTGGGCTGTGAGACTGCGCTTTACCTAACTGATCGTGGCTCCATTACTCCTGAGCAGATGATTTTCTTGGTTAATTTTGGTGTTTTGGATCTGCAGACCGCTTACGATATGGTGAGGAAAACCCGTGATGTCACTATTGTGGAAATGATGGACAAGATGGGTGCGGATATTGGTAGAACATGCCGCTGGACGATTCTGAAAACCCTATCGATGCGCGGTGTGAAAATGTTGACAAACTCTAAGGTAGCTAAAATTGATGATAGAGGAGTTATTCTAGAGAATGGAGATGTTCTTGAAGCGGATACCGTGGTTTTAGCAGTTGGCACGGTTCCTAATAGCGAACTCATAGATCAGTTGGAGGGCTTAGCCCCCGAGGTGTATGCTATTGGTGACTGTGTACAGCCCCGAAAAGCGTTTGAAGCGGTTCACGAGGCAGCGGAAATAGCTCGCAAGATTTAAGTACCACTAATCATCTCCCACAGGCACTCGTTTGAGGATAAAACATTCTTCTTTTTCTTTTTAATGGTTTATATGTGCATTCGAAATCGAGTACGAATTTTTTAGGGTTGTATACCTTTATTCGCTACAAAAATATTTTCACACTCTTAAGAAGCAAAGCCCATATAGGTGTGCCGTTAAGACAATTTTTGGCATTTTGTCTAAAAAGCTTCAGCTCACCATTCTTTTAATTCGATGATGGTGCGGAAATTTTTTTGAGGTTTAACTGTCAGTTGGAGCAAATTTATAAGGGTTAAATGATGTTTTGAGTATTATATCTAAAAACTAGCAATTGCTGAGTGATTGTGATAAATTATTATCGTATCTTGTGACTTAAGGAGGTCAAAGAAGTGGGTAAAATTAGAGTGGCCATTGCGGGGCTCGGTAACTGTGCCAGTTCAATAATTCAAGGTGTCTATTACTACTACAACGCTACGAAGGAGGAAACTGTTCCTGGCTTAATGCATGTGAATTTTGGAGGATACTACCCTAGAGACATCGAATTCGTCGCAGCATTTGAGGTGAATAAGCTGAAAATTGGGAAAGACATAAGTGAAGCTATTTTTGCAAAACCCAATTGTGTTAGAAAATATGCTGAAGTACCCGAACTGGGTGTTAAAGTTCTTCCGGGACCAATAATGGACGGGGTAGCGCCACACATGGTAAAATCGTTTTTCTGTTATGACCCTAAAGAGATGAAACCCGTGGATGTGGCCGCCGTTCTCCGAGAGGCCAAAGCAGACATTCTCATAAATTTCTTGCCTGTGGGAAGCTACGAGGCCTCCAGATACTATGCTCAAGCATGCCTGGATGCGGGGTGTGCTTTCGCCAACTGTATCCCTGAGTTTATTGCTTCAGATCCAGTGTGGGCTAGTAAGTTTGAGGAAGCAGGGTTACCTGTGGCTGGCGACGACATTAAGAGCCAGATTGGAGCCACCATCCTTCACAGAACACTGGTTAAACTTTTGCTGGACAGGGGGGTCAAAATAGACGAAACCTACCAATTAAACATTGGTGGAAACACCGACTTTGAGAATATGACTGTGGAGGAGAGGTTAAAAAGCAAGAGGATAAGCAAGACGGAAGCGGTTACAAGCCTTACTCCCTACAGTATTCCGGTGAGAATAGGGCCCTCAGACTATGTACCGTTCTTGGGTGACCAGAAAATATGTTACATTAGGATTCGGGGTAAAAAGTTTGGTGATATGCCAGTGAGCCTTGATGTTAAACTATCTGTTGAGGATTCACCTAATAGTGCGGGTATGGTTATTGATGTTATTAGAGCGGTTAAATTGGCTCTCGACAGAAAAATTTCTGGGCCTCTTATAAGTATCTCATCTTACGCGTTTAAACATCCCCCCACGCAGGTTCCAGATACTACGGCAAGGCAGTGGGTTGAGGAGTTCATTCAAGGGAAAAGAGAAAGGTGAAAAATTCAAAATTTTCTGTTTCTTTTCCACTTATTGTACATGAGGCGTTTAATTTAAGCCCACAACTTTTAATATTTTTACGTTGCCTTTATTTTTTTGATTAAAGAGTTATGAAAATGATAATATTATTAAACTCTAAATTCGGATATTATACTAATGACGATGTGGAGGAAAGCCAATGAGCGAGGAACCTCCATCCCCTGAGCAGGTTAAAAAAGATAAGGAACTTATGGAGAAACTTCAGGCCGAGAAGAAAAAAGAACTACAGAAATCCTTGGCAGAGGGAAAAGCTGGCAGAGAAGCCGCAATGAAAGAGGCAGCATCTAAACTCGAATCTCACATTGCAGAAAAGGCAAGTAAGGGAGCCTCACAATAAACAAGCTTGTTGCCCCTCTCTCTATTTTGGAAATGAATGACGATTACAAGAGAAACTCAACAATACTCCTTTTTTTTAATTTACCATAAATACTTAACCTGTCTAGGGAGGGGTGATATAGATTCGTCCGATTCTAACCCTAATTTTGAGGTTTTAAATCGGAAAAGAAGCCATATAAAAACTCCTTCCAGAGGTGAAATCGAACGAAACTACATCACCCTAGGGAGGCACTGCTTATCTGTGTTTGACAGGAGGGAAGTTTAATTTTTAGAAATTGTTTTGGATGCTTCTGGCTGACGATACTTTGTAATGTAAATAAAAATGATTTAGATAAGATGACACCCTCTCTTATAGTTTCTTTTTGGTCCCCTCTTGTCTACTCCAAAGTTCCTTCTTGAGCATGTCTCTAATAGCAACCCTAATGGCTTCGCTTCTACTGGGATAGATGCCTAATTCTACCAAGTCCGTTAGGCCCTCTATGTAAGCGTTCGGCAACTTTATGCTAATCAACTTCATAGACGGTTTCTTCATGGTCTAGTTCTCCATAGTGAGAGTTAACTTATTCTAATGGTTAAGGGACGTTAAAAATTTTTTTAGAAGAAAATTTTTGAAACATTTTATTATAATTTTCAAAAAACTGTGTCCAGAAAAAATTTTATGTTTCCGATTCGGAAAATTCGCAAAACCATTAAATATCCGTTATGTTGCAATTTGAATTAACTGGACTTTACAGGTGATTTATCTTGTTCGAACATGAAACAAGAACCTTTCCAATAAAAACTAAAAGCATTTGCCCCGAATGCCAAAAAGTCATAGATGCCACACTATATGAAGAACAGGGAAAAGTGCTAATGGAAAAAACATGTCCCGAACACGGCAAAATAACCGACATATACTGGGGCGACGCAGAACTCTTCCAGAAAGTGGAGAGATGGTGGCTGGACTCCATACCTCTAGAAAATCCTAGGACAAGAGAAAAACTCGGTTGCCCCTTTGACTGTGGCATATGCAACAAACACCGCTCGCACACCGCCCTAGCCCTCATAGACGTCACCAACAGGTGCAACCTACGATGCCCAATATGTTTTGCAAACGCTGCAGTAACCGGCTACGTGTACGAACCCTCCCTAGAACAGATACGCTTTATGCTGGAAAATTTCAGAAGCAACCAACCAATACCCGCCCCCGCAGTACAGTTCGCAGGTGGAGAACCCACCGTAAGAGAAGATCTACCTGAAATTATCCGCATCGCAAAAGAGGTAGGCTTCCAACACGTAGAAATAGCCACCAACGCCATAAGGCTATCTGAAAGCGTAGATTACTGCCAAGAACTTAAAGACGCAGGATTAAGCACTCCCTACATGCAATTTGATGGTTTAACACCTGAACCCTATAAGGTTGCACGAGGAGTAAACCTCCTCCCCAAAAAGATGAAAGCCATAGAAAACTGCCGCAAGGCAGGTCTAACCTCAATTGTTCTCGTACCCACAGTGGTTCGAGGAGTTAACGATAACCAAATAGGAGACATCATAAATTTTGCAGTAAAAAACGTCGACGTAATTCGAGGAATAATATTCCAACCAGTAAGCATAACTGGAAGAATCGACGAATCCAAAAGAATGGACATGAGAATAACAATTCCTGACGTTATGAAAAAATGCGAAGAACAAACCGAAGGAAAAATAAAATACCAAGACTTCTACCCCTGCAGCACACCCGCCCCACTATCCCGAGCCCTAGGCGCCTACACAGGAAGGAGTATAGTAGAATTCGGAAACAATGTCCATTGCGGCATGGCCACAATTATCCGAGTCGAAGAAGACGGAGAGTATTATCCAATTACTCACTATGTGGATGTGGAGAGGTTTTTTGGGTCCTTGGAGAAGGTGGCAAAGGACTTTGAGGGCGGTAGCCTCGCTAGAGCGAAAGGCAGAGTGAGGGCTGTGACTAGTGCTTTGCGTTTCTTTAAGAAGAAGGGAACACTATTTAACTTGATGCGTAGGGTTATGAGTTCAGGAGAGTACCATGCTCTGGGCGACTTTATGAGGTCAATTATTCTGGTGGGTATGATGCACTTCCAGGATCCGTACAACTTTGATCTTGAGAGAGTTAACAGGTGTGTAATTCATTATGGCACTCCTGATGGACGGATAATTCCCTTCTGCACCTACAACAGTATTCACAGGGAACGAGTCGAAAAACAGTTCAGCATTCCCATCGAGGAGTGGCGTAAACAAAAGGGCATAAAAGAAGTTGCTGTGGAACAAGTGGTTGAAGGCTAATAAAAACATAGTTCAATAATATTTACTTACTTTTGGGGTTTCTTTACCCCTATTTTTGTTCGCGACACTATTGTAAGATTGTATTTGTTAGCTGAATTATGTTTTTGGTGGGTTTTGGATTATCCTCCCTTGATTTTGGGTAACACTATTATTTTTGTGCCTTTTTCGACTTCCTCGTTTAGGTTTGCTCTTTTCCCATCTATGAGGACGGCGAAGAATTCCTGTTCTAGCCCCATTTCTTGGAGGAGTTCCGCAACTGTCTGGCGGTGATTGGAAATTATTTTTATGAGTCCCCCGCCCTGTTTGCTTTCGGATTCTGACAATTATGCTACCTCCAATAATAAGTATTGCTTTAACTTTTTAGATGATTTTCTTTAGAAAAATGAGTATTTACTCTAATTAAATTTTTCGCTAAAGCTTTTGGCACAATTAACTAGGAGCTACCTATTGTGTGCATGTTTGGAAAGTGTCCTTAAACCCCCTAATGGGGGCCTGCTCGCAGTTGTTCCACCAGTGAAGCAAGCTGAAAAATACGTCCAAGAAGAAGGGTGTTTGAGACGAAAAATGTACAGCGCACAACAGGTGCCATAGGGATAACAGTGCAGAGCTTTTTGGCACACGTGGTAAACAGATATGTATGTTTGGTGTTTGATTCTGTTGTTGGGTTGTCCAAACTCTTCTGGAAGGTTTTGGATTTGGAATCTGCTTAATTCCTCTTTATGTGAAGCTTATGTAAACGAGAATACATGTGTCTGGTGCTAGAAAAATACTTGTTGCGTTGTGTCAACCCTTTTTTGGGGAAATTTTTAGTTTATATGGTGAAGTTATTTTTTAAACTATTTTTTAAACTAATTGTTATATTTTTTATAAATATCTCTTTTAAATTTTAATTATGTTTTATTGTTTAAGCGATTGATTTTTAAGCATTCATGTTAATGTTGGAAGTTAGATACTTTTTGGGTGATGATGATGACTTCGGAACTGCTTCTGAATGAAATCAGGAATATTTTCTGGATTTTCCACACAAGTTATGATGAGATAATTCAGGAACTAGAAGATTTGGACACTGAAATTGAAATTGACGACTTCGACATTGCTATGTTGTCCCTTCTTGAAACTCTCCATGTTTTAAACCTAGATGAGAACCTGAACAATCTGATAAACAAATATTTGAACATGCTCACTGGTCATAAGGCCGCTGTGATAATAAGGGAGGAGGTAAACAAAAAGGTTAAGGAGAAAGAAGAGAAAGAGGTTTGGGAAAGTCTGAGGGAGGCCTTATCCCAGGGAGAAATCGAGGAAATACAGGAGCTAATAGAAGGAACCACAAGCTTCGTGAAAAAGTGGGAAACCCAGTGGGCAAAAAGAAAAAACGAGGATCACCGGGGACTCTACATCTAAAAAAACAATTTTACTAAAACTTTCAGTACAAACCAAGAATGCTACCCTCTGAGAATCTTTTTTGAACTATCTATGACGTATAAATCGTTTGTTCCTCCGCCCCTCAGAAATTCTATTTCAAATTTTTGTGGCAAATTAAAATGGAGTGTTATGGTAAGGTTTCTTGCTTTGGTGGGTGTATTAGATTTAGGGCTACTGCTAAGGCTCCCTTCCAAGCAGTTAAATCATTATCCGCCGAAGTGATAATTATGGTATCTCCCTCTTGTACTTCGAATGCTTCCCGAATCATTTTTTCCTCTTTGACCTTTAACTCTCCTATCTTAGGAATAAGTAGTTTCCCGCCTTTACAGATAATTGTTGTTGCACCTCCGGCGCCCACTTGTACAGCCTTATCGCGTTGTCCTAACCCATCGGAGATTTTGTCCGCAGTGTTCCTCAGTCTAATGCCATAGTTACTTTCTCCCCCTATAGATAGCTCACTTTCCGGAAATTTCTTTTCTTCAGCCATTACTTTTCGCAGTTCTTCAATCGTTTTTTCTCCCTCAGCGGTAAGTGTATGCCCCTTCCTCCCCACTGGTTTGATTAAATTTAATTGTGTTAGGCGGCGAAGCAGGGTTCTTATAACACCCGGTCCCAGCTTTAGCTGTTTTCTAAGGGCGTATCTCCCAATGGGATATTTCTTCTGTGAGAAAAGTAACAGTACCATCAGCACGTCAACGCTATCGAAACTTGGTGAAATTGTCGGAGACTCCTTCACTGCTTCCAATAACTCCCCTATTTCCATATAATCAATCCCAAATATCCTTAATTTATAAGCATATAAAAATTTATACTAAAACTTTACCAGGGAAGCTTGTCACAATAACAGTTAGAGTTATATTCTATGAGAGATATGGAAACTTTAACAAGATCTACAACAATCTGGCAAAAGCCGGAAAAGTCCACATTTTACATAATTTTTAAACAACTGTCTGAAGGGGTCACAGTTGTATAAGGATTTGGAGCGCCAAGTGATAAGTGCTGGAAAATGTGTTATGTGCGGGACTTGTGTGTCCGCTTGCCCTCACGATTTGCTTGCGGTGGACGAGTGGGGTAAAAGAATAGTTTGCGTTGGTAAGTGCCCTATGGATTGTAAGGTTTGTACAGATATATGTATTGGGCTGCACCCGGTTGAGGTGGATTCAAGTGAGATTTTCGGGGCTTTCAGTGAGGTTGTCCATGTGCAGTCCCTAATGAATGATGTAAAGCAGTACTCATACTTCCAGTATCAGCCAATTCACCGTAGTCTTGGGGATATAGCTAAGCCCAAGAGTGGGGTGGTTTCCAGCATTTTAATCTACCTTTTGCAGGAGGGTCTCGTAAGCTGTGCGGTGGTGGCTGGACGCAGACAGGATGAGCCTTGGAGACCCTCGCCAGCTATCGCTACAAATAAGAATGAGGTTCTCTATGCTTCGGGAACGAAGCCTTTTCACTGCCCAACAAACGCGGTGCTCATAAGCGCTGTTGCTAACTTTGATCGAGTAGCCCTAGTTGGTTTGCCTTGCCACATAGAGGGAGCGCGAAGACTTGCCGAGAGGTATAAGGAGTTTCGAGAGCAGATAGCTTACTTGATTGGCATACCCTGCGGAAACATTTTTAGTCGTGACCTTTTCACCAAGCAAGCTGTTGAGAAGGGTATTGACATTGAAGAAATCGTTGCTGTAGATTTTGACAATGCAGTGTTCAAGGAAGAAACTCCCATTAACAATTTAGGAATGTACATTGTGACTAGGGATGGAAGAAGGCACCCTTTAAGTCTTAATGAGTTTAAAGCTGCTATGGCAAAGGAGTGTATAGGCTGTAAGGATTTTTCTGCAGAACACTCAGATTTATCTGTGGCCACTCTGGGTGCTCCTACTGGTTGGTCAACTGTCTTTATCCGAACTGGAAGGGGGAAAGAAATCATTGAGGATATGGTTACCAAAGGTCTTCTGACAAAGAGGCAGTTTGTCTATGAAAAGGTAAAGGACAAGGCTAAGCTGGCGGCCCAAGCAGAAATGGTGTGGTTGAAAAGTCAACCCAAAACATGGATGAGTATAGTGACCCAAGCTCTACTCAAGAGGGCAAGAATATACTATTAGCTACTGTGCTTAGGATTAAATTCAAATTAAGAAAACCCTCCCCTTTTTAGAACGACTTCTAGGAAGTAATGCTTTGTGGCTTCATTTTATGATTAAAACTTTAGGTTTTTGTTAAACCAATTTTTTACAAATTGCACAGTCAGGATTTCTTGGAACTTCACAGGTGATGAATGTCATATCTTCACCGTCAAAGAATAGTATTTTGCCTATCAATAGTTCACCTAGACCTACAATCAACTTTATTACTTCCATGGCTTGCAGAACTCCCAACACGCCTGGTGTTACCCCCGCCACGGGAAAACGCTCTGCCTCGGGTGGGCTTTGTGGAAATATGCACCTCAAACAGGGGCCCTTTCCAGGAACTATTGTAGTCATTTGACCCTGAAATCCGTAGATTCCAGCGTGAACAAATGGAATTGCTTTTTCAACGCATACTCTGTTGATTAGAAAACGAACTTTGAAATTGTCCATAGCGTCAAGAATCACTGTAGCCCCCGAGACGAGTTCCTCAATATTTTTTTCGTTAATCTCTGTTTTTATTGCTTCTACTTTAATTTCAGAGTTGAGTTCTTCTATCTTCTCCTTTGCTGAGATAACCTTAGGTCTACCAAGATCCTTTTGCCAATGTAAAATTTGCCTGTTCAAATTACTAAGCTCAGAGCTCTCCTTGTCTACCAAAACCAGATTACCAACACCAGCAGCTGCTAAGTAGATGGACGCTGGACAACCCAAACCACCTATACCCATAACTACAACTTTAGACTGCTTCAACTTTCTCTGGCCCTCTTCCCCCCATCCAGAAATTCGCATTTGCCTATCGTACCTCTCCTTCTCAGAAACTGAGAGATCCATGCATAAGCCTCCAATTACGTGAACGTTTTAGAACATGCTTAAACTTATTACGTTACCTCTTAATCAAGATTGTTAAAATTTAACTTCTTTTAGCTTGACGATGTTAAATTTGTTTTATTGCAACTTGTTTCTCCTTGATTTTCCCTTTTTTATGCAGAGAAAAAAGAATTTTTCACCACTTCAATAGCACCAGATAGGGAAACCAAATCCATTTAACATCGTCGAGTTAGAGATTTTATCAATTTACATAAAGAAATATGAATATTTTACCATAGACAGGAGTTCATCCACCTAGGTATAATAGTATAGGGATGCTGGTAATAAGCTGCGTACCTCTTTGATTTCATCATTTTGGGTGTTCAATCTTCGAAAATGGGCGCCAAAACATTCCCCTAAAAAATAAAAACTTCAAATTATTCTATATATTGAACCCCTAAAATATCCTCAAAAAACAATAAATATTTCAAAAAACTGCCAAAATCATAAATTTAATCAATTCCCTCGCACTAATTAATTATAAGGTGGCGACCAATGCCAATGTTTAGTAAAGATAAAAAGGAAGGAAGTCTAGATCCCCCAATAATTAGGCAAGCATCGAAAAATTCCAAATCCGGCAAAGACTCGGACGTGCTAAAAGAGGTTAAACTGGGAATAGATAGACTTTCAAGTATCTTAGCGACCTACCTATCCTCATTTGAGGAAAGAATGGTCAAAATCGAAAAACAGATTGTAAATCTTGATACCCGAATCACCAACTTGGAAAAGGGCGGGGTGAGGAGTGGTGCTCCTGCAGGGGGAATACGTGTTCCATTACAACTTGTTGAAGACGCCACCAGAGCTGAACCAATAATGGTTAAAAAGCAGCCGGAGCCCCCTCCAGCACCGGCTGCAACACTCTCTCCGGAGGTTCCCAAAACAGCCACCACAATCCCCAAAGCTGAAAGTTATGGCCTGGGAACCGAAGTGTCTGAAGCTGCGACCTTAACAAGAGTGCAACCTGCAACCCCTCCAGATAACATACCCCTCTCAAGGGAGGCTCCCATAGCTGAAAACTTTTTCGATGAGTTAAGAACACGTATTGATAGAAAATCCGCTCAACTCTCACAAAACGTAGTTTATCAACCTAAAAAAATAGAGACCGCCGAAGTTGAAACGAGAAGAGCCATTCAAACCATTTCCGGGGATGCTTACCCTGAAAGAAGAACAGAAGAAGATATTAAAGCAGTACTTCAGCGTTTAAAGGAATCAATAAAAAAAGCAGAATAACACCTTCACTCTCATCGAATACCCGATTAGCAGTATTCACAAAAAATGAATCAAAAACTAGCCTTCTCAAATAGAATTAACTGTGAAGGGTCTAAACATTTAAAATACAGAAAATTAAACATCGACCCAGAAAAAGGAGTGCAAAGGCTAATAGAGTGTAGGGGTATTTACCCACCATATGCTCAGAATTTTCGAGGCTTTAGATGTGGGAGTATGCCCGCCTTCTACAATGTTGAAACCTTTTTTTCTTAAAAATTGATGTAGACAAATAGAAACTTCAACCGCTTTAAGCAAATAGAACCGGTGGAAACCAACTTTTTAAGTAAAAAACAATTATACTTTATGGCAGTATTAGATAATTTTTACTATGAAGGAATCTTCTTCCTTGGCTAGGCCTATGATTTTTTCATTCTCGTCTAACATTGCGTATGCTCTTCCCACTTCTGTTTCTACCTCGTTTTTAGAAATGTTAACACTTACATAAATCCGCTCCTTCTGACTTATGGGATCTCTAATTTTGTCGTATACAAACTCAAAGTTTCCTCTAAACATTATGGGGTAGGCGGCAAGTATTTTTATTGATTTATCCTTAATAAGGCGGTGGGGAAGAGCGGCTAGGTCATCTTGGATTAGAGCCACCCCGGCATGGCTGGCATATGCAGGGTTAATTTGAGAAATGTTATAAATTTCAGTGAGAGCAGCTATATCCGCTCGTAAAAGTAGAGGGTCGCTCTTTTCCGCGTATTCCCTCATTTTCTGCTGATCCACTTCAATTTTCCACATCCAATTTTTCAAATCAACCCAAAAAGCTCCTGAAACCTTCTTTTTCTCGTCTATCTTCATCAATTGACCTCCTTAAAGACCAGTTGGCTTGAAGCTTCATCAAAGGGCTTTCGGTTGAACGGGAGATAATTTAGACCCCCATCGTAGAGAACTAAAAATATAAAGCTTTATACTAGTTTAAAGCATAATAATAAAGGTCTTTAGCAGAAAATAAATTTTTCTTGTACAAACCAAGTGTCGGAATATTACCAAAAAGCATTTTAAAACGCTCTACGCAACATTTGGATACTGTGATATAACTATTTTATGCAGAAAATCATTCGGCTTCGGAGGAATCACATGTCTGAAATGCTTAACCGCATACATGGTTGTCTGGTGGGGCTTACCATAGGGGATTGTTTGGGTGCAGCAACAGAGGGCATGACCCCCTACCAGATAAGGTCAAAGTTCGGGATTATAAAAGACCCTTTGAGTTTGGAAATAACTGATGACACCGTTCTGAACTTTCTTATAGCCGAAGCTCTTATAGAAAACCAGGCAGACGTTACCCACGACAGTATTGTAAAAGCAATTTTAAAAAGTGCCGATTGTCCACGTTTAGGTTCATCTACAAAAGCCTCGATAATGCGTCTACAAAATGATCCTAAAACTGTTTCTACCACAGGCAATACCAATGGAGCTGCCATGCGTGCTTTTCCTATTGGTTTATGCACTCCTTATGAACCTGAAGTGATTTTGGAGAAAACCGTTACCTCCTCAATGGTAACTCATGGGGGTAGTTCAGCAATTTCAGCGGCTGTGGCTGTATCTTGTGCGACTTCCGCGGCGGTGGAAGGATTCAGTGTAGAGCAGATAGTTGATGCCGCCTTTGAAGGAGCTGAGCTGGGCGAAAATTTCGGAGTCAAGTCTGGTAAAAGTGTGGCGTTCCGCATAAAAATGGCAGAGGAACTTGTGAGAAACCAAACAGACCCCTGGGAAGTACTGAGGACTCTTTATAGGGAAATAGGTGTCGGGCCGCTCTCATGGGAATCCGTGCCTACAGCCTTTGCAATTTTTTCAGTTTTTAAGGGCGACATCAGAAAAGCCCTACTAGTAACTGCAAATTCTGGAGGCGATACTGACACTCTAGGTTGCATTGCAGGAGGTCTTTGTGGAGCGAAAAGCGGTTTAACCTCTATCCCCAAACGCTGGAAAAGGTTCGTAGCGCGACTGGAACCTAAAATTCCTATGGGAAACATAAGAAAAACCGCAGAGGAGCTAACAAATCTTAGGACAAAACTATACTCTAAGATGAAGCGTGTTTATTGAAGACAGGCTTATTAACCAATTTGCCATTAAAGCTATATTTATATCCATAGAAATACATTTAAAAATTAGACTCACAAAACAGCATATTATAAAGGGAGGTTAATTATTTGTCGAGTAACGTAAACATGCTTTTAGACGAGTACCATAATGAGGAAACCAAAGCCAGAATCTACAACGACATAAAGAACAGTATTGTGAACTGGGGTTTAGACCTCTATGTAAACTCCTCTACGCCGCTAACCTCCAAACTACTAGAAACATATGACGCCTTAGCCATCATAGGTCCTCGAAAATTTCGAAAAGAGTACGATTGGAGGGTTGAGGAAACCCGAGCGGTTATGGACTATGTCCAAGAGGGAGGAATACTGTTGGTAACTCCCTCCCGATCTGACAGGATCTACAAGACAGTTTTTGCCCGTGAACTCGGGATTGACTGGTTAGGAATGAATTCCAAATTTGTTACCGACTTTACTCTGCACCCCATTACTTCAGGAATATTTAAGATTCATGCTCCATGGTTTAGGGCAAACCTGATTCCTGAATGGACACAAATCGCCAGAGTCCAGCTGGGTGTACGTTCATTTCCAGTAATTGCAGTTAGGGAGTTCGGAAAAGGCACGATGGTTTTTGTAAGCAGTATAATGTTGTTCACTAAGGCCTTCATGAGACGATTTGACAACGCTAAAATTCTGCTTAATATGTTCAATTGGATAAAGGAACTTAGTACGAGCAAAGGGATAAAAAGGAAGGCTCCCAAAGAGGAAAAAATGGTTATCACAGGGGAAGAAAAACCCAAGGTAGAAATAAAGCTGGGACCACCGAAGAAGGCTCGATTCTGCCCACATTGCGGTGTTGAAGTTCCACAGTTTGCAGTTTTCTGCCCAAATTGTGGGGCAAGCATAGAAGAATAAACCCCAATCCCTAATTTTATTCTCTTAAAACCACCACAGTCGCAGGGGACGCTAATACAAATTTTTAGAATAATGCCCCTTTTTTCAATCCATAATAAGTGCATGCTACTTTTGGCAGTACAAATTCGCTGTAGCTCTGAAATTGTTGGGTATAAAGCAGTGAAAGAGCCTTCTGTCAACTTTATAGGCACGGTCAAATATTCGTTCAAAGTATTTCTTTGGTAGGAATCCCTTCGCAAAGAAGAATATGAAGTATGAGAAGAAGGTTTCGGCCTTGGTAAAAACTTTTCTAAATCCCGCTAAGTAACCGCTTCTAATTAACTCATTTATAGTAAACATGTAGGGATCAGTCTTTAGTGCCTTGGGGTTTTGTTGCATCCTTATCAGGCTTTCACTGGTTCTTGGGTCTAGGCTTGAGCCGGATCTCCGATTAAAAATCTCTCCCAACTGGGTCAATACTACACCGAAAATTCCGACTAACATTATTCCTAGACGATTAGGTTCCTCCAAAATAGCCAAATACCCCTTCTTTTTCAGAATTCTTCTACTCTCCCTCAAAAATAATAAGTAGTTCGGGAAATGGTGCAAAGAGGACGAACAAATCACCAAATCAAAAGATTCACTTTTTAAGGGAAGACTCTCACAGTCGCAACGAAGCCAGGCGGTTTCGCTGGAGAATCCCTTTTTCTCCGCCTTCTCCTTAGCCCTCCCCAGTATACCTGAACTGATGTCACAACCTACCACTCTAGCTCTTGATCCATAAGCCTTGAGGTTAAGTGCAATTTTGCCAGTGCCGCAAGCGGCGTCCAAAACCAATATTTTTTTGGCGGCGTCTATTCCCGCAAAAGCTAATTCTGAGTTAATCACACTACCATACTTATAGGAAGTCTTTATCTCAAAAATGTCATCATAATATTTGCTTTCCAAGTCATGCCTAAGGATATTATTCCTCTTTATTGTGTTAGCATCTAAGGCCAATTTAATCCACCTCTTTGGACGCTCACCTGATTTTTTAGGCCCCTTTATTTGCTGGAGAGTGGTTTTTCTACCTTTTTTATGATTTCTTGGATTCTTGGGATAAGCGTATCTTTTTTTAGTGTTTCTGCGATTTTGCCCACTGCTGCCAAATTGTGAATTAGCCCATTTAGCCACTGAAAAATATCTCCCGGATATGCGTAGAGTTCAAATTCTTCATTTAACGTTTGAGATATGCCTGATAACTTCAGTCCCTGGTACCTTAACTCTACAATCTTTTTACTCAAAGCCACTTGGCCACATTCACAGAAGGGGTTCTCCTTGCAGTTGCAGTTGAAGAATTCTAGGATCCATTTGGCAAAGATGTCCAGAACCCATTTTTCCAATTTTTTGGATTTCCTAGTTCTGGAAGCATCCATAACATCTAAAACTGCGCCGGAAAAGAATCTGGTTGGAAAATTTGTGCCATAGGCTCTGTTTAACTCTGCCTGTAGCCTTGATGATAGATATACTGATTCGAAGGGCTCCAACTTTATGGCAAGTTCTAAAGGATCCCTATCAATATTTTCTTTAACAAAGACAGCTTCCGAAGGCGACAGAAAAGAAACACTAGCAGCCCTTCCCAAAGGGGTAACTATCAAAGTTTTATCGTCCCTGAAAATCATACCATTCTTTTCAAGGTATTCGATTACCCTATCCAGCTCCACTGTTCTGCCAATCAACTTCTCGTAAATCTCCTCCAAATCACTAAAAGTAGTTTTTTCACTCACAGATATGCTCGCTAATAGTTGCTCTGCACACTGCTCCAACGTATAACTGGGATAAACCGCCTCTATGCTGCCCCTCAGCAGATTTATAGCCACCTCATCTTCTGTTTCTTCCTGAGCCGCATTATACCTTAATCCCGGCTCCACCATAACAACCACTTTCCCCCTCTCATGCTTTCCATATCTGCCCGCTCTGCCAGCCATCTGCTCAAAGTCCGCCACTGTTAACCATTCCTTCCCTTGCGTCAGCGATTCGAAAATCACTTGGCTAGCAGGAAAATCAACCCCCGCACCCAATGCCGCAGTTGCCACAACAGCGGCTATGATTCCCACCGAAAAGCCTGTTTCTATCCTTTTTCTTTGGGGGTAGGTTAGGCCTGCATGGTAAGCCTCAGCAGTGATTCCTCTGTCTCGCAGTATTTGAGCTAGTCTGTGGGCTCTTCTTCGAGAATAGGTGAAAACTATGGTTTGGCCCCTGTAACCAAACCTACTTATTTGTTTGTATTCTCCCTTGATTAGTTTTTCAAGAAATCTGATTTTCTCATTTGAATTCGCAGCAAGTAGAAGGTGTCTCTCTAGAGGTACTGGGCGATTGTTTGATACTACTAATTTTAGATTTAGACTCTTTGCCAATTCCTCAGGGTTACTAATAGTTGCTGAGAGACAAATCATTTGGCTTTCTGGATACAGTTTTCTGAGCCTTATAATTATTCCGTCGAGCTCCGGTCCTCTTTCTTCGTCGGCTAACATTTGAATTTCGTCCACAATTATTGTTTTTACGTCTCCCAATTCGTGGTGACGTTGTGAACGCAGTAGATAATCCAAGGCTTCGTAGGTTGCTGAAACTATGTCGGCGTTTGCAACATCTTCGTCCACGACTACTAGCTCCTCTTCTCCCACGTCTATTTTACTCATTCCCACCCGAATGGCGGTTTTAACGCCCAGCTTCTCATACTTTCTTTTGAATTCCAAATACTTCTGGTTGGCTAGAGCCACTAGAGGAGCCAAATAGAGCATTTTTTTACCTTCAAATATTTTAGGCAGAGCCGCTAGCTCACCTATAAGAGTTTTCCCACTGGTAGTAGAGCTTAGCACCAGCAAATTCTCGCCCTCAAACAGTCCCGCCTCTATAGCAGCAATTTGAACCGGCATAAGTTGAACGACGCCGCTATCCAGTAGAACCTGCACCAATTTTAGGGGTATGGGTAGCTCGTCTAAATTCATGGTTTTAGTTTTTTCTCCCGCCTCGATGGTGTCAAACAGTGTCAAATCTGCATTCTTTGAGGGATCAAATTTGGGAGAAAGGATGGTTATGATGCTCTCCAAATCTTTTTTTCGGTCCAGAATGTTCCAAAGCTGCTTTTTCATTTCTTCAGAAATATGGGTGCCCCTAAACCCCAGCTCCCTGTCCAACTCTGCCCTCACACAGGTTCGACACATGGCGTTTCCATTGGCGTAAAAGGTGTTATCTTTACTTCGAACTGTTATGAAACCGTCAACTAGACAGTACTTACAAACTTCTAAAATCTCTACCTTCTTAATTCCGAAATCCCTAAACATAGCTATAACTTGGGTCTTTAACTCTTCCGGAAAATCCGAAGTGATAATGATTCTTCTAGCACTACGCAGCAGGGATACAAACTCTTTGGGCTGAATAAA
This sequence comes from uncultured archaeon, assembly GCA_964510585.1. Taxonomy (GTDB): domain Archaea; phylum Asgardarchaeota; class Jordiarchaeia; order Jordiarchaeales; family Jordiarchaeaceae; genus Jordiarchaeum. The sequence continues at coordinate 4,843 of CAZECW010000149.1, read as the reverse complement.
GAACTCTCTACTGTTAGAGGTGATTCTCACACGATTGGGTCTCAAAAGATTTTCCTTAGGATAATGAAACTCAACCAATAAGCGGAGTTCTGGCTTGATTCTTTTTAATTTAGGGTTGCCACCCAAAAGCAAAACCTCTACGCTGGAGCCTTTTCTAACCTGAACAAATATCAATATGTAGCTTCTAGGAATCGCTTCCAACATTTACAACTCCGCTTCCATAGGAAAAAAGGAAATATTAAAATATCCAAACTATTTCCGAAAAACTGTTGCACATGTCCGTCTATGTTGTGTTCACATTTAGTAGGTTGAGCTAAAATTTCTTTCTCTTGTGGGCATCGTAAAGAATAAAAAAGTTGTCATCCTTTTAATGGCGGAGATGTCCTGAATTGAAGGTTACAGAGGAAATTTTCTATTTTCCCGGTATAAACTTTGACTGCAACGTTTTTTTAGTAAAAGATAATATGTCTGATGAGTTGACAGTCATCGACTGTGGCACCGGATTTTTCTTCGATCGCTTAATTAAGAGGATTTCCCAAGAGGGACTGAAACCTGAAAATATTACCCGCGTTATCTTGACCCACGTTCATTTTGACCATAGTGGTGGACTCATAAACTTCGTGAGGGAATACTCCCCCAAAGTGTTGGTTTTCCACCTGGAAGCAGATAGCATAGAGAAAGGTGGAAATGGCCTACTCCTGGCGAGAGAATTCGGTTTGGAATTTACACCCACTAAAGTTCACCAAAAACTAAGAGAGGGAGATATAATCAAAGCTGGAAGCTTGAGTCTGAGAGTGATTAATACCCCGGGGCACACTATTGGCAGTATATGCCTATATGACCAGGACCAAAAGGTTCTCTTCTCAGGGGACACAGTGTTTACACAGGGAAGCTTCGGCAGGGTGGACTTCCCAACGGGGGACGCAAAAAAGCTCACTCAATCTCTAATCATGCTGAGTAAGCTGGATGTTCAATACCTACTCTGCGGACATTTAGACATCGCTACCAAAAACGCAAATGAACAAATAAAACTCTCAGTAAAAAATGCGCGCCTATGGCTTTAAAGGACAAATGTGCCTCTGGGATGGATTTAATTCTCCTACACACACGCTTTTTGTCTATATTTTTACTGCCCGCCAAAATTATTGGGCGGTGTCTTCGATAACGTAGCGGAAGATAACTGTTTTCCCTGCAGTTTTGCTGTCCCGAGTTATTTTGACTACGTCTCCCACATTTCCTCCAATTGCTTTTATGGCAGGGTCAGAAACTTTTATTTTGGGAAGATCTTCCTTCTTGATGTTGTATTTTTTAAGAATTCTTTCATATTCTTCTGGTTGGGCTATTTCGTGTTTGGGAACAAGGTAATGGTCAAAGATGTTTAATATGGGGTAATCCACTATTAGTTCTATGTTGGATTCTAATGCGATTTCTCTAGCCTTGGGTGTACTTCTTTTTCCTCCCACCAAAAATCCTTTGGAAGCCCCCTTCTCATCCATAACCTCCTTTAAACTGCGCACTAGGGCGGTCCCAATAACCTTTTGAGAATCGTAACTTCTAATTATGAAAACGTTTTCTTCACCATTCTTAACCGCCCTAATAATCCTATAGTTGCCCTCTTTTTTCTCCTCTATTTCCTTCACTTCGTAGCCTCTTAACTTTAAGAAACCCACAATTTTTTCCTCAGAACTCAAGTTATCACCCTTAGGAGTGGAGAAACAAAATAGTATATAAACACTAGGTATAACTCAAAAAAAATCTTATTAAAATTGAGAAAAATATATTTAAAACTCCATAAACTGGTTCAAAATCTTGGGAACGCCACTGGAGAAACTAGTTAACTTAATAATTACATCCTCTACTAATATAACATAGAAATACAAGTGAGCGTTGCACAAAATTGACGGAAAGTAGACTATCTGCCCTAACCAAAATCCTCGAGAACCTGAACTCAAAAGGCGGATTCCACGGAAGTATAATAGCTGGAGAAGATGGATTAGTCCTAGCTGAAGCCACCAAAGAACTAGATAAAAACGTCATAGCAGCAATGGCTGGGCTCTCCCACAGCACCGCAGAGAAAGTCAAGGAACAGATTGGACTGGGAGACGTAGAAAATGTAATAATTGAAACAAATGGCGGAGTTCTAGTTTTCCGAGGAATATACCTCCCAACAAGCAAACTTATACTAGCAGTGATAATGCCCCCAGCTAAACAAACCAGCAGACTAAGAGACGCCGCAAACGTTCTCCTACACAAAGACCGCAGGTACGAAGTAATAATAGACTCAGCAGTAGAAGAAATAATCAAAATCTTCTCCAAATAACACAAATGCAAAGCAGCGCCTACCTAAAAACGTCTCTCCCTCTTTTTTTAACCAACAATCTTAACCCTTTTTATGCAAAATCAAGCCCACACCTTCACTCTAAAAAAGAGGTATTACAGGAAACATTTTTGGAAAAAACAAAAAAAGGCTATAAAAAACACTCATAGAAGAAAAATCAAGCTATTAGCAAAAAAATACATGTTTTAAGGATACTTTATCTCCATCTGGATGTACGAGAATGATTTAACTCAACTCTCCTAATAATTCTGGAAAAAAAGGCTTTAGAATGCACCCTTACACCATCGATTAAAAGAAAACATAAACTAGCAAAAGTGTGTGTTGTCCCAAAACAGTAACCAAAAGTTTTATAATTTGAGAATTATTGTAAATCCCGAGTACTAAGTGGGGTTAATTATATGTCCATCGATGATATAGATTCCAAGCTCTTAGAAATTCTTAAGAAGGATTCGAGGACTCCCGCTTCCAAGATTGCCGATGAGCTTGGAATTTCGCGGATGACTGTGAAAAACAGGATGAAAAGGCTAGAAGAACTGGGTATAATTAGGCAATATACTGTGATGCTGGGCGTTAAACCTTTAGTCTCTGCGGCTGCTCAACCTAGAAAACTGGAGCGCGTCAAAAGTGGTATACCTGGTTTTGATGAATTGTGCGAGGGTGGGCTACCCAAAGCCACCACCACTCTACTTATGGGGCCCCCGGGAGCAGGAAAAACGGTTTTTGGGCTTCAATTTCTTTACTACGGTTATAAGAAATATAATGAGCCAGGGGCCCTCATAGCTCTCCAGGATTCCCCCGAAGATTTGCTCACATTTGCTTCCGCCTTGGGAATGGACTTGGATACGAATAAAATAATTATTATGAGCCCCTTTTCTCCAGACACTATGATTCGTGAAAGGGCAGACTTTGAAACACTAACTATGAACTTCGAGAAGGCCGTTGAGGAAGCCATAATGCAGGTGGGTGCAGAGAGGGTAGTCATAGACCCCATATCCATATTCCTCTCCCGCTTCGAAGATATCTACACCAGAAGAAGAGAAATCTACCTGTTAAACAATTTTCTGCGTTCAAGGAGATGCACCAGCATTCTAATCGCCGAGAATTACAATCAAACGGAGTATGTTTTAGAAAGCTACGTGGCACAAAACGTCATAATCATGAGGTACGGAATTGACGGAACTCACAGGAAAAAAGAGTTAGAGATACTGAAAATGTTTGCCACAGACCACAGCCGAGGCTTCCACCCCTTCTGGATTACAAAGAACGGATTAAACATAGAACCCTCAACTTAAATGGTAGATAACCAATCAACAGCCCACCATAAAAGCTTCCCACCCTCTGAACTTCTACTTCCATAGACCTATAGAGGAAAAATTTTCCACTTTTGCTCCAAAAACTTTATGGAAACTAACACCACATCTAAAAGGTTTGTGTAGGATACCTTGTCACCTTAAAATTTCCTACCCTTCTTCAAAAATGTAGTTGAAATCCCAAATTGGTTTTCCCGTAACTTCTGCTTCTGAACTTATATGTTCAATTTCATGTTCCAGGCTGAAAGCCATGCTGCCCTTAAATTCTATTTTCTCTTCATTCAATTTTTCAATTTTGATAATTTTCTTTTCGGGATCGATTTTCGCTATTAGTCCCTTATCAAAAACAGCTTTCACATTATAGGATCTTTGCACTAGTTTGCGTTCAGCGCTTAATCCACATTTTTCTATTCTGTGGACTCTGCCCTCTTTTTCAACGATTCTGGGATTGACTAAAAGATAAATGGTTTCGTAACTTATACCCTCTTTGGTTTCGCTATTATACACCGTTTCTCGATCCTTAACTGCAACCGAAAAATTCTCTTCGTCTTTAATGCTCCAGTCTCCCCCATACTTTATGGATAGGAGGAGGGGAATTAACATATTTGGAGGAACATTATAGGTCTGGCTTATTTTTTCTTCTGATGCCGCGAATTTCAATATGGTTTTGAATTCATCTACACCCTTATTGTCACTCAAGATGATTCGCCTCAACGCTTATTAGACACATAAATTAAATCTCTGTGCTTGTTATTTTCGGTTTTTCCAGGTTTTTTGATTGTCATATTGTTGGCTGGTGATTTTAATTTAAGAATTCCCATATATATAATTTATAATTACTTTTATATTATATAATTTTTATGTTTAAGAAAAATTTGTATGAAAATATTTATTTGCACTTAAATTTAATATAATTAATAGGAGGAATGCGATTTGGTGTGCCCCGAATACGATCCTTCTGAGAAAAAGTGCAAGGTTACGGGTCTTGTCTTCCGCCAAGGAATGGAGGCCCCTTGCGAATACGTAAAAGATCCGAGTAAATGTAGACTAAATATTTGACACTCTCCGCGACTAAAGTCGGGAGATTCTTGCTTCTGGCTCATCGGGAGCCTTCGAAGCAATGGGTGTGCCATCACCCAGTTAACACGCCCTTCCCTCAGGGGAACGGCGTCTATGTTGGCACCCTCATGGGGGC
>CAZECW010000148.1:0-12132 GCA_964510585.1 uncultured archaeon | reverse complement strand
TAGTAAAGCATAAATGGGTAGAGTGAGAATGACCAATTGGAGTGGTGCTTCTGTCATTTTGATCACTGTTACTACTTTGTGCTGAAGCACTACTCCAATCTTTCGGTTCAAAACTGCACTAAAAACTTTTTACGCCCAATTTTTCGTAATTATGTATTTTCACTATAAAATTCAATAATAGACGATGTAGAATCCAATTAAATTGTTTGGTGTTTTTAACCTAATTCGCTGCTGTAATCGAAAATCCAGATAATAATAGAACTTATACGGTTGGGTAGTTTTTTGTGTGGAGGTTGTGGTAGATTGACTTTTTTGCCTTATTTTTTCTAATTTTAATCTTTTTTTCTCATTTTTTGGGAAATGGGAACAAAATGTCCTGTTTTTACCAATTCAGGGTAAAAACTTAGAGTTCACATTGCCACAGGTGCAATCCGCGCATAAAGCAACCCTCAACTGAGTAACTACTTAAATAAATATATTTTTGATAAGTTTTTGAACAATTTATGCAAAGAAAAAGCTCCTTAAACAAAAATGAGCCAAAAAAGAAAGGTTTTACGCCCGTTTTGATTCAAAAACTTAAATCTTTTTAGAGAAAAATCCTAAATAAGTTGTGAGAAGCATCAATTATGACTATTAATAACTTTTTAGATGAACAATTAAGCAGAGCTAATGGATTACCAACAATTATTAATAAGTAATTTTTGTTCTCTCTCAACTCATATCATAAATTGATATTTTTACTGTAGCAAAAGGAAAATACGCATATTTCAAGATTAGAGAACAATGATTAATCTTATGTGTAGTGCGTAGATTAAGCAGAGGGGATGTTAACCCTTTTAAATGTGTTTATAGTTTATCCTAACACTATGAATAGACTTGTTATAGTATATGCTCTCAAAAGTAAGTTTTTTCAACAAGTTTATATTTACGTTTATACAAAAGTATTAAGGTTACTGGTTGTATAAGTTCTAAAATATTTGATTCCCTTTGGGCTTGTGTTTGAGGGAAAAGCGGAAGTGGTGCCTTGTTTGAAAAAAGGGGAATCTGTCTGGCCATTGTGGACGAGGATGTTGGTCCCACCAGTGTTTATTTTAAGGGAATCGAAAAGGAGACTGCTGATAAAATTGCTTTGAAGACAATGATTGGGGCGGTTGCTTTAAGTCACCATGTGGATGAGGGGGAATCCATAATTCCCATTCAAGAGGAACAGAAGAGCGCTTTTGTGTATTATTTCTCCATTCCCGATGAGAAAGCTAGGGGAAAAGAGCGCATCGGTACACTTAGTTTCGTTGTGGATAAGGAAGAGAATGATGCACTTTACCGTTACGCTCCAATTCTCTCAGAACGCTCAAAAAGAATCGTACAGGACGTCAGAAAATACTACGTCTACAGGCAGCCAATTCCCCAAGCTCTAAAGGACAGCGTGGATAGCCTCCTATCAATTGAAGACTTTGAGAAAGAACTAGCAAAAATGCAAAAAAAATCTAGAATTAAACGCACTCTGAAATATGAAAAAAAGATTTGGTAGCCTTAAAACATACGCTAATTTAAAAGGCACCACCAGAAGCTATCTTTTCAAAGAGAAGGGGGAACCGAATAAATCTATATTTCCAGCGGCTAAATACATGATGCCTTAAAAAAATGCTCCAATTTTTGGTCGCAACCTTGTTTATGAGAAGACTTTTATAGTAAGTGAACTAAGAATTCAAAAAGCATAATCATTTTTGTATGGTGGTTATTTAATTTTTGGGGGTTATGTTTATGCGTGGTGTTGCCATTATTGGTTGCGGCATGACGCGGTTTGGGCAGCTTGAAGACAAGTCCCTTACTGATCTTATGGTGGAGGCTAGTTTCAGGGCGATTTCTGACGCCAATGCTTCTGAGAGTGATTTTGACGCGGTTTATGTGGGTAACATGTTTTCTGGAGAATTCAATAGGATGACTGGTATTGCAAGTGTGCTTGCCGATAGACTCAATCTGCTACCTGCAGCCGCAGACAAAATAGAAAATGGTCCGGCGAGTGGCGGCTCAGCCACAAAGGAAGGTTTCCAAGCCATCGCATCTGGTGTTTCCAACCTTGTTTTGGTTGTTGGTGTGGAAAAAATGACTTCCATACCCAATCCCAAGGTTAGTTCTTCGGTGGCGACTTTAACACACCCAACTGCGGAGTACAAGTATGGTGTTACTTTACCCTCCCTTGGGGGGCTTCTTGCCCAGTTATATTTGAAGAAGTATAATGTTAAGAGAGAGCTGCTCTCATTGGTGGCGGTTAAAAACCACAAAAATGGGGCCCACAACCCTTACGCTCACTTCCAGAAAGAAATAACCCTGGAAAAGGCGTTGACCTCACCAATTATTGCAGATCCACTACGCCTGTTCGATGTTTGCCCCGTGAGTGACGGGGCTGCTTCCTTAGTGCTTTGCGCAGCGGATAAAGCTAGAGAGTACAGTGATACCCCAGTGCTGATTAAGGGGTTTGGGCAAGCTACAGATATTCAGATGGTTGCTGAGCGTGAGGACCCAACTGTTTTGGAAGCTTTGAGGGAGGCTGCTCAAAAGGCATATTCTATGGCTAAGCTCAAACCGCAGGACATAGATTTTGCAGAGCTACATGACGCCTTCACCATACTGGAGATTGTGCAATCAGAGGATGTGGGTTTCTTTAAGAAGGGAGAGGGAGCCAAAGCCGTTGAGGAGGGAAAAACTTGGCTTGATGGAGAACTACCCATAAATCCCAGCGGAGGACTTAAGGCCAGAGGTCATCCTCTTGGGGCCACCGGTGTGGCTCAGGCGGTTGAAATCACTTGGCAACTAAGAGGGGAGGCTGGAAAACGCCAAGTGCCCAAATGCGAAACAGGATTATCAGTCAATTTCGGCGGTTTTGGGAATAATATTGTTGTGCACATTTTCCAGAGATAAATCTCTTCGTAGCGAAGGTAGGGAACATCTTTTTTTCTCAAAAATATTTTTTATCTCTTTGTGAATAGTTTTGGTGCTACAGCCTTTCTTATTTCTTCTATCAGGAGGATGGTGCTGCTTACCAAGAACACTATGAGCCAATCGTAAATGTTCAGTGGTGTGATTTCAAACAGCTGGTGGAAGAACGGTACATAAACTATGGAGAAGTTCAAAATCATTGAGAAAATAAACCCTACTGCGAAATATTTGTTTTTGAGGAGTCCTATTTTGAAAATGGAGTTCTCCCGAGACCTTATGTTCAAAGCATTGAAAAGCTGGAAGAAGATAATGGTTGCGAAAGCCATTGTTCGAGGCTCCTCGTACCCCCTCCAGATGTATGACAATCCTAGGGATTGGAGGGAAAAGTAGTAGACGCACATTGTTCCAATAATCATAATTGCTGATAGGAATGCTATCTGGTAGATTACTCCTCTGTTAACAATACTCTCTTTTGGGGGTCTGGGGGGATCTTTGAGGACGTCTCTATACCGGGGTTCAATTGCCAGGGTTTTGTCGCAGATACCATCTGTAACCAAGTTAATCCAAAGTATCTGCAAAGGAAGGAAGGGTAGGGGCAATCCTAGGAGCAGAGAGGAGAGTAGGATGAAGCCTCCAGCGATGCTGGTTGTTATCAGGTAAAGTACCACTCTTCTCAAATTGTTAAATGAGGTTCGTCCCTCCTCTATTGCTGCCACTATGGATGCAAAGTTATCATCAGCCAGAACCATGTTGGATGTTTCCTTGGCAAGCTGTGTTCCCGTAATTCCCATAGCGATACCTATGTCCGCCTCCTTTAACGCGGGAGCATCATTTACGCCGTCACCAGTCATGGCCACAATGTGCCCCTTTTTCCTTAGGGCTTTCACTATTCTGAGCTTGTGGCGGGGTTCATTTCGGGCATATACTTTAACTGAATCCACAATTTTTTCAAACTCCTCCTCTGGAATATTGTCTAGTTCTCTGCCCTCCAGTATCAGGTCTTTTTTGGTCATTATTCCCACTTCTTGGGCTATGGCTCGAGCTGTTTCCCGGTGGTCTCCAGTAATCATGACAACCTTTATGCCAGCAGTTTTACACTTTTCAACCGCTTCTATGACCTCTCTTCTGGGGGGATCCACCATTCCCACCAATCCCAGAAAAACCAGGTCTTTCCCGCAGTCCTCTCTAGCCAAACGGTACTTTGAACTGCCAACAACCCTATAGGAAAGTCCTAGGACCCTGTAACCTTTAGATGCGAACTCGTGGCTTACCTCCAACACCTGTTTCCGAAGCTCATCGGTAATTGGAATAATCTGATCTCTTATGTATATCTCGTTGCAGAGGCTAATCATGCGTTCAGGGGAGCCCTTAGCATAAACATATTTTTCCTCCTCTGTAAATTCGTGAACCGTAGCCATACAGGCCAGTTCAGACTCAAAGGGAATCTCATCTATTCTAGGGTTTTCTTTTTCTTCCTCCTCCTTGTTAACTCCTCCCTTGGCTGCCGCAACCACCAGCGCCCCCTCAGTGGGATCCCCAACTATAGAGTATCTGCCGTTCTCTGAGACAAGACGGGCATCATTACACAGAGCCATGGCTCTGAGGAACAGTAGGAGGTTGGGGTTCTCCTTTGGATTTATTACCGCTCCATTTTTTCGGAATTCACCTACCGGCGTGTAGCCCTCACCGGTTACCTCTATGACTTCACCATTCAAATATATTACTCGTACTGTCATCTGGTTTTTGGTGAGTGTACCCGTTTTATCTGTGCATATCACAGTGGCGGAGCCAAGAGTTTCCACCGCCTGCAAGTTTCTAATTATGGCGTTCCTCCTGGCCATTATTCTGACGCCAATGACTAGAACTATGGTTACCACAGCTATGAGGCCTTCTGGAATGAAGTGAATCACTGAGGCGAGAGCCAATAAAAGTATATCCGATGTAGGTATACCCCTCACAAATGCTAGAATCGCTTGGATGCCTGCAAATATGAAGGCGATTACTGCCAGATAAACTGCTAGGCGTGATATTTTCTTCTGGAGAGGTGTTTTTTCTTCACCAGCTACTGAAATTTCTTTCGCGATCTTTCCAACCTCGGTGTTCATGCCGGTGGCTACAACTATCCCTGAGCCTCTACCTCCTGTGATGACTGTTCCGGAGTAGACCATGTTTAAGCGGTCTACTAGGGGTGTATCTTCTGGTAGCTCTCCGGTAACTTTTTCTTCAGAGCCAGATTCGCCGGTGAGTATGGATTCTAGGGCCCTCAGCCTCACAGAGGTGATGAGGCGTATGTCTGCGGGAACTTTATCTCCAGTATTGAGGATTACTAGGTCTCCGGGAACCAGTTCTTCGGTTTTGATTTCTCTCTCTTTTCCTTCTCGTACAACTATGGTTTTGGGTGCCGATAACTCTTTAAGGGCTTCCAGGGCTTTTTCTGAGCGGTACTCCTGAACAAACCCTAAAGTGGCGTTGAATAAAAGTATCACAATGATTATCATAGCGTCCAAGGTATTTCCAAGGATTATTGAGATTGTAACGGCCAAAATGAGGATGTAGTTCAGGGCGTTACGAAACTGTTCCAAAAAAAGTTTCAGGGGAGAAAGTCTTCTCACTTCTTGAACCTTGTTGGGGCCATACAATTCCAGTCTTCTGAAGGCCTCCTCCTTGGTAAGGCCTTTGGGGCTGGTTTCCAGAATTTTCATTATTTCCTCAATAGGCATACTGTGCCAGTTTTTAATCTCAATTATACTGGAGTCCTCCTCTAAACCATGAAGGCAACTTTACATAAATTCTATATAACTCTGTATTGTATTAATATTTTATCCGCAGAAAAAAGGGCAGGAAGCAATTTAGAATTTTTCGATTTCACTTCCAAAATAAGCGTTTATATAGCTTCTTTTTCAATTTAGAACCTTGAAGTGAGGGAGTAGAATCCAACATTTCTACGCTGCCCTCTTAAAGTAGACGAAATGCTTATGAATCAGTTATCTAAATGGTAATCGAATTATTAATAGTTGCTTTTTAGGGTGATATAAAAATGCCAATATCACTTAAAGGTAAAGTAGCTATAGTTACTGGCGCTGGAAGAGGTTTAGGACGAGAAGAAGCCCTACTTCTAGCAAAACACGGAGCAAAAGTCATAGTAAACGATATGGGCGGAAGCCACAATGGAAAAGGCGAGTTCCACGGTCCAGCCGACGACGTAGTAAACGAAATCAAGAAGATGGGAGGGGAAGCCGCCCCCAACTATGAGAGCGTCACAAGCTTCCAGGGAGCAAAAAGAATAATTGATCAAGCCATTAGCACCTTTGGCAAATTGGACATACTGGTCAACAATGCGGGAATCCTTAGAGACAAAATGATATTCAACATGGAAGAGGAAGATTTCGACGCAGTAATAGGGGTTCACCTCAAGGGAACATTCAACTGCACCAGACACGCCTGCAACTACTGGAGAGCCCAGTCCAAAGAAGGAAAACCCGTAGCAGGAAGAATAATAAACACCACCTCCGACGCTGGACTACTATATAATCCAGGTCAGAGCAACTACGGAGCCGCGAAAGCCGGAATAACCGCCTTTACCCTCATAGTGGCCAAAGAAATGGCGAAATACGGGGTAACAGCCAATGTTATAGTACCTGTTGCCCGAACCAGACTAACAACCGAGGCAACGCCCTCACTGGCTCCTATGATGGGAACTAAGGAGGATTTCGAAAAGAAGTATGGATACGACGTCTTGAGTCCCGAAGCTATGGCTCCCCTTGTGGTTTACCTAGCTTCCGACGAGGCTAAAGATGTAACCGGCCAAGTTATAAGAGTGGTTGGCGGGAACATGTGGCTGCTGCACAGCTGGAAATCCAGCGAACCCGTGAAACGCTCTCCACCAGGATTCTGGAAGCCGGAAGAAATAGGGCCAAAACTAAAAGAACTAATAGCAAAACAGCCCCCAAGAGAAGAATTAGCGGGAATAATAATGAGTGCCCTAAGCTAGAAACCCTTCCCTCCCCCTTTATTTTTATAACATTTATATCAGTACAGTCAACCGTTCACACATTTTTTGATCATTTCCAAATATTTTCCGTATCTGTGTAGTGCGGATATCGCTCGGATCGCTCTTTCGGGTGTTGGGTAGAATACTGCGCCGAACATTTTTTCCATAATTGGTCTAACTATATCGTTTTCATCCATGGATCCAACTAGAGGCACTTTGAGTTCGCCCATTAAATCTTTGGAATTTATTTTGTCTATGACTGGTCTGAATTGTTCTATTATGTCTTTTATTTCTGCTATGGATGAGCTGGTGAAGCCTCCGAAAAACCAGGCGTCAATGTTTGGGTCTGCAAAGAGCTTTTTGAGTACTTGGGTGTTTGTGAATATTCCCTGTGCTCCGGATGCTGTGAAGTCTACTGGGTTCCTGACGGATGCGAATTCTGGGAGAATAGTTTTTAACATTTTTTTGTTTTCTTCGCTTATTTCTGGAACCTGTAGACCCAACTCTATGCATTTATCTGTGGCTGCGCAGCCCACCCCGCCGCTTCCCACGAGTAGTCCCACGCGGTTTCCCTTTGGTAGGGGTAGAGTCAGGTAGGCTTTTAGATAGTCGAAGAGTTCTTCCACATCATATGCTCTTATTATTCCGCTCTGCTTGAAAACTGCGTCGTATATAGCGTCTTTTCCAGCTAGTGCGCCAGTGTGGGAGCTTGCGGCTCTGCTGCCTTCCATTGTTCTTCCAATTTTTATTACAAATATGGGCTTCTTTCGAGTTACCTTTTTTGCAGCGTTTAGGAATTCCCTTCCCTTCTCTATTCCCTCTATGTACATCATAATTGCTTTGGTGTCTGGGTCTTGGTAAAGGTACTCCAGGTACTCATAGTCTTGGATGTCTATTTTGTCGCCCACGCTTATGAACTTGCTAAAATTTATGCCCTTAGACATAGCCGAGGAGCATATCTCTATGCCGTAGCCGCCGCTCTGAGTTATGAATGCTATCTCTCCCTTCTCCTTAAATGAAATTATGGATAGGGTGAGGTTTACTTCTGAGCTGTAGATTCCCATACAGTTGGGGCCAACCAGCCTAATGTTCCCTCTCCTAGCTATTCTGAGTATTTCCTCTTCCCTTTTTATTCCCTTTTCCCCTATTTCTCTGAAACCCGAAGAAAATATGATTGCAGCCTTAACACCCTTCTCAACGCATTCCTCCATCACGCCCGGAATTAGTTCCGCGGGTATTATTATTGCCGCCAGGTCCACGTTATCCTTTATGTCTAATATGCTGGGGTAGGTTTTTATTCCTTGGATTTCTTTGGTTCTGGGATTTACAAGATATATTTTACCCCGGAAACCGCTTTTTAGGGCGGTGGATGTGACCCAGGTTGGGAACTTCATGGGGGTGGAGGAGGCTCCTATTATGGCAACAGACGAGGGTTTAAAAAGGGGGGTGAGTTGCTGGACAATCCGGTTTTCTTCAGACATCACTTCTTCTCCATCGCCTTTTTCCCTAATTCAAATGCCTTAAGATTTAAATCGACTGCTTTGGGGAGTTTACTTCGGATGGAATTCTTCAAATGTTCCTCTTCTATGGGGAGCGCCTTTACCGCATAAGCTGCGCCTATCATAACAATGTTTGACGAGAGTATGTCTCCTGCTTCTTTAGCCAGCTTAATGCTATCAATTGAGAATAGTTGTGCGGGAATTTTCCTTGCGGATTCAAATATTTTATCCAGTTCGGGATAATTTTTGTCCGGTGGCAGTACTGGCCGCTCATTGGTCACTATTATCCCGTTAGTTTTAAGAAATTTCACCGCGCACTTAAGTGATTCAAGTGGCTCCAACCCAATCACTGCGTCACCACTCGCCTCGGGTATGAGCGGACCGTAAATTCTCTCCTTCCCAAGCCTAATATGAGTGATAACTGAGCCTCCTCTTTGGCTGGCTCCAAATGTTTCGCCTACGGTTACGTGGTAACCTGCCTCAATTGCCGCGTCTCCTATTATTCTGGAAGTTAGAACTCCTCCCTGTCCACCTATTCCCGCTATCAGTATATCAAAATTTTTCTTCATTACCTTTTCACTCCTTAACTGCTTTTGGTGCTCTTTCTGGGCATACTTGGGTGCAGACCGCACAACCTATGCAGAGGGTTTCATCTATTGATACCTTCTTTGTTTTCTCATCCCAGATCATTGCTGGGCAACCAAACTCATTTATACATATTTTGCATCCATTACACAAATCTGGGTCTACCATGAAGGGCTTTGGTGGCGGTAATCCCTCGCTTCTCCTCCTTCTTAGGGCCTCCGTTGAACACAGCCTCCTGCATATCACAAGGGATGCCCCAGGATGCTCAAAAGCAGCTTTAATTACTTCAGCCGCCTTTTTGATATTGTATGGATCCACTACTTCTACAAACTCTATTCCACATGCCCTTGCTATATCCTCTATTTTCACTGGCTTAGTCTTATCGCCCATAGCGGTGAATCCAGATCCAGGGTGGGGTTGAAAACCAGTTAATGCAGTCACTTGGTTATCTAGGACGATTGTAGTGAATTTGGCATTGTTGAAGGTGGCGTTTATCAGAGGGGGTATACCTGCATGGTAGAAGGTGGAGTCCCCTATGAATGCTACCACTGGTTGGTCTATTCCCGTTTTGGCTATCCCGTTTGCCAGTCCTATGCTTCCCCCCATACAGTTAGTTAGAGTGAAGGCCATTAGAGGCGGAGGCCCCATCATACCATAGCAACCAATATCCCCTATCCCAATATAGGACCCTCCTTTAAAGGTTTTGGCCGCTAGCTTCACCGCATATGCGGATGCTCTATGGGGGCAGCCGGCGCACAAAACTATTCGCCTCATTCCCTCGTAGGGCTTAATCATTTCTCTAAGTTCCTTCCTTTCTGGTATTATGGGGAGAGGTTTACCGTAGGCTTTTGAAAGAACAATCATGACGTCTAGGGGATTCAATTCGCCAGAGATGGGAGTAAACTCATTTCTTTTTCCCAAGATTTCGACACCCAAGGATTCGTCCTCTGCCAATGCTCTAACCTCAGTTTCTATAACTGGGTCTGTCTCCTCAAAAACTATCACTTTATTTACGGATTTTAGAAGTTTTGACACCTTTTCTTTGGGTAGTGGAAAAGACATTCCCAAATGTAGGAGCGCTGGTTTAACTCCGAGCTTGTCTACAGCCTCTTCTACATAGTGGCGGCAAACCCCAGACGCAATTATCCCTATCTCCTCACCTCCACCCATCTCTAATTTGTTGCCTGGAAAGTTTTCCGATATCTCAGCAGCTTCTTTTAGCTTTTTTGTGTGTAATCTTTCATGCAGGTAGGATACATCCACCCACCCCTTTGCCATGAGCATTTCCATTCCCAATTCAAAGAATGTTGGATAATAGCTGGGAACCCTCTTTTCTTTTGGAATCTCTCCCAGAATCACATCCCCGCTCGCATGACACACTCTGGTGGTCATCCTCACATATATGGGAAGTTTCAGTTTTTCGGAAAAATCAAACGCCATTCTAGTAAACTCTTTGGATTCTTGGGGATCCGCGGGCTCCAAAATGGGAATCTCAAAAACTCTAGACGCCAAATTTCTGGAATCGTACTCATTAGCTGAACTATGTCCCTTCGGGTCGTCTCCAATGACTATGACGAGCCCTCCTTTGCCAATTTGCCAGTGAGAGATGTGGATAAGTTGATCAGTCATCCACGCTACACCATGATGTTTCGCCGAAACCATTGACCTCAAGCCACAATAAGTGGCTCCAGCTCCAGCCCAGAAAGCAGCCGCCTCATTTGTTGACCACTGAGCGTATATTTCAAAATCCTTTGCCAAACGAGCCATAGTCTCTAATATTTCGGAAGCGGGTGTTCCAGGGTAGGAAGCAGCAAACTGACAGTTTCCTTCCAGTGCCCCTCTGGCCACAGCTTCGTTTCCCATCAAAAGAACCTTTTTCCCCGGAGCATCCAATCCAACCTCTAAACTCATACGCTTTTACCTCCAAATTATTTTTTCATTTTCGTTAAAACCTCGGGGTTTACCACATTTTCATAAATTCCGTTTAAAGCTTTTTCGACTTGGATACCATTTTGATTCATCATTCTCACTACCGCGTCGAATGTTTGAACCGCCATGTGCGGCGTCAGAACCACATTGTCCAAGGTGAGTAGGGGATTATCCTTGTTTATGGGTTCATTTCGAAAAACATCTAGACCCGCGTAGCTTATCCGCCTTTCCTTTAACGCCTTAATAAGCGCATCTTCGTCTATTAGTTCCCCCCTGGCGGTATTTACCATGATAGCTGTTGGCTTCATTAGTCCCAGTTCCTTCTCGCCTATTAGTCCCTCGGTTTCTTTGGTTAAGGGTGAATGTATCGAGACTACATCTGATTCCTTAAGTAGCGTTTCCAAGTCCACTTTTTTGCCCCCCAAATTTTTGATTTCATCCTCCTTCACGTATGGGTCGTACACTAAGATATTCATCTCAAATCCCCGCATCCTTTTAACCACTTCTCTTCCTATTCTGCCAAAACCAATTATTCCCAGAGTCTTATTCCACAATTCAACTCCCATAGCTAAAAGTCTCCATCCTCCTTTAACCACGTTTTCGTGGGCCTTGACCAGATTCTTTGCGCACGCAAGTATCAGAGCTATAGTGTGTTCCGCCACAGACACAGTTGTACCCACAGGCATATTCATTACCACTACCCCATTATCCGTGGCAGCCTTAACGTCGATGCGTTCATAACCCACACCCGCCGAACTTATGAACCTCAACTTTTTACCAGACTCAATAATTTTCCTAGTAATGGGATAACTCAAAGCCTGCATGTACAGTATTCCATCAGCATCCTTAACCATCTGGCATAGATTCTCCTCAGAAACATCAGAAGTACAAACTATTTCCGCACTCTTTATATGCTGCTTAACCCAATCCAGAAGAAAATCCATACCCGTAACCAGAAGCTTTTTACCCAACCAAGATTCCTCCAAAACAGTTAGAAATCCTTTATAATTCAATTAGAAACGTTAAAGAAATATTTTTTGGCAAAGGGCATAAAAAGTTTCTGGTGCAATTTGAACCGAAAAATTGGAGTAGTGCTTCTGCAAGTAAATAACTAGTGATAAAAATGCCAGAAACACTACTCCAAACTGTTATTCTCATCCTGCCCATTTATGTTTTGCTGACCCTGCTGAT
>CAZECW010000147.1:0-2145 GCA_964510585.1 uncultured archaeon | reverse complement strand
CCCATGTTTTCCATGGCCAACAACTTACAAAGGCTCTTCTTCCATCAGCTCTCCTCTGTTGCCAGGATGACTTTTTTCTCCACCATATTTCAAATTGTAAGGGTGCTACATATCCAACAAATTTTAATCCATATTTTCTACATGCTTCAAGGAGGTCATGAAAATATCCCAAAACATTGGAACTGTCACTTTTTTGTATTTCTCCACAATATTTTGACACTGTGTTAAAAAGCTCACTCCAAATCTTCTCGTACTGCCTTTTAACGAAGTCTTCCAAGTCGCTCAACGAATTTATGTCTTTAAATTCCTCAAATTCTTTTAAAACTTTGATACTAGGCAAAACCAGTGAGCCAGTTGCAGGAATCACAGCAAAATTAGGATATACATCATTATCTAAGTCATAATTAATTAGTTCCAAAGCAATTTTTTTAACCAGGTTTAGTGTCTTATCATCAACTTTTCCGCTTAGTTCAGACATTAAAGAGTGATAATAAAACTGGTTATCCCTGCAAGTTGGAAGCAAAAGAACATCAGGCCCCAGAGGCCGAACAAAAATCCAGAACAGACGCCAAGCTAGTGCCGAAACTAGGTAACTCGAAATCCATAAATCCCTAAGCTTCCTTGAACTAGAAATAACTTTTTGGACTCCTGCCAAATCAATGAACAATAGTATCCCGTCAACCTTCCCCGCCGAACTCAGTAGCCAATTCATCATAGAAGCAGTTGCATACGAGTGGTCAAAAACACTATTGGTAGGCACCCTAAGATCAACTGGACCCACAGGAAGACCCTTAAGAATCCATAAGGGCTCATAACAAGCATAAAGCAAATGATAAGCTAAACCAATATCAGCAACATTCCCCAACATACTTTTTATAGAAGAAATGTAATCTTTGAGTATATGAGGTTCGGGAACTCGACTAATTTCCTGCGAGAAAGAGGGATTAAAAATATTCTTAATTTTAACTTCCGAGACACCTAAAAACCTGTAATCCTCACCAACCAATTTATTCAAAAGCCACTGATCCACACCCTCAGCCAAACCCTCAGAATATTTAACTTTACCATCCTCCAAATATCCTTTAACATTATCCAGCCTAGTTCCACTCAATGCTGCAACTGTCTCCCCAATAAAATCAAAGTTTTTACCATCAAACTTGCCAATCACCGTCCAAGCCTTAATGGGTGGAGTATGGAGCAGAGCAGCAGCCTTCAAACAGAAAAATTCATCCCTATCCATTTTAGTTCCTCCTACACAGATTCATAACTCACAATCTCAAAGACAGAGTACCCAACCGAAGTCTTAGCCCCAACACCCCTACTAAAAGCATAAAGCACAGCAGAATCCAAAAGACCAAGTTCCTCCATTTTGGGGACTGGGTCCTCAGCAATATCCGCCTCCCTGGAGTTTTTTACCATGAGTTGCCTCATCTTCTCACCTTTTCCTCTCAACTTCTTAAAGAACAAATAAAATTGAAATTCTGATTCAGGTGCAATACTA
Source organism: uncultured archaeon (assembly GCA_964510585.1). Lineage (GTDB taxonomy): Archaea > Asgardarchaeota > Jordiarchaeia > Jordiarchaeales > Jordiarchaeaceae > Jordiarchaeum. Next base: position 644 of record CAZECW010000147.1, on the reverse strand, counting down.
AGATAAACAATAGGTTTTGGTTCAACATCAAGCTCTGTTTTAACCTTTTCATTATAATGAGGAGACATCACATCAGGATAAACAATGTAGCCACGCTCACCCGGCCTGACAGGATAAGCATCCGTAAATCCTACAAGTCCCATCCCCTCATTAGAACCACCAAAAAGTCGCCTACACTGCTTCTCAGCTTCAGCTTCAGCGATGCTCCCTTTAGATCTTATAAGTAGAAGCTCAAACAGTGCACTCCTAACAGCGCCCTTTAAAGTAGATCCGGGAATATAAGGAAAGTTCATAAAGGGATCAACGGTTAAGCCTACTTCAAACAAAACTTTTCCAAAAGTTGAAGAAACACCAACCAGTCCCCTTGAAACCGCTTTAATTCTAACTCTCCTTAACTCATAATCATTATACCTTAGAGCACTTCCTACATCATTCAGTAAACTCGTTATCCTAGTATTAGGCAATTTAATACCTCTAATGATCCCTTCTAACGTTTCCCTCTTTCTTTCACTGATGTTTACTCCATTCCCCTTATCTAGCATAAACTCTCGCCCACATAGCGCAACGAAGCTCCAAAAATTAGCCTTTTTAATATCGTCTAACCTTATCATGGAAACATCCTCTAATTATTTCCTTAATAAAAT
>CAZECW010000146.1:0-49840 GCA_964510585.1 uncultured archaeon | reverse complement strand
TCCGCTATCTTGGCGTCCAGCTCGTGTGCCAGTTGGCTGATCCACTTGGATTGCTGGTCCAGGGCGGCTTCCTCCTCCTCCAAGAGTTTGGTCATTGTTTGGTTTATGGAGGAGACTTCTCCGTCGATGGTGCTGAGGAAGCTTTCCTTCACCCCCTTTACTTGGGCCTGGAGCTCTGAGATTCTTTGGTTTAGGGCTTCTTCGATGCTCAGGTTTAGTTCTTCGGCGTCTTTTTTGAAGGACTCTAGGTGGCTGCTGGTGGCTCTGGCGATGTTTTCCTTGGTTTCGCTGGCCGCTTCGCTGAGCCTCTTGGCTATTGCTTCGATTATGTCTGTGGATTGCTTTTGTAGGAGTTCGAAGCCGGCCGACATCTGGTCAAGCCTGCTGCTTATAACTTCGGCTAGTTGCTTCCTGGCCTTCTGGGCGTAGTCCTCCATACTGGCTGCTCTCTCTGCCAGGGTTTTCTCAAGTTCCTTCTTGAACCTCTCCGCCTCCCTCCCCACCTTCTCCAGGTTGAAGGTTAGGGTTTCAGAGAACTTCTCCCGTATCTTCTTAACTTTGCTCTCGAATCCCTTTGCTTCCAAATCAATGCTCTGAAATATGCTTTCTGAAACTCTTTGGGAGGAGCTTATTAGGCCTGCTCTAGAATCATCAAGCAACAAAAAAATAGCACCCCTCAAACCCTCTAGATCATTATTGTGTGTTACGATTTCTGATGATAGTGTATCGTGAATATTGTTTTGGATGTCTGTGAATGTTGTATTTATTTCTTGGGTGGTTTTTGTGAGTGATTCTCTTATTCTGTCTTTTAAAGTTAAAGCTGTTTGAGTATTTATGTTGAGTTGCTGTTCTAGGGCATCGGTGTAGTATTTTTGGAGGTTTTCGCTGGTGGTTATCAAATTTTGGTTTTCGGCGTCTAAAGTCTTTATGAATTCTGTTTGGAATTCTCTGTATTCTCTGCTGAGTTCTTTTATGTGTGTGTTTAGGTGTTCATTGATGGATCCACTGACTCTCTCAATGACTGAGAGTGCACGATTATATCCCGTGTTTACAAGTTCGGTTAATTTTCCCGATGTTGAATGAACGCTGATTTCTTGTGATTTATACAATTTGTTTAGGGCTTTGCTGGCCGAGAGATGGAAGTTGGAGAGCCTTTTTGCATTGTTTATGGCGTTTTCCAAGATAGACTTCTCGATATTGTCATAGAATAGATTCAGGTTCCCCTCCCTAACTTTTATTATATCTTGGAAGCTCCTATCTAGGGAAGGCAGAAGTTCCTTCACGTCGGTGGAAAAAGTGCTTTGATGTCTATCCAGAACAGAAAATGCCTCGTTTTTAGTTTCACTTGCCAGCTCAACAAATCTAGCTGAACCTTTTTCGAGTAATTCTATATTTTTAAGCCTCATTTGTTTTTGGATTTCTAAAAGTGTTTTAGAGTTTTCCGACAATTTTCTCTGAATACTTTTATTTAGGGACTGAATACTGCCTATGTAGTACTTGTAGTTGCTGTTGAGCTTCTCTATGAGGCCTTTTTCCGTTATTTCTTTATCCTTTTCACTTTTCCCAATTTGTGTGTCCAGAACATAGCTTAGATTGCTTTCATATTGAGAAATACGGTCATTGTAGAGTTCAGACTGTTTTCCAATTGCATCGGATATTTCTTTTATTCTATTTTCGGTTTCTTTTTCTAAAGTTTTAGAGGTTTGAGTATAAATTTGCTCAAAGTTTTTGGCTGCTTCGATATTTTCATTACTAATTTTGGCAATTTCGGCATCAATTATTGTTTTTACATCAAGCTTCCAAACATTTAATGCGTTTTCAAATTCCTTCAGAGTTTCATTAAATTTTTGGTTTATACTTTTTCTGAAGTTTTCAGCTTCTTTTCTAAATTTTTCTAGGGTTTCCTCGAGTGGCTTAAAGAGGAGGGCTGCAGAATACCTTACCACTACCCCGGGAATTTTTTTGACGATTTTGCGTTTTTCCAGTTTTTCAAGTAAAGTTTCAACTTTGTTTATAGGGAGTTTGGTGTATACGCTTATTTCACCGGGTGTGAGGGTGCCGTAAAGTAGAATGGTTCCATATATTTGGGCTTCTTTTTCACTCAGTCCTACATACTCCATGACTTTTTGGTTTAATGATGCTGCCATCTCCAACACCTTGTTAAGTATTTTATGAACTTGAATCAGAATTTTAAAAGTTAATTTACGATGAAGATATTAAACGCTTAAGGAAAATTATTTCAAGCTTGTGGTGGCTGGCTGATTTCTTTTACGAGATTATTAATCTGAGCAAAGATACTGCTTATTCTTTTGAATGTTAAATCAAATTTCTGCTGGACAGTTGGAGTCTTTATTTCAAGAACAAAATTGACAGTGTCATCTGAAAAATAATAGGAAACATAATCAGTATAAAGCAAAAATTTTTGTTCCTGCTCCTTCAAAACCCTCCTAATTTTTTCCATTTCAACATTTTGAGAGTCTTTCACTGGTATAACTACATTTAAATACCACAAGCCCTCAAATTCTTCCCTCAACTCCAAATTTAATTTATACCTCTCCCCAAAAATATTTATCAAGTCACGTACCATTTCATTTGACTTTATAATTGTGTCGCGGGGATTAATAATAACTACTTCATTTATAAGGTCAAAGTAATAAATTCCTTCATCTACCAAAGCTAAGATGTAATCCTCACCTTCAGCTATGAAAACATCTGGGGTAGCTCTCTTAAGTTCTATGAACAGTTCTCTCGAGAGTTTTTTAGCGTCCTTTTCACGCAGCGGACCCATTAGTCTTTCGCCCCCTCCTGAGAGAAGTTTCAAAAATTCTTTTATCGGAAGAGTAGTATCAATAATTTTTGCTTTAGAGCTGCCCTCCAAAAAAGTATTAACGTTACTAATTTGTTGCTCGTAACAGAAACTTGGCAAATCCTTAGAGTCGACCCCAAATCTAATTAAAAGATTTAAAAATTTACGATTTGGACATGCAGGGCGAAGCGCACACATCATTCTGTTACTCATACAACGCTCGCAGACTTCTTCCATGGATTCAAGGAAAGCATTAACTAAGAAATCAATATTTGCTTCAGTATCACCCACCTTTAACGCTTTAACCAATTTGTCTTTATACTTTGTATATTTCCCATGCAAAGTTGCTCTAACTCTCCTAAACTATAATCCTGACAAATAATGAGTGAAATTAAATATAAACTGTTTGCAAGCAGAAAGCATCACTTTAACGATCTTCTCTTCAAATTTAGATTTTTAACAATGGTTATGATCAGCAAGTTTCTGTGGAAGATTTTTATCTAAATATTTTAACGATATTTCAAATACTAAAAGACGAGAAAACGTTAAAATCTTTTGTGTTTTTTCATAGGTATTCTTGCAGACAAAAATAGAATCTCCCATGGACATATATACTCATTTTACTCTCCTTAAGTGGTAACAACGCTTTACTCGTAAGGATTATGGTTTGCTTTCCAGAAAGTTCATTAAACAATGCATGGGTTTCCTTCTCTCTCAGCTGGGAGCCTTAAGGCTGAAAACAAGAATATATCGCAGTCATTGATTACTTAGTTTGGCGTAAACTTTTCCAGCTTTCTAAACATTTCCTAAATGTTTTGGTGGAAGGGTCCAATTGGCGTTGTTATAGCAAAATTAAAAAGTGGTGTGGATTTTATTTGTATGCGTATTCGATGGTGACTTCCTTCTTTTCTTTTGGATTTAGAGATAGCAACCAGATGAGGTAGCCTTCGGTATCTTTTTTGGGGCTGTGTGTAGCATTTATGATTTGTGGCTGTGTGTCTTCTGGAGGTTTATCTTTTACCCATAAGATCACTGGTTCTGGTCTCGTGTTTTCTACTCTGAATTTTGTGATATACTTTTTAGTGTAACCTTCGTTTGTTTCTTTTTCGTTGAGTTCCACTTTTTCTTGTTCTTTTTTGACAATCAAATCGTTGGTATAGCCTATTCGGATTCTAGCTTCCTCATTTACTGGGGTGAACTCGATTCTTCCTTCGCTGGTGAATTGTGCTTTTTCCCAGTAGACCACAGAGCCGGGGGCCCAGGCTAGGTCCTTTGTGTTTGTGATTTTCAGGAAGAGGGTGGGCTTTGATTCGGATGTGTTCCAGAAGTATTCTCTAATCCCCTCCACTGTTTCTTGTATTATGGGAATCAGGACTGAAGACATTTTTGGGATATTTAGGGGTTCAGAAATATTGTACTTGTATGAAATTAAGTTTTGTTTTGTTAGTGGTGTTTCAGCTTTATTTGCTTCCTTAAAGTTTATATTTGGCGAGTAAATCTGAGTCTGTGATTCAGGGGCGGTTCCTACCTCCAAGTCAATGGAAACATCCTTCCAATCCTCAGTTGTGGGGTTTGTGAGCACGCCGAAGCCGTAGAGTATGAATTTGCCATTAAGCTCGTGGATATGGTATATCATGTCCCATTTTTCCAGCCTTTGCAGGTACCTAATAATTAGATTGTGGTTTTCTTTTCCATCGTTGCCAGGATCCAGTTCCCAACCTATTGTTGCCTTAGCTTTGTTTGGTGTTTGGCTTTGGCGAATTTTCCTGATAATATTTTTACTAGGTATAATTTGGTCGACTTCATTCATGGGCAGTCTGATTATGCTTCCCTCTTCTGTTAGTAAAATGAGTTCATCTGTTCGTTCCACTGAATCATTAGTAATTATTAGGTGGCCGTTGGTCTCTGAGCCTAGAATGCGGCCTGTGATCTCCTCCCCACTCTTAGTTACTATTTTTGTTTCCTCGTTTACGGAACCTTTAATGATGCTGGATAGGGCTTTATTGGAGTCTATTTGTAACCCTGCGCCTGGTGCTCCAAATCCATCTCCTGAAATCTCATATTGTATTTTCTTTACTGCTCCGCCATCGAGATCTATAACCATTATTGTTCTTAGCACATTGTTTAGATCGTCCAGGTCCAAATCAAGTGAATAAAGTATTCCCTCCTTTACGGGTAAAGATCCCTGCCGCTCTACTATTGATACTCCGTTTGAAAAGAGTGTAACATGTTTGACTGGAATTTTTTTTGATACATCCATAAATTCTTCCCCCAATATTTTCACTTTTTCCAAGGTGGGAGAAGCTAATTATCTTAAGTGTTTGGAACAATGGTGTACGTTCCACAGGTATTCAAAAATTCATAGTTTTTCGTATTTAATTCTGTTTGTAATCTCTTTGTAATATCCACTAAACACAGAAGAAACAGTTTGCCAGCGAAAAACACTGTTCACCAAATCTTTGGAAAATACATATTTATATATGGTAATATGATACAAAAAATTCTAAATTTTAAAAATCATGGAGTGATGTAAATACAGATTCATTTTTAAGGTTTCAATTCATAACTAATTATTTAGAGGATGTGACGCAATGGGTGAAAAGCAGTCAGCAATCAGAGAGATACTCGCCAAAATTATTAAGGACACCATCCAAGAAAGCGTGGAGCCCCCCATCCGTACTATTATAAAAAGTATACAAATGATTCGAGACCGACTTAATGAGCTTGAAGCTTCGGTTGTAAGTGTGGTTGCAGACCTGGGAGGAAAAATCGATAAACTCGAAGACGATATCACTTTTCTCTCAGAAACAGTTAAAAATCTCGAAGGAATGTTAAATAAAGCCTCGGAATCGCCCAAAATAGCTGTAACCCAACAGGAGAAACCAGTCACAGAACCGGATTCCATTAAACCCACCTCCGTAGAAATCCCCAGCAGCACCCAAACAAGTCCAGAAACAATCACCGTTATGGAGCCGAAAGAAAAAGCAACAAAAAGGAAAATAACTGAAGAGAAAATAAAAGCATTGTTCAGTAAATTAGAACAAGTTCTACCTTCAACCGAAGAGAAACTAGAATCTGAATCAACAATGGAAGATACCTCAAAATCTGCGGCTGCGAAAATCTCCACTCCCGAAGAATTAGGGAAAACCGAACCAGAGAGAGTGAAAGAAGACGCAATGGACATATTAACGCAAGAGATAAAGGAGGAAAAAGCCCCCTCAGTGGCAAGAAGTCAAGAAACCGAAATCAAATCTGAGGAAGAGATTCCCACCATTCCATTAGTGGAGGACGAAGAGCTTACAACCATCGAGGATTCCGGCTCCGAACCAAGAACTTCTCTGGATGATTTAACTGCGGAAATAGGTGAACTCGAAATCCAGAGATCCGACCTAGAAAGAAAACTCGGAGACCTTGCGTTCGACCGTATGCGGGGCCTAATAACAGAGGAAGAATACAGAACTAAAACTCAGGAACTCAGACAAAACCTTGAAGATATATCCCGAAAAATTGACCAGATAATAAACAAAATGAGATACTGAAAGTATCCCCAAATTAACTTACTCTGCTCCATGATAACTTGTTTTACATACCCCCTTATCTTTTGATATCGGGGAGAAGGCTTCCCAATACTTCTTTTAACCCGAAAACTGAAACCAGCCTGATTAAAAAATTGTCGAGTTAAACAATTTCTTGACAGTTTGGCTCATTGGTGCTTGTTTATCACTATCCTTCCCCTTTTACATGATGAGAAAATGCTTTTTCCAATCATTTAGCAGCACCAAAATGGAAATCAGCTTAAATTTAAAATTGCCGAGATATTAATTTTAGTGGAGATAAATTAGAACCTATTAACCCCGTCCCTGCATATTTTTGAAATTTTATGGCTTTACTCGGGCTTTTTAACTGTTGCCGTTTCTATTTTGAAAACTGTATTATACATCTTTAATAAACATATACGAAAAGCTCTCTCCCCACTGGGAGTATTCAATGTTACTAAAAATTTGAAGAATCCGCGAAAAAGTGGATTTAGAGTGAAATTAGTTGATAGAGTTAAAAGTTGCGGCTTCATAGTTATGTTTGGAGTAGCTTTTGGAAGTTTTTAATTTCAGGGTGTTGAACTTTATGTCGCAAAAATCGGAAAAGGTTTACAGATGTCCCTTATGTGGATTTAAGTTTGGTGAGGAGGATTTGGAGAAGTGTTTTGTGTGTCCTCTTGCAAAAATGTGCAATATGGTTTCGTGTCCCGTTTGTGGCTATGAGTTTCCAAAAATGTCCATAAAAAAAGGTGAGAAACACTGATTTAGTCTTGCTTTGTTCTTAGGGATTTAACCTTGGTTCTGTCTCTGCACTGAGGGAACCTGATTGACCTTTTAGTAGTGGAAATTCGTTGCTAGTACTTTCAGGCTGTTGCGTAACTCTTTATTGTTGTGTGTGCTTCTTCTTTTAATTTTAAGGATTTGCAAATATTACAAATCTCTTCTCCGATGTTGAATTTTTCCTTCTCCCCATTCGCAAGTTTGAGGGTTATTTCTTGAACGAACTCTTTAATTTCGGGTCTAATTTTCAGAATTCGTTCTTTACCTGCTCTCTTGGAGGAGAGGTATTGGCTGATGGCTGCTTGTGTTACGCCAAGCCACTCAGCAATTTTCATCTGTGTGCAATTGTGTTTTTCTGCGAGTTCCTTGGCAATCATAGCTCTAATGGAGGGGAGATAGCGTTTATTAACAATTTCGCAAGGTGTTTTCATTCTGCTCTCACACCTTTTCCCCTATTGATAACGTAATTATATACCTTTCACAATTTAAACTTTTCTATACTAAAAGTATAATTTAGCAAGCTAAAAACTAGCAAAATAAAAATATAACTATGCAATATACAAAGTTAATTTTGAATTATAAAAATCGACAAAAATTCTCCAAACTCTCGCGGGAACGCACTGAAATTTATTCCTAACCCTAGCTTCTAGACCCAGTGTACCATCTTTCCATTGTTAAAGAGGGACTCTAGTAGAGCTTATTTCCATTTGAGACCCAAACCTTTTTTTCTGGGAACTTTGCCTCCCCTCAAAGAGGCCCGATTCCCAAAAGTACCCTTTAAACCTCTTAAACCACAAGCTTAACATGGAACTAACTCTCTATAGGTTGCTAGGGCATTTTCCTCAGTATTAGCCCCTTTAATTATGCCCACTCCCGATTTTAAAATGCTAATATCTATTTCTAAATTCCTTTTTAGTGAAACTCCTAGTTCCGATAACAAAATAACTTTGTATGATTTATCCAGATTTTCCAAGACTTTGCTAAAATCTAAATCTTGGTCTTTTTCGGGTAATACTATATGTGTGCTTTTCGAAGCTCTGCCGCAAATGGATTTCACAAGATTTCTCCTCCGCGTTGATTCGAAGAATATTTGGTCGGGTTTCAAGTTGCAAACCTTACATGAGCTTTCTTTTTTTATGGAAATTTTTTCAAATGATAGATCCGATGCGTCAACGAAGAGTAGTGTTCCAGCCAATTGAGGCGTTTTTCCCAGTAGAATTCTCACCGCCTCCGCTACCTCAATATTGGCTATGATTGGGGGAACAGGGGGGAAGACTCCTACCTGTCCACATGCTGGTAACAATTCGTCTTTGATGCTCCCGTAGAAGCATTCCAAGCAGGCGGTCTTTTCGGGAATTATAGTGAAAACATTGCCATAAGTTTCTATTGCCGCCCCAAAGATATACGGTATGCCCAGTTTGTGGCAAGCTCTATTCAAAATGTATCTTGGCTCTAACTCATCCAGCCCGTCAACCACAACATCAACTCCGTCCAAAATTTGCAACACATTGGTTTCGTCCAGAAAATGGGGCATGGCTTCTATGCTTATTTGGGGATTTAACTTTGTGAGTTGGATTTTTGCTGCTTCTACCTTTGGATAATTAATGAGTTCCATATTGTATAATCCTTGTCTCTGGAGATTCGAAATTTCCACAATATCCATATCTACAAGTCTAATGCTACCGATGCCCATCTGAGAAAAAAGGAGCGCTGCATAACACCCAATACCTCCCACCCCTGCCACTAGAACTTTGGATTTCTTGAGTTTTTTCTGGCCACTATATCCTATGTAGTCAAGGACAATGTTCCTAGAGTACCTCTCCCTCTCCTCATCCGAAAATACAATGTCATTTGACATTTAAACCAATCTCCTAATGCAATATTTTAGGAAGGACCACAATACAAGTAGATTATTTGTAGGATTTTTTGGGCTGAGCCTATTTTAAGTACAGTTTCTGGTTCTTTGAAGCTGTAATATTAAGGGAAGTATTTCTATTCGTAGTGGTGGAAACCGCGCCATATTAACAATAGTTTAGAAAATTATGGTTAAACTAGAAAAATAAGCTTTTCCTCCCCTATTTTTAAAAACTGATAAAGGATATAAAGGTTCAACCATATACATTCCTTAACCTCCCAACCCTAAAGTATGGCACAACGTATATGGGCAGGTAGATCAAGTGAAACAATTAATTCATAACGGCATTCTATTTCCACAGTATAACTATAAGGGGTTTTCCATACTTTTTAAAGGAAAAAGGATTAAACTGGAACCTAAACAGGAAGAGATGGCAGTAGCCTGGGTCAAAAAGCTGGGCACAGAGTATGTGGATGACCCAGTTTTTGTTAAAAACTTTTTTAATGACTTCGGCGCAGCCTTGGGTCTGGGCAAAGTCTCTCCAGAAGACTTTGATTTCTCTGAAATCATAAAGTACGTGGAAGATGAGAAACTAAAAAAAGCAAGCATGTCCAAAGAGGAGAAGAAGAGACTTGCAGCTGAGCGTAAGGAAATCCGCGAGAGAAACAAAGAGAAGTATGGCTACGCCATCGTAGATGGTAAAAGGGTGGAAATAGGAAACTATAATGCTGAGCCTTCAAGCATTTTTATGGGAAGAGGAAAACATCCTCTCAGAGGCAAGTGGAAGGAGGGCCCCAAACCAGAAGATGTTATTCTGAACCTTTCGCCCGATGCTCCGAGACCACCCGGAAACTGGAAAGCGATTGTGTGGGAACCGGATTGCATGTGGATTGCAAAGTGGGAGGATAAACTGCGTGGAAAATTAAAACATGTGTGGCTATCGGACACTTCTCATCTTAAGCAGAGACGGGAAATAGAAAAGTTTGATAAAGCTTGGGAGCTTGAGGACAAGATTGAGGAACTCAGGGCACACATAGAGAATAACTTAACAGCCGAAGATGTTAAGAGAAGAAAGATTGCCACTGTGTGCTACCTCATCGACGCAATAAAACTACGTGTGGGTGATGAGAAGGATAAAGATGAGGCGGACACTGTTGGTGCAACAACTCTCAGACCTGAGCACATAAAGATTGGTGAAAATGGACTAACCAAATTCAATTTTTTGGGAAAAGACTCAGTGAGGTGGGAAAAAGAAGTTTATCTACCACCCCAAGTGATTAAGAACCTTAAGGAGTTCATTGCAGATGCAAACTCGGCTATTTTTGCGGGGATAAGATCCAGTAACGTTAGCCAGTTTCTGGACGAAGTGGTGCCTGGACTAACCGCAAAGGTCTTCAGAACATATCACGCCACAAAGGTGGTGGAGAAGGAGTTAAACGAGTCTAAAACCACAAAGGACGATCCAGAATATGTTAAGAAAATCACAGCCAAAATGGCTAATCTAAAAGCTGCCGAAGTGTGCAACCATAAGAAGAAAGTATCAAAAAGTTTCCAGAAATCCCTCCAAAAGAAAAAGGAACGCCTCAAAAAACTAAAAGAAAAGAAAACAGAAAAAGCCATCCAAAAAATAAAGGAATTAGAGGCACAAATAGAAATCATGAAGAAAACAAAAAACTATAATCTCACAACCTCCCTCAAAAGCTACATTGACCCCAGAGTCTATTATGAATGGGGCAAAAAAGTGGACTACGACTGGAAAAAATATTATCCAAAAACACTCCAAAGAAAATTCTCCTGGGTCGAAGAAGAAATAGATTAAAATTTCAAAATTTCAAGCACTGAACACCCTCCCCACCCGTCCTGAGTTTTCCTCCGATATCCTTTTCAGATTATGTAGGGGATAGAAATTTGAATAATCCCAAATATCCTAAATTGTACCGTAATCTCCATAGGAGGTTATATTTTTGAGCCTTAAGAAAGAGGCGGATAAAGCATATCAAAGAGCCGAAAATAGCTTACAAAAAAACGATTTAGCAGAAGCAGGTGACGACTTCGAGTGGGCGGGAACCTGCTACCTAGACGCTGGGAACGAGGAAAAAGCCAAAGAATGTTTTTTGAAAGCCGCAAATTGCTTCGAAAAATTGGGAGAACACCTAGCAGAGCAAGACTTTCTAGGAACCAGTGCAGATAACCTAAAGAGAGCAGGAAAATGCTACAAAGAAGGGGGAAACACAGAAAAAATGAAACAGTGCTACAGGAAGGCAGCAGACCTCTACAAGAAATACGCGGAGAGACTGGAAAAAGACGGAAAAATAGAAAGAGCAAAACAAGCCCTAAAAGACAGGGAAGAATGCCTAAAAAATAGTTAAAACCCTCCCAAAACCTGAACATCCCCACCACAAAAAAACTATTCAAACCATTAGAAAATTCCTAAAATTCAACCTCTGCGGACATCAAGCAGAAAGTACAACATGATGGGATTAGAAATTTTTCTGAGTCGAATTAATTCCTGAAAAACCGTTACCAAAAAAATGAATCAATTCTGACAATAAGAGTGTATAGGTGCATTAAAAAATGATAGATTTAGAGAATGTTTCCGGTCTTCCCATATCTCTTGACGAGAGAACAAATAAGTTAATCTCGAAGAAATTGGAACTGCCGCAACCAAGCGTAAGAACTATGGGAGACCTCACCAAGGTAGCTAGAAACCGCGACCTCAAAGTTGACACTGAGGAAATCGCCTACTGGATGTATAGAGATGTAGCTCTTCCAGAACACAGGCCCATAATTGCCCAGTATAGTTTGAGGTTCGACATAACCGTAATGAAAAATTTCCTGCTGGGAGACGAATACGGCAAAACCTCTGGACACTATCACCCCAATTTCTACCCCGAAATTTATGGCGTGCTCTATGGAAAAGCAATCTACGTATCACAAAAAAGCAGTGAAAAAGACCCCCTCAAAGTAGAAGTCTTCACTGCAACAGAGGTAAAACCCTACGAACTCTGGGTTTCACCTCCCCTACACGGGCACACAACAATAAATAAGGAGCCACAAACACTAGTCATGGCGAACTGGGTGTCAAACAAGTTCCAATCCCTCTATGGACCAATGGAAAGCGCCTGCGGAGCGGCCTACCACCTAGTAAAAACGGAAAAAGGTCCCCGCTGGATTCCAAACCCCGCATACAAGTCAATCCCAAAGAAAATAACAAAAAACAAGATTACCCCACCCATAAAATCCCCAATTTATACACAAGGAATCCAAAAAATAGAGAAACTCTCACAATTCCTAAACCCTACAAACGAAAACACCCCAGACCCCTACCAAAACCAATAAATCAAACAAAAAATAGAGAGAAGTAGTTCAAAAGCCCAGCCAACCCATCCAAACCCCCTTCATTTACTTTACAACAGTCCCTATTTTTTCTCTCCGATCAGGATAAGCAGTTTTAGGCCTCTTTACAATAAACGATTCTTCCAGATCCTGGCTCATTTGTCTTGCTATTTGCACTGGTATACCCAAAGCCATATAATTAGGTGGGAACCACGAGTTTCCCGTGGGGTCCAAGGGCCCTATGAACACCGAGTTGCGAGGCACCTTTTCCCCCATACCCGCAGGGTAAGTAACTAAGGTGGCACAAGAAGGCCCAAAGGGCGCCAAAACCGCATACATATCTGTCCTCCTGAAGTAAACAAGCGAGCACATATTTCTAATTTGCTCACATGTCCCAAAACAAACAATAGATTTAACACCCGGATCCTCCTCCAGGTCTTCACAAGCTTGAATCACAGTATACTTTCCGAGGGGCGTTATTTTTCCTATAGATTTGAAGCTCTCCTCAGCAACCTCAGGACTAACCTTTAAATACTCCGCGGCTCCATCAGCGAATTCCTTTGTGCCCGTAGACACAAAATACTTAATCCAAGGCGACGGACTACTAAAACCAAGCCAAGATACGCCTCCAGGGCAACACCCCTCAAGAGCATTATTCCCCAAATACGTGGGAGGCACTTCTCCGCGAACCGCCATAGTAAATATTGCTCTAGCGATGCAGCGACTAACCGATTTCATTGGAATAGCCCCAACAGGAATATCCCGCGAACCATATACACACAGTACCCTCGTTTCCAACCTACCCGCCCTAGACAGCCTCCTTCCAACATCCCTAATGGATAAACTGGACATACTTAACCATACCTCCAAAGCTAAATTTCTTCCACTTTTAACTAGAGAAGCCACCAATATATAATCTCCACAGTTTGAAAAAAATTGCCAGCCCACAGACACAAAATTATTAACAAGAAAACACCAAATAATAAACCAATTATTGAGGTGTGAAAATGGCTAAAACCAGCACTGTAAAGATATCCGGCCAAGAATTATACCAAACCATGAAGGATTTATGCGATTTCGGCTACCGCATAGCAGGAACCCCACCCGCCGAAAAGGCCGAAAAATACATCTACCAAAAATTAAAGGAAGCAGGACTACCACAGGTTGACCTTAAACCATTCAGCTTCACACGCTGGTGGTCAGATAGACACGAACTAAAAATTATAGCCGAAGAAACAACTGGAATCCCCTCCGACCAAACCCTTGAAACATTCCCCGTCTACTTCAGCGGCTCTACAAACCCTGAAGGAATAACCGCCCAGATGGTCTACGTGGGCTATGGAACACCCGCAGATTTCCAAGCAACAGATGTCAAAGACAAAATAGTACTAATAGACAGCAAAATGATACTAAACTTCCACCCCACCTTTACAGTATTCGGCTCACTGAAACTGGCAAAAGAAAAAGGCGCCCTAGGCGCAGTGATCATCAACGGATCCCCCCTCGACGCCATATCCTACATATTTTTGGGCGAGGGGATAGAGGGATGGGAGAGCAGGTTACCCGCCCTATCAGTAAACAATGATGATGGCAACTATCTAAAAACACTATGCACCAGAAGCCAAGGTAAACTCACAGTAAAACTCGTCGAGGAAGTCAAGACCGAAAAAGCAAGCAGCAACATCATAGTAGGAACCCTACCGGGAAGGAGCGACGACATCATCCTAATTGGAACCCACACCGACAGCACCTTCACAGGCGCAGTTGATAACGCAGGAGCCAACGCCGGACTAATAGCCCTAGCCAAACACTACGCCCAAGTCCCCCTAAAAAAGAGGGAAAAAACAATGATGTTCGTCGGCTGGACAGGCCACGAAGCAGCCTTCCTTGGAGTCAACAACTTTGTACAAATGCACAAAGATCTGCTCAACAAGATAGCAACATTCATCATGCTTGATGGATTTGGATCCAAAGGATGGTACAATCAAGCCGATGGAGGTATAGTAGAAACTGGACTGGACGAAAAAAGAGGTCTCTTCATCTCAGACAACCTCACCCTAACACAATTCGTCATGGAAGCCACCCTCAAATATAACCTGTTGCCGGCAGCCTACGTCTCAGCAAAATCCCTACCCGTAAGTGACCTAGGACCTTTCATCAGAGCAGGAATTCCCTCCATCCTAGTCATAGGTAAACCCGTAATGTACCACACAAAATACGACACACCAGACAAATGCACACCCGAACAACTCGAAAGATGCGCCAAAGCGCACATACACTTCATCGACAAAATACAGGAAACACCCACCCAAAAAATAAAAGAAGCAGACGGCAAACTAAAAGACACAAAACAATTAATCACGCAAAAACAGGGAATAACCCCACCCACAGGATCATTCACAGTCACACCCAACCCAGTAGTCGAGGGAACCCCCGCAATATTCCACGTTGCAGTCTTCACAGCACCCCAAAGCATCATACTAGACCTAAATTGGGACTTCGGAGACGGAAACACAGCAAAACTACCCATAACAATCCATGCATACCAAAAAGCAGGAACATACAAAGCCACCCTAAAATTCACAGACAACTACGGCAACACAGGAACCGCACAAAAACTCGTCAGAGTGATAAAAAAATAAACCCCCCAAAACTAAACAAAACAAAACAAGCCCCAAAAAAGAGCAACAAAACCCACAAAAAATAAAACTACCCTACCCCTGCTTTAAGAAGACAGCTACACCAAACAGCCAGAACAAAATAACAAAAAAAGAGGGAAAAATAATTACTTTATTAGCTTGACAATGTCAGCGACAATGTACTCAAATCCTACAGCCATAATGTGGCATCCTGCTGCGCTGGTTGTTTTCTTGAGTTCTTTTAGCCAGCCTTCGAAGAAGTTTAGGTTCCATTCGTCGGTTTTTTGGCGTCGTTCTTCTTTTGGGGCGTCTTGTATTTTCTTTAGGTCTTCTAGTATTTCTGGTGGGACGAAGATTCCTGGGCAGAATTCGTCCATCCATTTGGCCATCTTATAGGATTTTAGTGGACAGATGCCTATTAGTGTGGGTACTTTTAGATGTTTGACTGCGTCTAGGAATCTTTTTGCTATTTCCATGTCGTAGACTACTTGGGTTTGTATGAATTCGCCGCCTACTTTTATTTTGCGTTCTATTTTTAGGATTTCTGGTTCTAGTGGTTCTGCTCCTGGTGCGCCTGCGACTCCTATGTGGAATTTTGGGGGATTTTCAATCTCGTTTCCCGCTAGGTCGTGTCCCGCCATTATTTTTTTAATCATGTATACTAGTTGGGCGGAATCCAAGTCGAATACTGGCATGGATTGTGGGTTGTCTCCTGATGTGGTGTGATCTCCTGTTAGTGCTAGTATGTTTTTGATTCCTAGGTTGCCTGCGGCGAGTATGTCTGATAGGAGTCCTAGGCGGTTTCTGTCTCTGCAGGTTACCTGCCATATGGCTTCGAGGCCGGCTTCTTTTTGTATGAGGTAGGAAGGGACTAGGCTGTTCATGCATCCGAATGATTGTGGGTTGTCTGTTACGTTTGCTGCTACTACGTGTCCTGCGAGTATTTTGGCGGTGTGGATTACTTCTTCTAGGTTAGTTGTTTTTTCCGGTTCGATTTCTCCTGTCCATGTCCACTTGCCTGATTTTAGGCTTTCTCCAAGTTTGCTATAAACTTCGGTTATTGGTCCCATTTTTCATATCCTCCATTATTTCCATATGATTTCGGCTGGTCCGGCTTTTATGCTGTAATCTCGGGGTTCTCTGAATTTGGTGAAGAGTTCTTCTCTACCTTGTTCTTTTAGTCGTTTCCATATGAGTACCCATGCGCAGTCTTTGTCTGTGCCTACTTCGCATTTTTCTTTGTTCATTCCACCGCATGGTCCGTTTAGTAGGTGTTTTGCGCATCTTGTTATGGGACATATTCCGCCTGTTTCATTTAGTATGCAGTCTCCGCATGCTCTGCACATTTCGTAGAATTGTCCTATGCGTTCCACTTCGCCGATGAAAACTGTGTCCAGAGCTGCGAGTGTGATTTTGTCGCTGGCTTGTGATATGGTTTGGACTCCGACGCCACATGACATAACAATTACTGCGTCGGCGTTGGCCATGGCGTCTCCAAGTCTTTTCAGGTCACGCTTGTCAATTCTGAGGTCGCAGGGATTTTCGATAACTATGGAGCCGGTAACTTCCTTGCCCCAGTCCGTCAATTTTTGAACCATTGCTTTGACTTGTTCGTCGCCGCCGGTCTGGCACAAGGTTGCACAGGTTCCGCAGCCCACCACTACTAGTTTTTTGAAGGGTTGTATTACTTCCTTGATTTCTTCGTCAGACTTTGCCTTGGTAATTATCATTCTTGCTTCATGCCTCCTAAAATTTGGGCGTGGGAATCATTTTCCTAACCCGTGTTTACGGTAATGAAGGGATATATATTTTTGACTGTAAGTTAATAATTGGTTGTTAAAAAGTAGCACTTATTTATTTTTTGTGTACAAAATAGGGTAATAGGGATTCTGAGCCCTGAAGTAGGCCTTATTTTGCATTTTTTTGTACATAGCCAGCCAAGGGTGTTGCTCCTCTTCATTTTTCAGGTATCGTCTCTTGAGCAAGTCTATATACTTATTCCTGTATTTGAACTTGACAATTCAACTTCCAATTAAAACTCTATGCCTTCTTATCAACGCTAGTTAAAAAGGCCCTTATTTTCCAAAAGCAGTAATTCTGGAAAAATTTTCACAAGCTAAATATTTACAAAGGTATGGTACCAATTGTTTTAATGCTCTTTCCCGCCAATCTCGATTTGATTTAGTGTGACAGTTTATTTTATAACGCTCCACTTTGCAGATTGTTCTAGAATTTTTGGATAATTATGTTTCTCTTATTTCCCTATTTGTGTTTTTGCATTTTCACTGGCATATTAAGGGGGATCTGACTGGGGGAATTGAAAAATAAGAAACTTCCCAGTAAGTTAAAGGGTTTTAAAAATCTGTGAGAAATGAGTTTGTAATGGTTTATCAATATGTGTTTGGTGAATCGTGGTTCTTAGAAGTTGTTTAAAAGGAAAAATGGGGGAATTAAGTCTATTTACTATTCTTTTGCCTTTTAATAGAGTCTTTAAATGTTAAATAAATGAGGATGTTTTTTTATTTTTTGAAAATTTTTATTCTTTTAGTAGGGGTAAGATTTCATTTCCTATTGTTTTTATGGCTTTATTTTTGTCGTCTGCGATGGGGGAGCCGATTACGATTTGTGATACTCCGATTTCTTTGAGGTCAATCATTTTTTCTGTGACCGTCTCTTTTGTTCCGCAGATTGAGAAGGCATCTATCATTTCGTCGGTTACTGCGGCGAATGCTTCTGTGATTTTTCCTTTTCCAAGGAGTTCCCTTAATTTGTTTACATCTGCTTCCGGAATTTCGTGTCTTTCAAGGACGATTGCTGGGGTAGCAGCCACAATGAATGTGACTACAGGTGCTGCAAGTTTTCGTGCTTCCTGTTCTGTATCTGCTAATGAAAAGCTTGTGTAGGCCGCAATATCGAATTCTTGGGAGTTGGCCCTCTGACTCAGTGTTTCCTTTAGTTTGGCCGTTGCGGGTTCCAAATCTATGGGGTGGGAAGCATTTATTAGTGCGCCGTCTCCTAAGGTTGCTGCAAGTTCCAGCATTTTGGGTCCTTGGGCGCCAACGTATACTGGAATTGGCCCGAACTTATTTTTGAAGTTTAGCCTTGCGCTTTTTATTTTAAAGACTTCTCCCTCAAATTTGACTGTTTCTCCCGCCCATAACTTTTTGGCAATCATTATGGTTTCTTGCACCGCTGTTAAGGGTTTGCTCCATTCGACTCCCAATTGCTTGAGGGTAGTAGCATCCCCCGCACCTATGCCCAGTATTGCCCTACCATTCGAAACTTCGTGAATTGATGCAATCGAGGAAGCTGTTACTGCTGGGTTTACCAAGAAAGGATTTGTTACTCCGGTGCCCAGTTTGATTTTGGATGTTTGCACAGCAGCCAGGGCCAGGGTGACGTAAGTGTTGCGATTATTGTAATGGTCGGTAATCCAAGCGAAGTCGAAATTATTTGCTTCTGCCTCCTTTATGTACTCAACAATTTTATCGATTTTTTGTTGGGGTACGAGCTCAATTCCCAGTTTTACCATTTCTAATTCTTCCTAACTTTTTGTTTCCTAAATTTTGTTGCTTAAAAAGTGAGAGTGGACTTATTTGCTTCTTATGTAGTCTGCTAGTTCTTTGCATCCGTGTTTCTCGCAGACTTTGGCGGTTTTTTCTGGTTCTACACTTAGTGCGGCTTTGAATAGGGCTTTCAGACCGTTGTTTGTTTCTAGTTTTCCCCGTCTCCAGAGTTGTAGGACGGCTCTTGCATATTCTGCGGGCATTGCGTCGGCGTTTTCTGTTTCTAGGACGGCGTCTATTATGTCCTCTACAAGATCCTCTCTCACTTTTGGGTCTACTCTGCTTACAAGTTCGGCTAGCTCAACGGCAGCCAATTTTTCCTTTGCAAACAACACCATTTTTATCTACCTCCAACCTTTGTCGTCATATTTTGACCATGTTCCGCTTATAAATTAAATGGTATGTTTTAGGAAATAAAAAAATAATAATTCGGAAAATTAAACCGCTAAATATTAAAGAAAAAAGCATTCATAAAAGGAAAAAAATAATAAAAAAAGGAAGGAACTGTCTGAAAAAAATGCTTTAAAATAAAATTTTGTTAAAAAAATGCAAAAAATAGGTAAAAAAATTGCTCAAAATGGGAAAACAATATGCCCATTTTAAACTTAAAACAGATATAACTATTCCTAAAACGAAGAAGGCTTTTCCAGTTTTTAACATAAATTGTTAAAGAACCTTAACAGGATTTTACATCTTTTTAATAGTTCGTTGCCAAAAATTTAAAAAACTAAATGAATTTTTGTCACAACCTCTTTTTAACCTCAAAATGATCCTCCCAGTTCTTTTGGAATCACTAAAGACCCAGAAAGAAAACGTTAGTCCCAATCTCGTTTGAATTTTCCAATCTAACTGACCTTCTAAGAAGGATAAGGCAGTTTCCACAGTGCCTCTTATCGTGTGGTGGTGCTTCTTTGTTGTCTTTTCTCACATTCTTATGCTTTAAATGAGCATGTTTCCCAACATTAACCCCATTCCATCTTAAAATCAAGGCATTTCTACATATCACGAACCTACCCACAAAAGGTGACACCCAGTTAACTGCGCCCCAAGGATAAGAACAAAAAATATAAAGAGCGAAAAAGGAAAAGTATGGAAAGTCGATTGCTAATTTTTCATTTTTGATAAAAAAATGGTGGGAGGGTAGGACTCATTAAGTGTTTTGAATACTAAGATTCAGAGAATTGTGGAGTACTTTGTATATTTTGGGTTCATTTATAGGCATGAGGCATACTCCATCAGCGCCCAGTTCTACCAGCATTTTTATGTGTTCTCGCGCAAATTCGACGCCAGCCTGGGCCTCGTCTTCTGCTTCCCACAGTTTCTCAAGGAGTTCTTCCGGGACGAATAGTTCTGGTATAAATTTGTGTGCAAATTTGGCCTGATTAAATGAAGTAAACACTCCAACTTTCATTATAGTATACAGGCCAGCCTCCCTAGCTCTATGAATAATGTCAAATATTAGCGCGGGGTCGTATGTTTCGAGTGCTATTATGAAGTCCACGCCCGCCTCTTTGGCTTCTCGGAAATCTACCCGCTCCTCGGTAAGCGGATTAATAGAAAGGCCGATTTTAAGATCTATATTGTAGTCAGGATCCTCAAATTCTAATTCGTCCACCATTTTTCGTACTTCTTTTATGACATCTAGAATGTTTTTCTCAACATAAGCTTCATCTGCATTTTTTGCCACAAAAACTATGCTGCGAACTCCCGCTGTTAGCGCCGCCAAAACATCAGAATAAACGGCTTTTTCACTTCTACTCCCATAGGCAATCTCCATTATAGGCTCCACATTAAACTGGGAAAGGAGCATACAGGGAACAATTGGACTCATATGAATGTACTCGTTGGTAGAGTCCGGAATCAGAATAGCATCAACATAATCACTGAAGGCTTCCACTTCACGCAAAAATTTGAACGTATCAATTCCCTCTGGGGGATCAAATAATGCTATGGTCATAAATTCTCCACGAACCATTTTCTCCATAGCCATACTTTACATCACACCCCTTTTAATTACTAACTTGCTAACTATCTTCACACCGCTGAGGGCGTCAAATTCCGCATTTACGCCATCTTTCTGATACTCCCAAACTAGTTGGCCATCTTTTTCAGTTAGAGTAATTTTTGATTCACCATCTAATTCATTTAGGAATATTATCTCTTCTTTGGATAATATGTTTCTGGCTTCAATAAATCGGCTAAATTCTGGATCTACGTCATCAAGACCAAGATTAACTATAGGAACTAACTCTAGATCCAGAGGCACCAAAATACTCGGAGGAATTTTTGTATTTCCATAACCTTCCTCTTCAATTTTTCTTGTGGCGGAACCTATTATTCTCTCAGGGATGTCCACCTCGCCTAAACGAGCCTTTCTCACTGTAATGAAACTCCTATCCAAATCCATTAATCCAGAATAGTGATTTTGCGCCTTTTCATTAATAGATTCATATAACTCATCCATGTTATCAGAAACGGCGTAGAAGGCTACATTTGACTCGTATCCAACCTTTGCAACCCACATTATGCTACCAGCATCTTTCTTTTCTCTTAGCGGAACATAAACCTTCATAACTTATCACTCCAATTTTTTGCTCCATATAACATATATATTATTAGTTGAAAATCGGAATTTCAATTATAAATTTTAACAATTTTAGTAAAAATAAACACGGTAATAATCCCATTTTGGGAAATTTTTTTCCTAAAAACTCCCAGCGCCGAACATTAAAAACACGTTTTATAAACTTTTCTACAAGTTTAACGGAAAAAATATATCTCTTTTATTCCGTTTTTTGGCTCTAAATTAAACAATTTGTTATTTAAGATAAACTCATCTCTTCCAATTATTGAAAATAGTAAATTTTAGTTGATTTCAGTAAATTATTCTTCATATTTTTACTGATATCGTCCCAAAATTCTTTTCAGATTGTTAAAATTCGACAAAAATTGTTCCTTGCTTACCAAATTTTGTTCTCCTCCCTAAAATTAGGTGGTATACATATTTTGGATTACTTTTTACTATTTTTCAATAATTTTAGCGTAAAATATTTATGGTTTTATTCCAAAATATTTATAAATTTTCCGAAATAAGTACTCTTAAGTAAATTATATAAAACAATTACTTCGGAGAAGAAGGAGGAAAATGGTAATGGAGCTGGATACAATTAATAAGAAAATAGTGGAAATGCTAATTAAGGATTCCAGAAGACCATACAGAGAAATCGCTGATGAGCTAGGGGTAACAGAGTCTACCGTGAGGAAAAGAGTAAAAAAATTGGTCGAAGACAAGGTTATTGAAAGGTTTACGGTGGCACTTAACCCCGAGAGAAGCGGAAAATCAATAATAGCTTATGTTGTAGCCTACCCCCAGAACCAGAGGGAGAGAGAAGTAGAAGAACTCGTTAAAGAATTGCCTGAAGTCGTGGAAGCTTATTCCATGTCAGGCAAGTGTGGCGTAAACATGAAAGTCGTGGTAAAGGATTTATCAAGCCTAAATGCATTCCTAGAAAAATTGCAAAGAGAACCAGCGATAACAGCCCTTGAAAGCTGTATAGCACTCAAAGAGTTAAAAAGATCTCTGATTTAGTACCCCTCGCCCCACACTGGACAAAACTATGCAATAAAATGCTTAATTTTTCTTACTAAAAATACTATTGCTATGGAAAAGCACCTCCAAAATTTGGGTAAGCCTATATAGATTTACAATTATAAGCCTTAGACCTGGCCGAAATCTAAAACAGAGGGGATATTATCTTAAATGTTAGTCTTAAATTTATTCTAAATGCCGGAACTGGAACCAAACACTTTGAGTTACCTATATTAAATTTAAAAACGAGGTTTTCAGGCAATGATAAAGCTGGATGATGTAGACGAAAAGCTGATTAGGATACTCTCAGAGGATAGTAGAAAACCGATTAAAGATATTGCTGAGGAGCTTAACCTGAGCATTGCCACCGTCAGAAAAAGGATTCAAAGATTGGTTGATAAGGGCATAATTAAAAAGTTTACAGTGGTACTGAACCCGGAACCATTTGAGAATAGGATAACCTCAATTGTGACGGTGCAACCAGCGACACACAGATTGAACGAAATAGTGGATAGGCTTGCCGAATTTAAAGAAGTGGAGGAAGCACACCTTTTGACGAGGGGATGCGGCTTAATCATGAAAGTTAATGTCAACAGTCTCTCTGAACTCAACGATTTCATAGAAAAGGTTAGAGGCATAAAAGGAATAATAGATATAGAGAACTGTTTAGTGCTGAGAAAAATCAAGGAATAAGAATTAAAAGTAACCCCCAAAATTTGCAATTTCTGAACGCAGCTAATAATAACTTGGAACACGTGAATTTCTCTTCCCACATTTTAGTAATAAAAATATTTTTTGAATCAGTCTGCATACTTTAAATCTTGGCTAATGTAACATTCTGGGTTTTTGCCCGTTGAAGTTTTATTGGGCGGATAATTTTGGTGGAAAATTTATAAATGTGATGAGTCACCGTTCCTTGGAAGAATGTTGGGTTTGCGGGCTTATTTTTTCTGGGCACTGTTCCCTCAATATGAGAAGGTGTAAAGAGTAATGGTTGAAGTTCCCCGGGTTGGAGTTTTCATATGTCACTGTGGCTCAAACATTGCTGGTGTAGTTGATGTGCCCAGTCTCGTTGAATCTCTCAAAAAATTGTCAAACGTTCATGTTGAAGATTATACCTACATGTGTTCTGACCCCGGCCTTAAACTAATTATTGATAAAATTAGGGAAGAAAAACTGGAAAGGGTAGTTGTGGCGTCCTGCACACCCAAACTTCACGAAAAACTATTCCGTGAAGCCGTAGAGGAAGCTGGTCTCAACAAGTATCTGTTAGTCATAGCCAACATAAGGGAACAGTGCTCTTGGGTTCATAGAGGAGACAACATAAGAGCCACGAAAAAGGCAGAAGACCTCATAAAAATGGCTATTGAGCGGGCGCGACTAATGCAACCCCAACCCATACACACCGTACCCGTGGAGAGGAGAGTTCTGGTCATAGGGGGAGGAGTTACAGGAATAACCGCCTCTCTAAACCTCGCGGACATGGGATATGAAGTATACCTGGTTGAAAAAAATCCCAGTATTGGAGGCCATATGGCCCAGTTGGACAAGGTCTTTCCCTACCACGACTGCAGCATATGTATACTGGCACCCCTAATGGTGGAAGCCAACAGACACCCCAAAATCAAGTTAATAACTTACGCCGAAGTAGAAAGCGTATCAGGCTGGATAGGCAACTTCAAGGTGAAAATAAGGAAGAAGCCAAGATACATAAAGGAGGAGGAATGCACGGGTTGTGGCATCTGCGCCGACTACTGCCCAATTGAGGTTCCCAACGAGTTTGACTGTGGACTGGGAATGAGAAAAGCTGTATATATGCCCTTCCCTCAGGCTACCCCAACAGTTTACACCATTGATCCGGAGCATTGCATTGGTTGCCGAAGCTGTGAAGGAGTTTGTAATCGGGAAGCAGTAGATCTGAACCAGAAGGAGGAGATAATTGAGAACAATTTTGGAGCGATAATACTCGCTACTGGCTTTGACACCTTTGACCCCACAGTTAAGGACAATTATGGATATGGAAGGTTCGATAATGTGGTCACCAGTCTAGAACTGGAGAGGATGTTTTGCGCCTCAGGACCCACCATGGGAGCCGTTGTTAGACCCTCAGACGGCGTGCCTCCCAAAAGGGTTGTTTTTGTTCAGTGTGTGGGTTCTAGGGATGAGAGTATCGGTAAACCTTACTGCTCTCGGGTGTGTTGTACCTACGCGGTGAAGGAAGCCAAAGAAGTAAAGGATCACATTCCTGATTCCGAGGTATACGTCTTTTATCAAGATATCAGGACTTTTGGTAAGGGATTCGAGGAGGCTTACAATGATGCTATAAGTGAGTATCGGATTCGATTCATTAGAGGAAGGGTTAGCAAAATAATAGAGAACCCAAAAAGTAAGAATCTCATAGTGAGGGCAGAAGACACATTGATGGGGCGGCCTGTGGAGGTGGAAGCAGATCTTGTGGTTCTCTCCGTGGGCTTATCGCCTCCAAAGGATCAGGAGAAGCTTCTGTCAAAAATTGGGGTTCCCCTAAGTAGTGACGGGTTCATCCTTGAACGCCACCCCAAGCTGAGACCGGTTGAGACCCAAATATCTGGAATCTACGTTGCAGGGTGCGCTCAGAGCCCTAAGGATATCCAAGACAGCGTTTCTCAAGCCGGGGCAGTGGCGGCTAAGGTTGCCGTTTTGCTTTCAAAGGGAGAGGTGGAAATTGAACCCTACGTTCCAGTTTTGGATCCTGAAGAGTGTTTCAAATGTGGCATATGTGCCACGACTTGTGATAGGGGGGTAATCTCCATTGACAAAGAGGGAGTGAGTATAAGCGCTGCTGGTTGTGAGGGTTGTGGTGCTTGTGCTGCGGCTTGTCCGTCGGGGGCACTACAGATTCCCATATCTACAGATGCACAGATACTGGGTCAGATAGATGCCGCCTTGAAGGATAAAAAGGAGTATCCACTTATAGTAGCATTTCTGTGCAATTATTGTGCTTATGAGGCTGCAGATACCGCGGGGCTTAACAAGATAAGGTATCCCACTAATGTGCGTCCCATATGGGTTATGTGCAGCGGGAGGGTGAATCCCCAGTTTGTACTTGAGTCTTTTGAAAAGGGCGCAGATGGAGTACTCATAATGGGCTGCTACCCTCAGGACTGCCACTTCCGGACAGGTTTTCTGAAAACCCAGCGTAGAGTGGAGGTTCTGAGTGAGATGCTTAAATCCATTGGAATTAATCCTAGAAGACTGCGGCTGGAAAGCGCTTCAGCGTCGGAGGGTAAAAAGTTTGCCATGGTGATAAAGGAGTTCACTGAGGAGCTGCGTAGCCTACCCACAATTGGAGCGGAGCTTTTTGAAAAGACCACATAAGGAGGATTTATTTTGAGTGATCGTGTAGAATTGGAAATTACAATGGATGTGCAGGACGACAGACTAATTTTTAAATGGAATACTGAGAAGCTGAAGAAAACACTGGACTATGACGCTTCAAGATGTTCGGGTTGCGGCTTGTGCAAATTGGTCTGCCCCTGTGATGCCATAGAGCTGGGGCCAATACCTGAGATTGCAATGGGGGAGATAGATGCTCCCAAAGTGATGGTTGATCAGAACAAGTGCTCCTACTGCGGTTTGTGCTCTGCGGTTTGCCTAACAAAGGCTATGAAGCTTAAAATGGATGACCAGTACATTCAAGAAAATCCTGACTATCCCCAGTTTCTAAAGGACATTGAAATAGACAAGGAGAAGTGTATTCCTTGCGTTTTGTGTGAACATGCTTGCCCCAATAAGTCTATTACTGCTGATCTTAAGGTTCCCAAAAAGGAGGACTTGGTTATCTACGGGAAGGAGCCGGGTAAAATAGAGGGAGAGATTACAATAGACAAAGAAAAATGTACCTACTGTGGACTCTGTGAAAGGCTTTGCAAAGCTATAGAGATTAGCTGGAGAGATGTAACCCCAAATAATCCTGCTCCCGGATATGATATCAGAGTGGTGGAGGATGAGTGCGACTACTGTGGGCTCTGCGAAAAAATATGTCCAGACAAAGCAATCAAAGTTAATTGTAAAACCGAGGTTGATAGGGAAATAAAAGATTTAGAGTGGTCTGGGGAAATAAGAATAGATAGGGAGAAGTGTTTAACCTGTGGTTGGTGTAAAGCCGCTTGTCCAAGAGACGCGATACGGGTCACAAAGGCCTTTGAGGGAGAAATTCGCCTACACCACCCAGAGAAATGCGACCCTGTGGGCTGTAAAGCCTGTCTAAACATTTGCCCCTCGAAGGTGTGGTTTATCCCTGAAACTATGGAAGAGAAGGAGAAATTTGACAAGATAGCCTTCAACCAAGATTTCTGTGGTTTCTGTGGAGCCTGTCAAAATGCCTGCCCAGAAAAAATAATAGAAGTCATAAGAAAGGATGTTCGATACACAAAGCCGAATGAAACCCCTTGGAGCAGAATGTGGGAACAAACATTCTTGAAACTGGTGGGTAAAGCCGAAAAGATGCCCAAAATACGCATAGTGAAAATTGAAAAGATAGAGGAGGAAGAACCCACCATCCCCGAGCTGCAGGTTCCAGAGCTGACAGAGGAGATGAGGGAAAAACTATCTCAGCGTATAAAAAAGGCCAGAGACTTCCTTAAGGAGAAGAGCACAAGAATGCTCACAGAGAAGGGCAAAACAGAAAAGGTCATAGAACGTTTGAAGAAGGAACTGGAGGTAGCTCAGTGACAACAAACGGAAACACGGCATTATCCTCAGGAAAATGGAGTTGGAAATTCTTCGACAGAGTAGCAGGGCTAGATAGCAAAAAAATAGAATGCTGTTTCTCTTGCGGGGCCTGTGTTGGAGATTGTGTAGCTAGTAGGAATTCCAGTTTTAATTTTAGAAAAATTATTTATGATGTGGCGCTAGGTGAGGAAGAGAAGGTTCTAAGCAGCAAGGAGGTTTGGTACTGTTTTCAATGCTTCTTCTGTATGAATAAGTGTCCTTGGAGAATAGGGATACCTTACATTATTTCTCGGCTGAGGAGGATGGCTTTGGAGAGGGGCTATGGTTGGGATTTGGTGGAAATCTTGAGTGGTGTGGGTAGGAATCTATTGGAAAGTGGGTTGTCGATTAGTCCCCGGGATTATGCTAGGCTGGATCCTAAAAAGGCGGAGAGGGAGTTGGCTGAGATGCGGCTGGAGATGGGTCTGCCTGAGAAATATGAGGTTTCAGGTAGGGCTATGGAGGAGTTAAAAGTTATTTTGAAGGAGACAGGGTTTAGAGAGGGGTTGGAGAAGTTGAATGAGAGTGTGAAGCAAGCAAGGGAGTGTTCAGAAAACTATTAAGGGGGATTGTTGATTGGTGAATGTGCAAAGATTGGAAAGGATTCCTGGTAATGGTGTCTTTTTCTATTTTAGGGGTTGTTTTATAAATAATTTTTATCCCGGGATTGAGTCAGCCACCAGATTTGTGCTTGAAAAGTTGGGTGTTAACTATGCGGTGAGTGATGATCAGACCTGCTGCGGAACCCCTGAATTTAGCTCTTTAAATGCTGATACTGTGCTCACTTGTCTCGTGGGAAGAAACTCCAGCATTATATTTGAAAAAACGCCTTACGTTATCACGGATTGTAATGGATGCTATTCCTCCTTCTATGTGGCTGAGGCCTTAATGGAGGATCCTCAGATAAAATTCCAGACGGACAAGATTCTCAAGAAGATTGGGAAAAAATTTGAAAAAGTGGAAGTTATTCACATAGCAGACTTCTTTTACAAGAAAATGAATGAAATACTACAAAAGATAACTTTTAGCCTCGGAGAACTAAGAATGGCGGTACACTACGGTTGCCACTATTCACATGTTAATGGAAAAAAGGGATTAGACAGTGTGGAAAATCCCTCATTCATAGAGGAAATGGTTGGGAAACTGGGTGGAATCCCTGTAGAGTACACTGAAAAAACTTTGTGCTGTGGGTTTGGAGGAATACAGCAAACAGTACACAAAACCATTTCCTACGCTGTTACTCAGAAGAAGCTCGATAGCCTGTCAGACGCCTATGCGGAGGCTATAGTGGTCATATGCCCCTACTGTCTTAATGTTTTGGACAAGTATCAGGGAAACCTTCTAGATGTTGAAATGCTGGAAAACCCAATTCCCGTAATACACCTATCCCAACTGTTGGCTCTACTTATGGGAGCGGAGCCCAAAAAACTAGGCTTCAAAATGCACAGAATACCAGTGGAACCCATAATTGCCAAATTGGTGCCCAAAGAGACCTAAACTTCCAGAATAAATTTCCAGAGCGTTAACCAAAAGGTTTATGGTTGATTTTTTGCGGTATTTTTCTTGGTGCTCGTTATGCCTTCGATTAGCATCATCGCCCGCAAACTATTAGGGGTTGATTCCAGTCTCTCCTTTATTGACTGGCTAATTCTTTTGTGGCTTTATTCCAACCCCTCAGATTCCGGAAAACGCTCACTAACCTCTCTTCAGAAAACTTTGAGGCGAATTCCCGACTTTCACAAGCCAGATGGAAGCCTTGCATTTAAAGATTCCCAGCTAGAACAACTAATTTTATCCTCACTAAAAAAACTTAAGGAGAAAGGATTTGTAAAAATATTCTCATCACAGAATGGATACACTGTAATAGAACTCACAGTGGAGGGAACAAACTTTCTTGGAAGCAATGTTTCAGACTCAGACAAAAATTTTCTAAGGGAGTATGGAATGCTAAAATAGCTCCACCACTTGAAAGTTGAGGGTCTGTCACCACCTATCGTAATGTATAAGTTCATCTAGCGGTATGCGTGGAGGCGCTTTTGGAGATTCTGCGGGGAAGCCAATGGGCAGTATTACAACTGGTCTTATGTATTCGGGAAGTTTTAAAACGTGGGACACTGCTTCATCATTAAAGGCGCCCACCCAGCATCCTGCTAATCCCATAGCTGTAGCAGCTAGCAGTATGTTTTGCGTTGCTGCCGCTGTGTCCTGAAGGCAGTAAAACTCTGCTCCTCTATCACCATATCTTTTAGCGGTTCGAGGCTTATTTGCGCAAACTACTATGACTACGGGGGCGCTGGCAATGAACATTTGTCCCAGAGCGGCTCTGGCTAGAGCCTTCTTTTGCGTCTCGTCCCTAACGATAATGAAATCCCAAGGTTGCATGTTTCCTCCCGAGGGAGCCATGATTGCCGCTTCCAACAGTTTTTTGACTTGCTCCTCAGAAACATTTTCTGACTTATAACGTCGGATGCTTCTCCTTGTTTTAATAGCCTCAAAAACATCCACAGTATTCTCTCCTCCTACTTACACTTAGTACCCTTTATATTCACTAAAAGGAACAATATAAAAATATCTTTTTTAACTAGAATAAGATTAAAAGCCTTTTCTTGGATTAGTGATACTCAACTCAAAATATATGTCTAATTTATGGAAGTGTGGCTTTACATTGGAGCGGGACACCATAATAGTATTAGATTTCGGTGGCCAGTACACTCATCTCATTTCCAGAAGAATTCGTGAACTAGGAGTATATTCAGAGATTTACCCCTATGATGTATCCATAGATGAGTTGGAAAAAATTCCCAAGCTTAAAGGAGTTATTTTTTCTGGTGGTCCAAGCAGTGTATACAGTGAGGGTAGTCCCCTTATTGGTAGAGAATTCTTTGCTTGGTGTAAGAGGAGGGGAATTCCAATTTTGGGAATATGTTATGGTCATCAACTAATAGTCCATATTTTGGGGGGTAAAGTGAATAGAAGTGTGGGGGAGTATGGAAAATCGGTTCTCCGCGTTGAAAATAGGGAGGATCTTTTCCAAGGTTTAGAAGATACTGAAGTGGTCTGGATGAGCCATGAAGACCAAGTATCACTCTTACCTTCAGGATTTGAGAAAATTGGACACACCGATAACTGTGCCATAGCGGCGTATCGAAACGTCAAGGATAATATTTTTGGTGTTCAATTCCACATAGAGGTGCACCACACAGCCAAGGGGAGCAGGATTCTGCGGAACTTTGTGGAGGGAATATGTGGAAGTAGGCCCACTTGGAGAATGGATGACTGGGTAAAGGAAACAATACAGAACATTAGGAAAACTATTGGGGACGCTAGGGTTATAATGGCGGTAAGTGGAGGAGTTGATTCCACAGTTGCAGCGGTTCTAATACATGAGGCGGTGGGAGAAAACCTGCACTGTGTATTTGTTAATAATGGACTTCTTAGAAAAAATGAAGCTAAGGAAGTCGTTGAGGGATTTAAAAGATTGAACTTTGAGCACATTCATTTTGTGGACGCTGGAGAAACATTTCTTGAGAGGCTAAAGGGAGTGATTGACCCCGAGGATAAACGCAAAATAATTGCTGACCAATTCATAAGAATTTTTGAGGCCAAAGCCAGAGAACTTGAGGGAGCCTATGGAAAATTCGAATTTCTGGGTCAGGGGACAATTTATCCTGACCGGGTGGAGTCTGCGGCAACCAGCAAATCGGCTTCAAAAATAAAGTCTCACCACAACGTAACTCTCCCTCAGGGTATGACTCTTAAACTGGTTGAACCTCTAGCATACCTTTACAAGGATGAGGTTAGAAAAGTGGGCAAACTTCTAGGACTCGCGGACGATGTAATTTGGAGGCAGCCTTTCCCCGGACCCAGTTTAGCTGTGAGAATAGTAGGTGAGGTTACAGAACAGAAACTGGGTATCCTTCGTGAGGCCGACGCCATCATACAGGAGGAAATTCAGAAATCCCCTTTTAAAAGTAGACTCTGGCAATATTTTGCAGTTCTTCTGCCCGTAAAAACTGTGGGAGTAATGGGAGATGCGAGAACCTACGAGAATGTTATAGCGGTGAGAGCTGTGGAGAGTGAGGATGCCATGACCGCAAACTTTGCGAAACTTGACTGGGACCTGTTGGAAAGAATTTCCTCCCGAATAGTGAATGAGGTTAGGGGAATAAATAGGGTGGTCTACGATATAACAAACAAACCGCCCTCAACCGTGGAGTGGGAGTGAAAAACTTTATGAGTTAAAAGGGTAGGCCGTGTCTCATTAGTTCTGTTTTTTTCTCCCTTTTTAACTCCTTTTTAATTGCTTTGTAGTGTTTGTCGCAGAGATGAACTCTCTTGGGAGTCCCCTCAATATTGATGCCGCTCTTCACAAGTGCGCTCTGAATGCTCTTGAGTGAGAATGAGCGCTTCGCCTTTTCGCCGCAGGATGTTACACTACACATTGATTCATCTTTTCTCTTCGCCATCGTATATCCCTTCAAGTATTTTAATTCAAAATTATTTGGATAACGGGTTATTTTTGCTTACCAAATTTTTCCAGACAGTCGGTCTCTCTCAAAACTAAATACTTCACAAACTTCACTGTCATCTGCTATTAAAAGCTTTTTCGAAGCGTCAACGCGGCCAATTATCTCCGCCGAAACACCTACACTCCGAAATATTTCGAGGCACTCCGAAGCCCTCTCTGGTTTAGAAGTCATAACAACCCCAAATCCGGGATACATTTTAACCCACTGCTCCAACTTCACATCCTTGGGTTTAGGTATGGCGGAAACATCAACTATCCCACCCACCTGACTGGCCTCAAGAAGCATACCCAAAGTTCCTATCAATCCCGGATTACTAATATCCTTCGCAGCGGTGGCCAAGTGTCTCTTGGCAATCTGCCTCATAGCCTTAAACTTCTCTTCAACATACTCCGGATTCTTCCAAGAAGTGCTATCCCAAGCATAAGCAAAACTTTCATGCACTTTACCCTCAAGATCAACCGCAGCTAGAATAAACTCGCCTGGCCTTGCAGTATCGCTGTAAATAACTTCATTCCTTGGTACTCGTCCCAGAACCGTTACGGAGAGCGAATAAGTAGATGAGAAGGGGTGAAGGTGACCA
Source organism: uncultured archaeon (assembly GCA_964510585.1). Lineage (GTDB taxonomy): Archaea > Asgardarchaeota > Jordiarchaeia > Jordiarchaeales > Jordiarchaeaceae > Jordiarchaeum. Next base: position 17,872 of record CAZECW010000146.1, on the reverse strand, counting down.
CCCACCACAGGAACCCCGAACTTCTCGCAGCCCAACAGGACGCCCTCCATTATGCCCTTAGCCACATCCATATCCTCATAGCTCAAAGTATCCAATAGTGCCAGTGGCTCTCCACCCTTAACCACCACATCATTCACATTAACCAGAACAGAACAATAACCAGCAAATTTTGGCGCAGCCATCAAAAGCTTATGCCAGATTCCATCAGTAGCCGCTAAAAGATAATCTTCACCACCCAAATCCAGAACCGCAGAGTCCTCACCAAACGACTTCACCACGCCAATTTTAGAAAAACGAAGAGTCTCACTTAAAGGGCGGGTAACATCAATAATAGGCTTCTTCCTCGTAACACCCTCAAAGCTTTTGATAGACTCAGCCAAATTCCTGAGACTCAAAAAATACACACTCCGCAAACTAACTCCAAAAATTTAGTAACACTCACCAAAAAACCAAAACTCAAGCTATAATAAGATGTCGGTCAAAATATACATAACACACATTAAAAATGGGTGCCCTGCTTCCCTTAACTATTAAAGGGGCGCTGGAAACAAAAATAAATGCTGTGAAAAACAATATAACTCTCAAATCAACCTGTAATTTAACAATAAAACTTGTTGGCGGACTGAAGCAGGGGTGGAGGAGCCTATCTAAGGGGCTCCGCCCAATCCCTTGCCCCGGACTTCAAATCCGTGGAACCCGGCAAGGGTTCGGGGTTCGATACACGTACTCTTATTAGGGTATGTTTGCGAAGATCCCCCAGTCCGCCGCCAAAAAATTTCTCCTATGGGGAATCTAAGTATCACTCCTTTTTATGAATGCCAATTTTTCGATAGCACTGCTGGTTTACTACTTCTTTATATACTCGTTACTTCTTAGTTTTCTGATTTCATCCTGGGGAAAGAGGTTCCCCTGTATATGTCTTTCATCTGGGGGTTTATCGCAGAAGTGCAGTGATGCGAAAATCACTAAGGCGATATGCTATGGGGAGGGGCTTTAGAGTATTTTGTCCAGAAATTTTGTTTTTCTATTTTAGTTGCGATATGTAGTCGCTGATTCTTCTTTTCCATTTAAGGATTTCTAAAGCCATTTTCTCGCCTACTTCCTTTTTAATGGGTGCGTCTTTGTCTAGTTTTGTGAGGTCTTCCAACATTTTTTCCATCTGGATAATGCTGGAGTCAAAGTGTCCCAATAACAGAATTATTCTTTCTCTGGCGTCGGCCAGGTCAAAGTAGACTTGTTGTCTGGTTGCTCCCGTTAAGAGACGATTCAGCGACATGTCCAACTTCCTTTCGATTGTTACTGCACTATGAAACCTTTGAACATTTTCACCAGACATTTTTCCTATTCTGGAAAGAGTTTCCTCAACTCTTTGGGACAATTCCCCTACTTTCTTCTCTGCCTTTTCTTTGTTGGAGCCCCAAACCTTCAGCTCTATCCCTTCAAGGCCGCCTGCTACTTTTATCCGCTTCACCACCTTCTCCCCATCCTCTAAGGAGAGAAGCCTCGCCTCAAAACTATGAGGGGCCTCACCACTTTTATCAGAAAAATCCACACAGTAAGATTTTAGAGAAGTAGCAGCATGATAAGCCACCCTGAAAAGATCTAAATGTTCACCTTTCACTTTAACAATACGCAAAGCTTCGCTTAAGCCCCTAACCAACTCGTCAACATCAGCTGACAACATAGCCTTTCCCGTCACGAAACAGTAAATAATAATGAATAACAAAAAATTTAACTCTTTCGAAGAGTATAACTCGCAAAAACGAGGGAGGAGGAATCTCTCTTAGCTATACTTATTTATTTTGAAAATTATCTGGTTTGTTTTAGGGTTTCCTCCAGTTTTTGTAGTGCTTTTTCTATGTCCTCTTTTCTTGTTCCAATTGCCGCATTCATTGTGATGTAGGCTGTGTGGTACTTTTTGCAGCAGGACCCGTAGCTTGTGGGCCCTAATGCTCTGGGTCCAGTTACTCTCAGGTTATACAGTGCACCTCCAACTTTTGCGGGATCTCTATTAGTGAGTGACATGGCGCAGGCTATGGGGTTATATACATTTAGAACTCTCTCTCCGTATTCTTCTGCGATTTTTTTGAGGTTCTCCTCCAGATATTCTCTGTTCTTTTCCTGTTCGTCTCTGAGGCTTTCGTATTTTTTGATACCCAAAGCTAGTATCGCAGCTAGGAACTGTGCTACTGGTGCCGCAGTGGCTCTACCTGCATATTGTTCATTGATTCGTTCTATGGTTTCTCTCTCAGGCGCAGCAACTATTGCTCCACCTACTGGTGTAAGGAAGTTTTTGTCGGTACTCTGAACAACGGCGTCTACTCTTCCAGCGTCTACCGCTGACCTTATTCTTTTCATTATTTCTCTGCTCTGAACCCCATATGCATTATTAATTATGTGGGGGATGTTGTGTTCTTTTGCGATTTTAGCTATTTCCTTAACATCGTCGGGTTCGCGGGGTGGGAAAAAGGTGGTTGTGGACAGAATTGCCAGCGTCTCCTCGTCTATCGCCTCATCCACCCTCTCTGGGGGAACGATTACCGCATCGCCCTTAATCTCGCCCTCGATGATTTTAGTTTCCAGCCCTATAAGTTCTATGGCTTTCAGGGGCGACCTGTGATCAACACGGGGGTGGATCACATGTTTTCCTTTCCTCTTTTGTCTCATAGCGGATATTGCGAGTCCAATTGACATTCCCGTGGGTAGGGGGAGCAGGAAGGCGTATTTTAAGTTTGGGGCTCCGAATCTTCGAATGGCATCAGAGGCCAGCATGTTGGCTAGAGCATACATTATTGAGGCTCCGGGTGCTTTAGGTTGAGGGGCGTATATTTCGCCGCTGCGTCCTATGCCGTGGCAGAAATTAGCTGCTAGTTCGGAAACAAGGGGCGAAGCTACTCTAGCTTCTCTTTCCCCTACCCTGGCTGCTTGGGGATCCTTGTCTGTATCCATCATGGATAGAATCGTTAGTAGGAGCCTTATTTGGGAGTCACTCCACGCCTCTTCAGGTATATTTCTCTGTTCGAATAGTATGCGTAGGGAATCCAGTTGGGATTCCAGAACAATAGCGCCTCTATCTAGCATGTTTTTGGGGATAAGTCCCTTCATGTATTTTTCGATTAGTTCCCTCAGACTAAGGCCTCCCTCATAGTTTACGTGGCTTAAGCTTTCTTATGTAAACTTCTTCGTTTTCCGAAACTGGTTTTTCAAACTTGATTATAACAGCGCCTTTACCTCCAAATGTGTCCACTACTTTTCCCCGGTTTCCTTTTTCCGTGGTAGCAGTTTCATCTAACAGTTTTTCAGCTCCATACTTTGTTTCTGCCAGTCCCACGACCACGCTACCCTTCGAGTGAACAGGGATTTTTACTCGGCCCGTTTTTATTTTTTCAATAAAGAATTCTGTTTGTTCAATTGTTGGATGGGTCACTTTTCCGCTGCCCGCAATTCTTAGGGTTGTTGGAGGCAGATCTAGGCGGGAAATAAGTAGGGGTGTTCCCTCTTCTGCAACCACGCTTTCGCCGAGTCTGAAAAAGGCGTCGTAAGTATCTTCGTTTCCCACTTCTTCTATAAGGATTTTTTTCCCATCAAGTGTTTTGAAGGGAATCATAGTGGCGGTGACTGTGGGCATTCCCACGGTGAGGTGCACCCGTACACCTGGGTGGAGAGGATATTTGAACAATTTATTCATCTTTATTCTTCCAATCAGCTGGTTGGTTACCTTTAGGGTTCCCGGCATTCCAGCGTAGCATCCTCGATAAATCTTTTCGGGTTCAGGTCCTGCTATGATGTTGATGCCCACCCGGTCTCCAGCTTGGGCCTCATTTACTTCCTCTCTGAAGATTTGAATGGACTTTACTTTTGCGTTTTGTTTAAGGGGCATAATCTCAATTTCGTCACCAGTAGAAACTTTGCCCCTGTGAATGGTTCCCGTTATCACTGTTCCTGCGCCTTTGATGCGAAAAGCGTGGTCTATGGGCATCTTAAAAGGGCCCTCCTTTTCCCTTTTTGGGGGCGATAAAACACTTAAAAGGGCTTTCTTGAGTTCTTCCAATCCCGCGCCAGTAATTGCAGAAATGGGAATTATGGGCGCCCCCTCTAAGGCGGTTCCCTTAAGAATACTTCTAACCTGTTTCTTTACTGTTTCTAGTCTTTCAGGGGAAACTAAATCCATTTTGCTTAAAGCTACAAGCACCCTAATGATCCCGAAACTTTCAAGAATAACTATGTGCTCACCGGTTTGTATTTTTGGGCCTTCATCAGCTGCCACCACAAGAATTGCAGCGTCAATTATGTTCGCTCCAGCCACCACGCTTCTTATTAGTTCTGCGTGACCTGGAGCATCAACCAGGGTTACCAAGTAACTGTTTAGGTGGAAGGATGTGAAACCTAAATCTATTGAGATTCCTCTCTCCTGCGCTTGGGGGTGCTTGTCCAGTCCTGCGGTAGAAACCACTTCACTCAGGGCCCTTGCCACCTGAGTTTTTCCATGGTCAATGTGACCCAGAAGCCCTATGTGAACTGGAATAGTGTCAGGCACACATCAATCCTCCCATCTAAGTATAATTCCTACTACATGGTTTTAGGGGGAACTATGGGGGCTTCCCAGTTTTTTCCTTCTTAATCCCTCAATAACCTTTTTCTCGTAGGGGGCTAGGGGATTAAGCTTGGATAACTCTTTTAACTCTTTAAACTTGGGGTATCCTGCCTCCTGTTCCTTCTTCCACTCTTCTGCGAAGGCCCCGCTTTTTATTTCTTCAAACACCTTCTTGAGATGTTCAACAATGGGATCGAATTTGAGGGTCAAGCTCCTACTAATTGATCCATACTGGCTGGTTTGGGAATGTAACTCCATTTGTCCCGCGATTCCCGTTTCGGCAAAGGTCTGGAAAACAAGTCCCAGTTCACCGGACATGTACAACTCTATTAGTACAGCTTCTGGAGGGAGGCCGGCTTCCACCAGAATTTGAAAGGCAGCCATCAGAGTTCTGCCGATGATTGGACCCGTGCCCTGCTCTGTAAATAGGTCCATGTAGGCCTCCTGAGCCATAGTAACTTCAAGCACGCCCGCCCTAGTGGAGCCTATAGCTTTTGCCAAAGCCAAAACTATGTCTTTGGCTCTCCCGCTGGCATCATTCTCCACTGCTATAAAACTGGGGAATCCCTCTCCCTTAACGAATAGTTCACGCACATATTTTCCAATCATTCTAGGTGCAAGCATAACCACATCCACGTTACTGGGGGGTTTGATTAAGCCAAAACCTATGTTGTAACCCGACGCAAAGTTGAGAACCTTTCCCTGGGATAATTCGCCTCGGATTTCCTTCTCGTAAACTTGGGGCATAAGCTCGTCTGGAATAAGGAAAGATATTATATCGGCTTTGCTGGCGGCTTCTCTTATGGGATAAACTTTGAAGCCATCAGCCTTTGCCAGGTCCCAATAGGAGTCTTTAATGTTCCCTATTATTACCTCGAGATGGTTGTCTCTCATATTTAGCGCCTGAGCGCGGCCCTGATTACCGTATCCTATAACTGCAATGACCTTATCCTTCAATACTGATAGATCCGCGTCTTCGTCATAGTAAAATTTCACCAATTTCACCACCACGAAAATTTGGTATTTTCGAGCTCATAATCAAGTAAGTACTTCTAGAATATATAAAAAATCCTAAAATATGTCTGCATTTTGGGCAAGTAAACAATTATAATTCTCCCTCTGCAAATGAGAGGTGATTCATCCTGTATTTTTCTGCCAAAAAGGGTTGTTTATTTTGCGATTTTCAGCACCTGCCTGTAGTACCTTTTGTCTGGAATGTGGGTTAGAGTAATTTGGTGGAATGTTTTTTGGGGTGTTTCAACTTTTTCCAGCGTTCCCTCCACCAGCACCTTTTCATCTTTTTTAACCTGCATTTTGTACTCTTCTACGTAAGTGATTATCCTTTCAATGTTGTCTGCTTCCCTCCCTTCAATGATTTCTAGGACTTCTATGGGGTAAATGGCGGGCATAAAGTAGGACTCCTTGTCATCTCGAATAATTGCCTTCGCCTTTATCCATCCTATTCTAGTTATTCGCATCTCTGGGTGATATTCATTTCTTATTTCGTTCCAGGCCCTAACGGGTTCAAACTCAACCTTAACCCTCCTGCCCAGCTCCTTTGAATCGTGAAGGGCGTAGATACGCTTTCTCCTCTCGTACCATTCATACTCCTTGAGGGTATAGTTCTCAAACCGCCAATTTTTTTGTTCTGTCCTCTCATCAAAAAAATCAAACTCGTTTTTTAGCACCCCATCCCGATCTTTGTAAAGGTCGTCTAAAACGTCTACAAGTTCTTCAACCTTGCTGCTACCGTAGATAACGTAGTCGAGGTCACTATAATTCAAATTGTAAAAGCCGTGCAGGAGGGAGCCGAAAACACCGAAGTCCGAAGGCTTAAGCTTTGAGTGGTTAAAAATCAATTCCAAAACATTTCTAAGGGTCCTCATCAGATTGTCCTTGGGCTCCAGCTCCAAAATTTCTTTAAGCTTCTGGTCAGGTTTACGGAGCTCAACTATTTGTTCCTCTTTTATTCCTACAAGCTGGCGTTGGAGTGGCTCATAGAAAAACTGGTATTGGGGATATTTTTCTTGAACAAATCTAAGCCCTCCATCCGAATAGAACTTATAATACTTTAGGGGGAGACCTGTGCGCACCGCTTTGGGCTCCACTGCTCTATATATGGTTTCTGGAGCGTACTCTACATCACATATACAGGCGTGGGGAGGATGATCATACCCGTAAACCCTGAATATGATACCCTCCCGCGAAACGGGAGCATCCTTGTCCCTCACTTTTAGCACCATTATTTTACCATCCCCTTTAAAAAATTGAAGCCCCGCCTTTTTCAGCCTTTTAATCGGATTTGATAATCTTTTCGAGTGGAGAACTGGGTAAACTATTTATTGGCCAAAGGTATTCTTCGCCTACTCCGGATCCCACAACTATGCGGTAACTGGTTTCACCTGTTTTTAGGTTCTCCACCTTTTCGAGCATACCTCTAACTTTTATCCTCTCGCCTACACTTGCGAAATCTCTGAATTGCCCAATCATGCTCACAACTTTGCTAGGCTTTTCCACCCTACCTTTTTGTTTTAACTGGCATTCGTCCACCTCATAGATTGAGGGGCGAAACATGGATTCATCATTATTTGTTACTCGACATATGGCTTCAACTGGCATTATGGCCTCATACTTGTATTGTCCAAATTTCTCCTTCATTTCCTCAATTCTTCGGGTGGCATTAATTACAAACCTTGTGTTCTGATACAGGCCCCTGTTCCGCCTAATGGGGTCAAACTCGTCCACTTGGAGAATTGATACTACACCCTTGGTGCACAGGTTGTGGAATGCGTTCTTAACCTTTCTGAAGTTCTCAGCTCCATAAATACAAATGTCAATGTCGCTTTGTTGGTTATGCATCTGGAGAGAAATGGAGCCGTGAATACCAAAATCCTCTACTGGCACTCCAGACTCTTTGGAAAGCATTCCTATGACTTCTACTGCTTTTCTCTCAAGCTCATCGTGGTCTTGCTTTTCCAAAAGGTATTTCAAGCGTTCGCTGGGAACATAAACCTCTTTAATGTGCTTTTTGGGCACCGTAACCAGTTCCTTTCCCACATAAGGGTTAAAGTAGACGGTATCTGGAATGATTTCCTTAAGTGAGGAGATGACGGAAGCGTATATTTGGGGTGAGTAGAGCTTCTTTGGCCTTACCAGTGGAGTGCTGCCCAGCTGCCACTCATAGGGTAGCCAAGGCACTTTAAAATGGCTTTGAAGTTCTTTGGGAATATACTTGATAAACGCGATTACCCTATCCTCTGGATGAACGTATCCGATAGTGTAAAAAATGAATCCCTCTTTAGTAAAAATTGCGTCGCCATCCCGAGGTACCCATTCAGAAATTTTCACCATTGATCACACTCTTTACCTTCTTGACGAACTCCTTCTCAGCCTGTTCCAGAGTTAAATTCTTCTCAACCGCTTCCCTAACAAAACCCTTTCTCAAAGCGCTTATTCGCCGGGCCAGCATCTTGTCGCCTTTTTCCTCCAAAATTTTTCCAGCGATTCTGCGTGTAAGTTGGTCGATTTCTTCAGATTTGCCCGCCTTATACAAGACTTGGGGCTTACCGCTCTTTTGAGGTTTCCCTTCTTTGAGTTTCTGGAGAATTATTTTAACAGAATCTTCCACTGATTCCTTGGATCTGTCAATAATGGCAATAGGCTGATCCCACTTATACTTTTTACCGGGAACATCGAATCTGTCATGGATCCTATTTATCACCTCGGAGGGTATGGGCTCTCCCCGTTCCCTATTCCACTTTAGGGCAAGCTCCAGGGGGGCGTATATGTAGACTATGGCATAATCCGTTTTGTTTTTCTCTGCGATTTTTATAAGGTCTCGCCGCATTGCATTGTAATAGTTTGTATCATCACTGATTACCGTTTTTCCCTTACTAAGAAAATAATCTATCATGTGTAGTGTTGTTTCCCTTATGAACTCTTCCCGCTGTGGGTTGAACATCTCAACATGTGCGGGAACAAGTCGACGAATGTCGTCTGACCCCACAACAACAGTGGGATAGCCACATTTCTCAAGTTCAATTGCCAGCCTTCTTGCAATCAGAGTTTTTCCGATGCTCGGTACACCACAGAAAATTATAAGCAATACCAGTTCAACACCTTTACAACTATTTTAGCGTCATCCTCAAAATAAGGAACATACCCCCCACTTATAAAAGTAATATCGCATAAAAACAGACGACCAAAACCCCACGATTCACCTTCACTCAGAGCCCTTATACTTGAAGCATTGCTTCCCTAAAAATAGGAGAAATAGAAGGATTCCACAGCTCCAACAAACTTCCTAAAAGGAATAGTCGGTGAACAAATATGAGGTGTAACTTAAAATTGATAATCACAAATTTTCATAACGCTATTCCAACGTTCTGCCATAGATTTAATAGTTTCAACTACGTTTTCTACTTCAAAAATAGCTCTTTTTGGAGGCTGTGGCTTTGAAGTTTCCCGTAGCCCTAACAATTGCGGGTTCAGATTCTGGTGGAGGCGCAGGAATCCAGGCTGATCTAAAAACTTTTGCGGCACTAGGTGTTCACGGAACTTGCGCCATCACAGCAATTACCGCCCAGAATACCTTATTTGTGCGAGACATCCACCCCATTCCCCCAGAAATTGTAATGGCTCAAATCGATGTGGTAGCCGACGATATAGAAGTGGACGCAGCTAAGACTGGGATGCTTTATGAACCAGAAGTAATAAAGCTGGTCTGCAATGAAATAAATGAACATGGCTTTCCCTTGGTGGTGGACCCCGTAATCTGGGCGGGCTCTGGCGACAGGCTGGTTACTCCGGCTGCTGAAAAAATGATTGTAAAAAATCTCATTCCCTTATCCCAAGTGGTTACCCCAAATGTTACTGAAGCCTCGGTAATAGCTGATACTATGATTAACTCGGTTAAAGATATGGAGGAGGCGGCGCGTGTCATTTCAACCCTCGGCCCAGAGGTGGTGGTGATTAAGGGAGGACACTTGGAAGCCACCGGTAAAACCGTAGTGGACGTAATGTTTTGCGGAGGAAAGATAAAACTTTTTGAGAAGTCCAGAATCGAAGAACCCGGAACTCACGGAAGCGGCTGCAGCTTTTCTGCAGCTATAGCAGCATACATAGCTAAAGGCTGCGAGCCAGCAGACGCAGTGTTCCACGCGGAGAAATTTATTGATGAGGCGGTTGGGCATCCAGTAATGGTGGGAGGAGGAAGAAAACCAGTTAACCCTACTTATTGGCTTGAAATAGATGCTGAGAAGTGGAGGGTTGTCCAAGATTTGGACGCAGCAGTAGCAATGATGGAATCCTCACCCAATTTTGGAGAATTCATTCCAGAGGTGAGGACAAACGTGGGTATGGCTTTACCAAATGCTAAAGACGTAGGGGACATAGCAGCGGTGGATGGGAGAATAATGAATTATCACGGACGGGCGAAGCCCTTAGGATGCATCAAATTCGGCTCCTCCAGCCACATAGCGAGAATCATCCTGGCAGTGATGGAACACGACCCAACCATGAGAGCTGCGGTTAACATAAAGTATTCTGAGGAAATAATCAATGCTTGCGTAGAACTGGATCTGGTAGTTTCCACTTTTAATAGAGACGAAGAGCCAGCGGAGATTAAAGAGCAGGAAGGCAAAAGTTTGCCGTGGGGCGTTAACAGGGCAATTACATCCATAGGCCGTGTGCCCGATGTTATATTTGACCGCGGTGGAATCGGCAAGGAAGCCATGGTCAGAATATTGGCTCCAACAGCAAAGGAAGCAGTGGAAAAGGCCATCAGGATAATACAAAAAGTAGGGAAGAAGGGCTAAAACCCGAAAAAGCAATGGGTATTCTTAAAATAGACAAAGTACAGTGTAGTTTGGCTTTTCGGTAAATAGCTACCGAAAAATTTTAAATTCCTCTATGAAAACCTCAAAATCCGTGATGACGTTTTGCCAGTTTGGGTGGTTGTGTATGTATTTCACTTTAACTTTTATTATTGTAAGTACTGTTATCGTTAGTTTAGTTTCACTGGTGGGGATTTTCACTCTAGCCTTTAATAGGTCTTTTTTGGATAAGATCCTCTTTTTCCTAATAGCCTTTGCTGCTGGAGCCCTAATGGGTGGAGCCTTTTTCCACATTTTACCCGAATCTGTTGAAAACCTAGAGCCTCTGAGTTTCTCAATTTTACTGGTAGTGGGCTTTGCTTCCTTCTTCCTGCTAGAGCGGGTTATCTATTGGCGCCACTGCCATGAAGGAGTTTGCGACATTCATCCATTCACCTACCTGAACCTTATTGGCGACGGAATACACAACCTAATAGACGGAGTGCTTATAGCGGCTAGCTACATGATAAACATAAACCTGGGGGCAGTAGTTACACTAGCAGTTCTTGCACACGAGATACCCCAAGAGATCGGAGACTTCGGCGTATTGGTATATGGCGGATTTGGGAGGATTAAGGCCCTGGGTTACAATCTTCTCTCCGCCCTAACAGCAATAGTTGGGGCGCTCATCACATACTTTTTATTAAAAGACACTGTGATAACGGGAGACTACACCCGCATCGTATACTCTGTTTTGGCATTCGCAGCGGGGGGTTTCATATACATAGCTTGTTCAGATCTAATCCCTGAACTCCACAAAGAACGGAATTTAAAAAGGTCACTGGCATCCATAGCCATATTTCTAATAGGAATAGCATTGTTATTAACACTAAAATACGTTCTGGGATAAAAAATTATATTCCTCACTTCTCTCTTAGAAGTAGATTGTTGGTCGAGAGATTAAGAATAGTTATTGCTTCTAGATTTTTAAATGTGGATTAGTGTTCCTGCCTCGCCTTTCAGTGCCTTTTCTCCCTGTTCCAAAGACGATATTATTACTCTTTTTCCTCCCTCTGTTATGAATTTCACCGCGGCCTCTATTTTAGGTCTCATACTTCCCCTTCCGAACTGTTCCTGTTCCAAGTATTCCCTTGCCTGAACTATACTCATCTCCTTAAGGAATTTCTGGTTTGGTTTTCTAAAGTTTATGGCAACACCCTCCACGTCGGTAAGAATTAATAGTGTATCCGCCCCAATGCTGGTGGCCAGCCTTTCTGCGCTCAAATCTTTATCAACTACGGCCTCCACTCCCTGAAGTCTACCTTCCTCACCTACCACAACAGGTATCCCACCCCCACCTGCTGCTATAACCAAAATCCCCTCGTCATATAACCTCTTTATGGTGTCGATCTCCACTATGGATATTGGCTTAGGGGAGGGAACAACTCGTCTGTAACCTCTACCAGCATCATCCCTGAGAATCCAGCCCCTCTCTTTCTTCATTTTTTCAGCTTCCCAAACTGTGTAAAATTGACCCACAAACTTTTCAGGATTTTTAAACGCTGGATCATTCTTATCAACCACCACCTGCGTCACAATGGTAATAACGGGAATGTCTAGTCCTGCCCTTCTCAGCTCATTCCGCATCGCTTGTTGAATCATATATCCAATCATACCTTGGCTCTCAGCTCCAAGCACATCCAGAGGCATTGGTGGCAAAATATCGGAACATCTCTCATTTCGAATCAGTATATCACCCACTTGGGGCCCGTTTCCATGCGTTATTATTATTTTGAAACCATCCCTAATCAGGCGTACCAGGTATTCGGCGGTTTTTCTAACATTTTCAAACTGCTCCTCTGCAGTGCCCCTATCCTTGTACCTGAGAATAGCGTTGCCTCCAAGAGCCACACAAACCTTTTCCAAAACAGACACCCTTAACTAACAAATATTCCAGCAACCCAATTGGCTGGAATTATTTTTAGATGTAGGTAGTATATTTTGTCATAGTAATTCTTATATCTTGTTCTACTGAGATTTGTTTTGAGGGTTATTCTTGAAGGAAGACGCCACTAAAAGCATAAGTGAACAGATAAGAACCTATTTTCCCTACACACCTTATCCCCAGCAGGAAATGTACATGAGGGATGTGGCATCACTGGTTGAGAAGGGGGGAATAGGTTTTCTGGAGGCCCCCACCGGCTTTGGTAAAACCATTGCCATACTTGCGGCCACTGTTGGCACCCCTTACCGCGTTTTCTACTACTCCAGAACCCACGCTCAGATGAGGCAGGTTGCTTACGAGTTGGAAAAGATTAACGAGCTGGGACACAGTATAACGGGTGTAGTTAGGGGGTCTCGTGTTCAGCTCTGCTTGGATGAGGATTTGAGACGCTCCAATGACTATTTTTATGCTAGTGAAACCTGTCTTTCCCGGATTAGAAGCTTGGAGGATGATAGGAGCCTTGTAGAAATCGCTTCCTCCCGACCAGAGGTCAACCTGACCAGTAATGAGCGTCTCCCTTCAGGGATGGATCTTTACTGCAAATCTGAGATGGGGGAAATTGAAATCCCCTCAATCATTCCCAAAGATGCGCCTACTCTGGCTAGTGTAGAGAGCCTTCTTCAATACGGCTTGGAACACAAGGTGTGCCCCTACTATCTTGCGAGGCTACTCGCCCAGATTTACAAGGTGGTTATAGGGGCCTACAACTACCTGTTTATTGATTCTAACTATCAGAACCAGATAGTGGTTTTGGACGAAGCGCATAACATGGAAGATTTCCTAAAAGACACCGTGTCCTTCACCCTATCCCACCTCACAGTTGAACAGGCTCTAGACGAAATAAAAGAGGTCAGTCGTCCATGGGCTTCAGACATTGAGATGTTTCTTGCCTTCCTTCTCAGATTCTTTAACCATGCAGATTTTAAAGACGAGGAACTTTTAACCAGAGAACTCATTCTAAATGAGATGAATGAACACGGAGTAACAAGGGAGCGGATAAAGAACTTCCTTGACAGTTGGCCTATTATTTTAAACATTCAGCGCGAATTAATAGCTCTACGTGGAAGAATAATTATACTGGATAGGCTGAGAACCTACTGGGTGTACCACTTCTTCGAAAACTTCCTACAGTCCGGCGAACAGTTCTATGTTGGAGTATGGAACCTGAGATACAAGAAAAACCCCCAATTGGAGTGGCTCTGCTTAGAGCCCAAAATTGCCTTCGACCAAATTTTAAGCGAAAATCCCAGAACAGTCATACTAACGAGCGGCACTCTCTCACCCCTAAAAGGAACCGCGCAAAGACTAGGAGTTGAGGCCCCATTCCTACAGAGTTACCCCACAATAATACCTGAGGAGAATATTTTGATTCTCAGCATAAGTCGAGGACTAAACAAAAAAGCACTCACCACAAAATACGAGCTTCGAGAAGACAAAGAAACCATAATCGACTATGGAAAAACCATAACCGCACTCGTAAATGTTATTCCAAACGGAACCATAGTCTTCTTCCCCTCATATGAACTTATGGAAAGCATGCTTGAGCTGTGGGAAAAAAACGGGATACTAGACGAATTGAAGGTCCCAGCATTCTTCGAAACTAGGGGAAGCAAACCGGTTCTTGCAGACATGTATTGCAAAGAAGCCTCTAAAAATAAGGCAGTACTATTCGCAGTGGTGAGGGGAAAACTCAGCGAAGGACTAAACTTCCCAGACGAAACAGGCCGAGCAGCAATACTCGTTGGAGTACCCTACCCCAATACTCAAGACCCCCGAATAAAAGCGCAAAGAGAATACTATGAAAAGAAACAGAAGGGAATGGGCACCACATGGTACCTTGACCAAGCATTCAACGCAGTAAACCAATCACTGGGCAGAGTGTGGAGACACAAAAATGACTACGCAATAGGAATACTCCTCGACAGCAGATACACCTACCGCACAAATCAAAGCCGGTTAGCATCCTGGCTGGCCCAAAGAACCATACCCATAAGCTCCCACTCCCCATTTATAACCATAGAAAAAATGATACAAGAATTCTTCCAAGAATAAACTACCCAACCTAAAATCTAGGTCAAAACACAACAAACCTAACTCCCAAAGAAAAAATTTAAAACAAACCCCGCCCTCTTTACAAGAAATCAAGTTAAACCAGCAAAAAAAGATAAAAATTGTGGGAGTGGGGAATATCACTTATGTTTGCTGGAGGCTGAGAAAGCCCGTATCCAGAGAATGGAGGCCACTAACAATAGGCTGAATCCCACTATGCACAAGATTTGGGAAAGTATTGATCCCATAATTACTCCTTCTAAGACTGTATTTGGTAGTGTAGTTCCGAAAGTTGCGGTTTGGAAATATCCTGGTACGAATATGTTATGGATGGGAAGGAACACTAGAAGAAGGAAGTGAAGCAGTAAAGCCAGTCCTCCCACAGTGCTTGCAACTCCACCTAGATAAAGGATCCTCTGACCATGCCGCTCACGGTAGCTTATGCCTATCCAGCCCAGACCAATCATGGCAATACCTAGACAGACTAATCCCAGCCAAACCAGTGAGATTACTGGAAGTCTTAGCGGAGTGACCCCTATAACCCCATAGGCAATCCAATAATTAATTTCAAACACAGTTTTCTGCAACACAAAACCCAAGACGATAAGTATTCCCGAAACTACGCTGAAACTAGAACCCACAACCGCGAGAAAAGTTCCGGAAGCGTCCTCACCTTCCAAAAATGAACTGTGAAAGCCACGTGCAGTCAAAACACCAAAAACAATCAATAGTACCGCTAACAGGGAGGAGAACATTAGAATCATAGTGTTTGACGGATACGGAACCATTATAGTTGATATTAAACCTATGCAAGCCAAATACGTCGTCGAAGGATAAGGGGCTAAAAAAGTCCAAGAGAGTGTCAATGCATTATGGTAATTGTTGATGGCAAATATGAAGTTCCAAAGCGGTAAACACCATAGTATGCCTACGCCTCCTGCAACCGCACCAGATATTCCCCCAATTAAACTAGAAACCTTTTTCCCCGACACTTTTCCAACCACCTCATAACTTTACTCTTTATATCAAGGGCTTAAAGACTGATTGAATGTAGCTGCCATTTCATCCAATCCATCCTCCAAAATACACCCTTTTTTTAAACGGGTCACTGAAAACCCTTTGGGTTTAAATCTATCTGATTTATACTTAAAAACCTAATCTTAGAGGCGACCATAAAAAAGGAAAACCTATTTTTTGGATGGTTATACAATGTTTCCCCAAATTTCTGTTATAGAAATTAATTGTTCTCTTCTTAAGGAGAAAAAAATGGATTTATTTATTTGTTGAAAGTAGGGGCCAGGAAAATTCTTGTCCAGAGGACTGACACCACCAGTAGAATACCGAAGCCCACTATTGAAAGTATGCTGGAGAATTCAAAACTACTGAGAACCGCACTAGTCATGCTGGCACCCATAGGGTAAAACAAGGCTATCCAAAGCTGATTCCAGAAAGAAGCTAATTGCATAGAATAAAGTATACCTACGAGGAGGTGTAGATCAAATACCACCCCGCCCATTATGCTTAATGCCCCAGCAACTGTAGCCAAGTCCCTCCAGTCAACCAAATCCCTTACACGTACAGTTGCAGCACCCAGTGCAATTAGCACCACGCCTAGAACCGCCAGCCCAACCCAAGCACACAGGAACTCAGGTATGCGTATTGGTGTAAATATCTCTGTTAAACCTTGTATCCTCAAAAAATTATAAACAATTGTGTTTCGGAGTGTCACACCAGCAAGGATTATAACTCCAGCGATTAATGCTCCAACTAAGCTAAACGCCAAGTAGAGCGAGCTTTCAATTCCCCTCTTGAGAATAACAGTAGCACCGAAGGCCGAAAACTCTGACCGACCATAACTTCTAAAACCTAGACCCATCATAGCACCGAACTCAACCAAGAGCACCACAAATAAAATTGACACCACCACAAGCCACTTTACTGAATTAGGGTAGGGCACCGCTAAGCCGACGATTAGACCATTGTAAATAGACAAGCCGAAAAAGGGGATAGGAAAACCCGCTATAAAGTTTACCAGGGCCGCATAGCTCATAAGATCCGACATAAAAACTATGACAGTCGTAACCCACACAAAACCCGCAATCGACACCACGATTCCCAGTAAGCTCCCAATTATACCCTTAGTATTCCTTCTACTATGCATTTTCAACCCTCTTACCCATCATTGCTCATAAATCTTCTCAGCCATAGGCAATTGCCACCAAAATCTTCATATTCCATTCCTGGAGAGGTTGATGAGAGGTTCTGCACCACCAAAATCGAAAACAATAGTGGAAAAAGGCACTCTAATATTGTTACTGGTTTCCATCCCATTCAACGCATCCTCCAAGAATGCCTATGCTATAACTTAATAATAAACGTCTTAAAGTATTAGACGTATAACCTCTAATAAAAGTCTTATTACAGTGGCAAGCCTTCAATTCACCTCCTCTTCACCCTTTTTAGGGTTTAAATTCTTCTGTGAATATTCCCCAGCCCTTTTGACCTTCCTCATCACTTTGGGAGGTTGAGTCGTTGGGTATTATTGAATGATTTTGCAGAGGTTCCTTGCTTCAGGTTTTGAGAACACGTGTTCCAAACAGCCTCCTCCACAAAAATCATTCAAATGTTCTAGATTTGCAGCTTTAAACTTAGGGTAAAATGAGGAGATGCTGCCATCGCAAATCGTGTTTAATTGGCCCCTATTTTCTTCTAGGATGGGGGTTTCGCCTCTTTTACTGGGAAGTTTCTGTATTTTTCTTTTCTTTTATCGATTTCATCCTTGAGCTTAATGTACTTTACTCCTGTCTCTGAAAGATTTTCGATGTGTTCCGCTATTGCCCTCTGGATTTCTTCCCCCTTCTTCAATCCTGTTTTGCCGAATTCCAGAATGAGTTTGCCTCCCTCTATTTTGGGGGTTGCTTTGATGTGGCAGAGACCACACTCCAAAACGCCATCCTTTAAGACTAGGAAGTTTTGGTGACAAACTGGACAAACCCCAGCCCCTTCCATGTATTTGGTTTTGGCTTGGTTGTCTTGGAGGGCTTCTACGAGTTCTCTTCCTATTTGGTTTGCCTTTTCAACGGCGTCTTCGTGGAGTAGAATTTCTCCTGGCCCGTGAGAGTACACAAGCATTTGGTCTATGACTGGGATTCCGAGGAAGCTGAAGAAACTGGCGAGCGCGGGCATGATAGTTCCTTCCGCTCCTGGTGCTCCCCCGATGGCGATTATTGCCCCTACTTTGTTTTTGAGTTTATCTATTTTTGTGGAGATTTTTGACACTCTCCGCGACTAAAGTCGGGAGATTCTTGCTTCTGGCTCATCGGGAGCCTTCGAAGCAATGGGTGTGCCATCACCCAGTTAACACGCCCTTCCCTCAAGGGAACGGCGTCTATGTTGGCACCCTCATGGGGG